>NZ_JAIUHW010000010.1:0-305867 GCF_020165315.1 Mesorhizobium sp. BR115XR7A
CGATGAATAGTCGACCCCCACTCCGTCGAGCTTCGCTCGACACCTCTCCCCCGATCGACGGGGGAGAGGAAAAGCGCGAGCCTAGCCCAGTTGGCTCCCTTCCTCTCGAGGGGGGAGAGGTGGCGCTGCGAAGCAGCGACGGAGTGGGGGAAGGCGCTCCTCAAACGCGCAGTCGCCGAAAAACAGGCACAACCCAGAGAGCCAGAAAACTCAGGCAAGGCGACAATCAAGCGGAAGCACTGCTTTGGCTCGAACTAAAAGCCCGCAAGCTTGGCGGCTACAAGTTCACGCGACAGTTCTCTATCGAACCCTACTACGCTGACTTCGCCTGCCGCGAAAAATGGCTTGTTGTCGAAGTCGACGGACACCAGCATGCGGACAGTCCCTATGACCGCCGCCGCGACGACTTCATGCGCGCTCAGGGCTATTCGATCCTGCGCCTTTGGAGCCATGACGTCGTGAAACATCGCACTTCCGTCTGTGAAACCATCCTTGCCGCGCTTGACGGCAAGCTGATCGAAAACATCGCTGTATCCGACCTCCGCTTTGTCTTCGTGTCCCATTCCTCCGATTCAATCTCTTCAAAAACGGAACTATCCTCATGAAATCCCATGCAAAAGCGGTTGTCATTGGCGGCGGTGTCGTCGGCTGCTCGGTGCTCTACCACCTGGCCAAGGCCGGCTGGACCGACATCATGCTGATCGAGCGCTCGGAGCTCACCTCCGGCTCGTCCTGGCATGCGGCCGGCGGCTTCCACACGCTGAACGGCGATCCGAACGTCGCCAAGCTGCAGGCCTATACGGTCCAGCTTTACAAGGAGATCGAGGAGATTTCGGGCCAGTCCTGCTCGCTGCACCTGACCGGCGGCGTGATGTTGGCCGATACGCCCGAGCGCATGGACTTCCTGCGCCTTGCCCACGCCAAAGGCCGCTATCTCGGCATGGACACCGAACTGATCACGCCGTCCGAGGCCAAGGCGATGTTCCCGCTGATGGACGAGACCAATTTCGTCGGCGCCATGTGGGATCCGGTCGAAGGCCATCTCGACCCCTCCGGGACCACCATTGCCTATTCCAAGGCGGCCAAAAAACTCGGCGCCGAAATCGTGCTGCGCAACCGCGTCGTCGACCTGACACAGCAGCCGGACGGCACCTGGAACGTCGTCACCGAACAAGGCACGGTTCACGCCGAACATGTCGTCAACTGCGGCGGCCTGTGGGCGCGCGAGATCGGCCGCATGGTCGGCGTCGAGCTGCCGGTGCTGGCCATGGAGCACATGTATCTCTTGACCGAGCCGATGCCGGAGGTCGAGGAGTTCAACAAGTCGACCGGCCGCGAAATGATCGGTGTGCTCGACTTCAAGGGCGAGATCTACACCCGCCAGGAGCGCAACGGCATCCTGCTCGGCACCTATGAAAAGGCCTGCAAGCCGTGGTCGCCGGTCAACACGCCGTGGGACTTCGGCCATGAACTGCTGCCGCCCGATCTCGACCGCATCGCGCCGTCGCTGGAAATCGGCTTCAAGCATTTCCCCGGCATCGAAAAGGCCGGCATCAAGCAGATCATCAACGGCCCCTTCACCTTCGCGCTCGACGGCAATCCGCTGGTCGGCCCGGTGCAGGGCCTAACCAATTTCTGGTGCGCCTGCGCCGTCATGGCCGGCTTCAGCCAGGGCGGCGGCGTCGGCCTGGCGTTGTCCAACTGGATGGTGCATGGCGATCCGGGCTTCGACGTCTGGGGCATGGATGTCGCCCGCTTCGGCGAATGGGCTGGGCTGCGCTACACCAACGCCAAGGTGCGCGAAAACTATTCGCGCCGCTTCTCGATCCGCTTCCCCAACGAGGAACTGCCGGCTGCCCGCCCGGCGCAGACGACGCCGCTCTACGACACCATGCTCGCCAACAATGCCGTGATGGGAGACTCCTGGGGTCTCGAAACCCCGCTCTGGTTCGCGCCTAAGGGCAGCGAGCCGAAAGACGTCGTCTCCTTCCACCGCTCCAACGACTTTGGACCGATCGGTGAGGAAGTGCGCGCCACGCGCGAGCGTGTCGGCGTCACCGAGATCGCCAACTTCGCCAAATACGAAGTGTCGGGGCCGGGCGCGGAAGAGTTCCTCAACCGGCTGATGACCAACCGCATGCCGAAGACCGGCCGCATCGTGCTGACACCGATGATCAACGAGTTCGGCAAGCTGATCGGCGACTTCACCATCGCCAAGGCCGGTGAAGACCGCTTCATGATCTGGGGCTCTTCGGCAGCGCAGAAATACCACATGCGCTGGTTCGAAAAGCACCTGCCCAAGGATGGTTCGGTGCGCATCCACCGTTTCGACCAGACACTCGTCGGCCTGTCGATCGCCGGCCCGAAATCGCGCGACCTCCTGCAGAAGCTGGTCGATATCGACATCTCGACCAAGGCTTTCCGCTTCATGGATTTCCGCGAGATGGCGGTCGGCGGCGCGCCCTGTATGGTCAACCGCATCACCTATACCGGTGACCTCGGCTACGAGATCTGGATGGCGCCAGCCTATGAGCGCCTAGTCTACAAGGCGATCAAGGACGCCGGCGAGGAATTCGGAATCGTCGATTTCGGCATGCGCGCCTTGCTGTCGATGCGCCTGGAAAAAAATTTCCCGACCTGGTTCCGCGAGTTGAGGCCGATCTACGGGCCGTTCGAAGGCTCCATGGACCGCTTCATCAAGCTCGAGAAGAACGACTTCATCGGCCGTGAAGCCGCTGCCAAGGAACAGGCGCAAGGGCCGAAGCTGCGTCGCGTCTCCTTCATCGTCGACGCCGCCGATGCCGACGTGATGGGCGACGAGCCGATCTGGGCCAAGGTCGACAAGGATTACGGCACGGTTGAAAAGCCGCATGGCTACGGCGCGCCGCGCTTCGACACGTCAGGCAAGGAAATACGTGGCTCGAAGGCCGCCGAAGGTGCGTCGGCCGTGCGCGGCATCGTCGACGGCGACTGGCGCGTGGTCGGCTGGGTGACGTCGGGCGGCTATGCGCACTACGTGCAAAAGTCGATGGCGCAAGGCTATGTGCCGGCCGCCCTTGCCGAGGATGAAAGCGCGGGGCTGTTCGAAATCGAGATTCTTGGGTCTCGGCGTCCGGCCCGCATCAATGTCGAGGCACCCTTCGACCCAAGCGGCGAGAAGATGCGGACCTGAGGACGGGATGGACAGCGGGGCGCCAAAGGGAAGCTTCGGCCGACACCGCAAGATCATGCCGTTTGTATCAGGCTCGATCGAGGCGCTGCGCGACGCCTCCCGCGAGAAGGCGGCTTCGCTCAACCAGCATGTGCTGGGCTATGGCGCGCAAGCCGAAGCGGAATGGGCGGCGGCGGGTATTACCGCGCCCGACCTGCCGGCAATGCGAAAATACCGGCTCGAGCGCATCCGCGCCGAGCTGAAGCGCCGCGGCTATGCCGGCGCCTTGCTCTATGATCCTGTCAACATCCGCTATGCGACCGACTCGACCAACATGCAGCTCTGGGTCGCGCACAATCCGACGCGGCATTGCTTCGTCGCCACCAAGGGTCCGGTGGTGCTGTTCGACTACTTTTCCTGCGAGCACCTGTCCGATCATTCCGGCATCGTCGACGAAGTTCGGCCGGCCGTTTCGTGGATGTATCTTTATGGCGGCGAGCTGACCGAGCAGAAAGTCCGCCGCTGGGCCGCCAGTATCGCCGATTTGGTCAGGGAGCATGGTGGCGGCAACAACCGCATCGCCGTCGATCACATCAACCCGGAAGGCGTTGAAGAACTCCACCGCCTCGGCATTTCCATCGGCAATGGCGAGGCGGTGATGGAAAACGCGCGGCTGATCAAGTCGCCGGATGAAATCCTTGCCATGCGCCGCGCCATCGTCGCTTGCGAGGCGGCGATGGGCGAGATGGAACAGGCGCTCAAGCCCGGTATCTCCGAAAACGAATTGTGGGCGCAACTCCATCGCGGCAACATCGCGCGCGGCGGCGAATGGATCGAGACGCGGCTGCTGACGTCGGGACCGCGCACCAATCCGTGGTTCCAGGAATGCTCGTCGCGGATCATAGAGGCGGGCGATCTCGTCGCCTTCGATACCGATCTGATCGGCCCTTACGGCTTCTGCGCCGATCTCTCGCGCACCTGGCTCTGTGGCGATACAAAGCCGACCAACGAACAGCGCGACCTGTTCCGCATCGCCGCCGACCAGATCGAGTACAACACCGCTTTGATGCAGCCCGGCGTCTCGTTTCACGAACTGGTCGAACGCTCGGCTGTACCGCCTGGAGACTGCTTCCCAACCCGTTACGGCGTACTCTACCACGGCGTCGGACTGGCCGACGAATATCCGACCTTGCCGCATGCCAGCGACTGGACATCCGACACACCCGACGGCGTGCTGGAACCGGGCATGGTGCTGTGTGTGGAGAGCTATATCGGCCGGCTTGGCGGGCGTGAGGGTGTCAAGATCGAGGAACAGATCCTGATCACCGACACCGGCAACGAAAACCTTTCAACCTACCCGTTGGATTCGAGGCTGCTCGGCTAGCCCGGCAAGCGCTTCGCGCATCGCGCGCACGGTCTTTTCCGGCGTCGTCCTGGCGGTGATGTAGGGCAAGCCTTTGCGTCGCGCCGTCCAGCCGACGATCACGATCTTGCGCGCCGCCGGCTCGAAACGCCGTGCCAGCGCCCAGCTTTCGCAATCGATCGCGGCGACATCCGCTTTGCCTTCGGCGACCGCCACGATCGAGTCGCGATGGCCGCCGCTTTCGCTGTGCGATGAAAATATGTCCAGGTTTTCGCCGGCCGCTTTCAGGTCGCGTGTCAGCGCGATGATGCCCGACATGGAATCGAGGCTGTTGAAGGTGAAGCGCCTGCCCCGGATGAGATCGAGCGGCAGCAAGGCCTTGCCATCAGTGGGCGACCGAACCTCCGGCCCCTCGCCCGACCGCATCACCAGCGCGCTCGAATAAAGTTCGCCCTGCCCGCCTTCATAGGCGTCATAGCTTGGCTGACCGACCACCTGCACATGCCGGGACAGACCGAGTTCCATCGGCCCCCAGCAGGTCTGCGCGAACAGCAGCGCCGGATGCATCCAGAGCTTGTGGAAATCGAGTTCGTCCGGCGGCAGCGTCGCCGGATCGGGCGCGACGAGTTTACCTTCACCGTCCCGAATGCCGCCCGGCACCGGCGGCAGGTCGCCATTGCGGCGCACGATGGATTGCGGCGCATCGATACCCCTTCGCCGGAATGAATCGCGCAACGACGCCCATTGCGCGTCGACCTCGTCGCGCGCCTCCGGCCAGTCATACATCGGCAACGCCGCAATCAATTCGCTCATGCCGATATCAAACCACCATGCCGGGACAAAGGATCGCAAAAACGCGGCGCCCAATCAGAATTGGCCGACACGTTATCCACTCTACACGCGGATACTATTCCTTGGGCGGTTCGGCGGGAACCGGCGCGCTGCCAAGCCCACTGATGCTGCGCGCCCTGACGCGCGGCTTGAACGCCCTGCCCGGCTCGGGCGCGCGCCGCAGAACCGGATGCACGATCGGCTCCTTGGCCTTGAAGGCATAGGATCTGAGCAGCGCGAAATAGTTCGGATAGGCATAGCCATTGTTCATCCGCAGCCATTCCTCACGCCGGTCACGAAACAGCTTCGGCAGCCGGTACCAGGCGATGGTCGGGCTCTTGTGATGGACGAAGTGCAGATTGTTGTTGAGGAACAGGAACGACAGCGGTGAGCGCTCGACAATCACCGTGCGGCCTTCCGGATGCTCCGACCACTGGTGCTCGGCATAGGTGCGGATCGAGATCAGCGACTGGCCGAGCCAGACCGGCACCAGCACATAG
The DNA here is from genome assembly GCF_020165315.1 of Mesorhizobium sp. BR115XR7A. NCBI lineage: Bacteria > Pseudomonadati > Pseudomonadota > Alphaproteobacteria > Hyphomicrobiales > Phyllobacteriaceae > Mesorhizobium > Mesorhizobium sp. BR115XR7A. The sequence goes on from NZ_JAIUHW010000010.1 coordinate 5,846, forward strand.
AGCCAAACCGGCATGCCGAAGCCGAACTGCACGACCGGCAGCACCACGGCAAGGCCTATCGCATGCAGCAGCCAGGCCTTGCGGATCGCCTTGTCTCCGGCAATCACGTGCTTGGCGTCATCGATGAAGAAGCCGATGCAGGACAGCCATGGCCCCAGGACGAGGCGACCGGCCATGGTGTTGTTGACCTTCAGCACGAATTTCATCAGCGGCGGCATTTCTTCGTGCATCCAGAGCGCCTGGTAATAGCTCTCGGGATCGTCGAGCGGATCGGTCAGCCGCTCGTCCGCGTGGTGGCGCAGGTGAATGGTCTTGAAACGGCGGAACGGCCAGGCAAGGCCGATCGGCAGGAAGACGAAAGCTTCATTGACGAGGCCGTTGCGGGTCGGGTGACCATGCAGCACCTCGTGCATGATAGAGGATTGCAAAGCCAGCGTGACGGCCATGACGATCAGTGCAGCTATGGGATATGACGGCCAGAGGAAGAAGCCGGCGGCCAACCATGTGCCGTAGCAGAAGAAAGCGAGAACCACGGTCGGCCATTCGATGGCCGATCTGCTGCTTCGACGGATGCTCTTGCCAGTCATGCTATCGACCACTGTCCTCAGTCGCCGGAACCCCAACCGGTTCCTGACAGCATTGTGTCAGGAGATATGATTCCACTCAACGCGACAAAGTGCACAAAATGTTGCGTCTGCGCATTCTTGGCTGCATATGTTATACATTGTAAACAGTCTTGGGGATTCGTTTACGCCTGAAGCGCTTCTTCGGCCGCTTCGGCGAAAAATTTTCCTCCCGATCCAAGGAGTGAGATGATGGACAAGCGCGACCTGTCAGCAATCTTCCGGGAGCGTCTGAAGCTACTCCTGACACGCTCCGACCTCAACCAATCGGCTTTCGCGTCAGCAGTCGGCATCGACAGGTCGGCGCTGTCGCAACTGATGTCAGGTGCCTCGACCCGCCTGCCGCGCGCCGAAACCTTGCTCAACATCGCCGCCGAATTCAAAGTGTCGCTAGACTGGCTGCTTGGTCTTAGCCAGGACGAGGGCGTGACCGGCGAAATCCGCGAGAGCCTGGAGATCGAGGAAGCGCCCGACGGTTTCGACCGCACGCTGCTCGCCAAATGGTTCGCGGAAGCGGCGGGCACCAAGATCCGCTATGTGCCGGCTGGCATTCCCGATCTCCTGCGCACCCACGCGCTCGTCGACTACGAAGCCAACATCACCAACAGGAGCCGACTGGCGCAGGCCAGCGAAACGCAATACCGCATCGAGTACAACCGGCGGCCGGAAACCGACATGGAAGTCTGCATGCCGCGCCACACGCTGGAGATCTTCGCCCGCGGCCTCGGTGTGTGGGACCGTTTCCCGGCGGCCGACCGCCAGCAGCAGCTTGCCCATATGGCGACGCTGCTCGACGACCTCTACCCGACCTTCCGCCTGTTCCTTTATGATGGCCGCATGCGCTATTCGATCCCGCTGACCATATTCGGCCCCTATCGCGCGGCGATCTATGTCGGCGACATGTATGTGGTGCTGAACGCCACCCAGCCGGTCCAGGCCCTGACCCAACATTTCGACAATCTGATCCGTGCCGCCGACATCAATCCGCACGAAGCGGCCGCCTTCGCGCGCAACCTGGCCGGCATGTCGTTCGCATCAGGCTCTACCTGAGCGCTCAGCACCGCATTTTCATTGACTAGACATAAAGACTTCTTTATATCCTTATTCGAATTCCAAGACATGTTCAGGACACGAAAGCCAATCCGATGACGACGAGCAATCCGATCGATGCGCTGCTGGCTGAAAAGGGTGTGCTGCTGGCCGATGGCGCCACGGGCACCAATTTGTTCGCCATGGGTCTGGAGGCCGGCGAGGCGCCGGAACTGCTGAACGAAACCGCGCCCGACACCATCACCAGCCTGCACCAGAATTTCGTCGACGCCGGCGCCGACATCATCCTGACCAACTCGTTCGGCGGCACCCGCCACCGGCTGAAACTGCACCATGCGCAGGACCGCGTGCATGCGCTGAACAAGCGCGCGGCCGAGATCGCCCGCGCTGTCGCCGACAAGGCCGGCCGCAAGGTGATCGTCGCCGGCTCGGTCGGTCCGACAGGGGAATTGCTGGTGCCGCTTGGCGCCATGACCTATGACGAAGCGGTCGACGCCTTTGCCGAGCAGATCGAGGGTCTCAAGGAAGGTGGCGCCGAAGTCGCCTGGATCGAGACGATGTCGGCTCCCGACGAGATCCGCGCGGCGGCCGAAGCCGCCATCCGCGTTGGCCTGCCCTACACCTATACCGGCTCGTTCGACACCGCCGGCCGCACCATGATGGGCCTGCTGCCGAAAGACATCCACGGCGTCGCCGACGGCCTGTCGCAAGCGCCGCTCGGGGTTGGCGCCAATTGCGGCGTCGGCGCTTCCGACATCCTGGCCTCGCTGCTCGACATGACCGAGGCCAAGCCGGAGGCGACTGTCATCGTCAAAGGCAATTGCGGCATTCCCGAATTCCGTGGCACCGAGATCCACTATTCCGGCACGCCGGAACTGATGGCCGATTATGTCCGGCTCGCCGTGGATGGCGGAGCCAAGATCATCGGTGGCTGCTGCGGCACCTCGTTCCAGCATCTGGCCGCGATGCGCAAGGCGCTCGACGCCCACACCAGGGCGGATCGCCCGACCGTCGAAAAAATCGTCGAGCGCATTGGCCCGATGCGCAACAAGGTGGCGACGGCAAACACCACCGAGACCAGCGAAGCGCGCCGCGAGCGGCGGCGCAGCCGCGCCTGAGGCGATTTCTTTTTGCGGTTATTCGCTGTTGTCGGCGTAGCTTGACTGCGCCGACTGGAAATCGACCACGTTGTCGCCGCGCATTGTTGCCAGCGCACCGGATGCGCTCGGATCAGAAATCTGCTCCAGCATGACACGGAAGCGGTCATTGGTCAGCGCCGACATGGCGGTGTGGCGCGCCTGCGCGACATCGTCGCTGATGCGTCTGGATTCGGCTGACGGGGCTGATAAACCCGCCGAAGCATCACGTGCCGGCGGAGTCGGGTTGGCGATGGTTGTGATTTTCAATTCCGGCTCCCTCAAGCCTTAGACATGACCGGTGTAGCGAGAGGAAATTGCGATCCGGTACCGGAAATGCCGAGCAATTTAACGATCCTGCGCGCTGCTCCTGGATCGGTTGAGATTCAGGTCAGGCCGAGCCGAAAACAGTGACTTCCGAGAACCGGAGCGGAGCGTACTTAAGTACGTGAGCACCGGAAGCGCAGGAAGCCACTGTTTGCAGGCCGGTCTCACCTGATTATCGACCGATCCGAAAAAAGGCCGGCAAGGGCAAAGATCCCTCGCCGGCCTGCCTCACCCGCCCGTGGGCCGGTTATCAGAACGATCCCATCATCTGAAAGAAACCGGCCGTCATCGCCACTACCGGTTGCCGCCCAGCGCCGAGGCAAGGCGCACAAGCGAAAGGAACTCGGACCTGTACCCAAACGGGTCGGCTCCTCGGGCGGCAGTGGCAATCTCCATGATCTTGTCGTAGCCGAACTTCGCGGTCGCATCCTCGTCGCGCAGCTTCTGGCCGAAGGCCGCGACGGCGACGGAGAAACGCTGGTCGGTACTGGCCTGATCGAAGGACGCGACCTCGTTGGCCGAGGTCACCGGCGTGGTGATCAGCTTTGAGACGTCCTCGTTGGGCAGCTTGTAGCGGATCTTGACGAAGGCATATTCGTCCGCATTGGCGACGCCGCCATTGTTGACCGTCGCCTGGCCGTAGCGCAGCGGATCGATCTGCTCGCCGCCACCGCCTTTGGACGTGATCTCGTAGATCGCGGTGACCGAATGGCCCGAGCCGATATCGCCGGCATCGACGCGGTCATTGTTGAAATCCTCGCGGTTGAGCGCCCGGGTCTCGTAGCCGATCAGCCGGTATTCCGACACCTTGTCCGGGTTGAACTCGACCTGGATCTTGACGTCCTTGGCGATGGTGAACAGCGTCGAGGAGGCATCTTCGACCAGCACCTTCTCGGCCTCGGCCAGCGTGTCGATATAGGCGGCGGTGCCGTTGCCGTTCTGGGCAATGGTCTGCATCATTTCATCGTTCAGATTGCCGCGGCCGAAGCCGAACACCGACAGGAACACGCCGGTCTTGCGTTCGCTCTCGATCAGCCGCTTCAGGTCGTCATCATCGGTCTGGCCGACATTGAAGTCGCCGTCAGTGGCAAGCATCACTCGGTTGACGCCATCCTTGATGAAGGACTGCTGGGCAAGCTTGTAGGCTTCCTTGATGCCGGCCTCGCCTGCCGTCGAGCCACCGGGCTGCAGATTGTCGACGGCATTGAGGATCTTGTCCTTCTCGGCAACCTTTGTCGGCATCAGCACGGTGCCGGCATCGCCCGCATAGGTGACGATCGAGATGGTGTCGTCGGCCTTCAGCTTGCTGACCAGCAGCCGGAACGCCGACTTGAGCAGCGGCAGCTTGTCCGGTTCGTCCATCGAGCCCGACACGTCGATCAGGAAGACCAGATTGGCCTTCGGCTGCTCGGTCGGCTTGATGTCGAAACCCTTGATGGCGACGTGCATCAGCTTGGTGTGCGCGTTCCACGGCGTCGGCATGACGCTGACGGTCGAGTTGAACGGCGTTGAGGCCGATTCCGGCCCCTTCCAGTCATAAGGGAAGTAATTGATCATCTCCTCGACGCGGACCGCGTCGGCTTGCGGCAGGTAGCCCTGCTTCAGCGAGCCGCGCACGAAGGAATAGGACGCGGTGTCGACATCGATCGAGAAGGTCGAGACCGGGTCTTGCAGTGCCGCATGCACGGGATTGGTCTTGAAATCCTGGACGCGATCGCGGTTTTCCTCCTGCGGCGCGATCTGGTCGGCCGGGATGGCCGCCGGCTGCTGCGGGGCCATAAGCTTGGGCTCGGCTCCCTGGACGCGATTGGCCCGCGCGGCATTAGGCGCGTTTGGCATGAGGCCGGCACTCTCCCGTGAAACCTCGCCGCTGGGTGCGGGGGCCGGCCTGGAGGTTGGCAAAGTCCCATACTCCACCTCCTTGCCGCTGTAGGTCTTTAGGTCAAACCTCGACGATACAGTCGGGCTCACCGGCGCGCCCGGTTGTGCTGCGCCACCGGCGGCATCCGATTCGGAGTTCGGCGGTGCGGCCGGCGCAAGTGCATCGCTGGCGTCGCGGCTTTCCACATCCAAGTCTGCCTTCTTGTCCTTCTCCAGCGCCGTGGGAGCCTGTTTCGGCTCGGCGACGGTTGGCTTCTGCGTCGCCGGCTTGTCGGCCAGCGTCTCGGTGATCTTCTCGTCGCCGCCGAACGGCGACGGCTGTTCCCTCAGCAAATGGAAGGTGGCGTATCCAGCGATCGGCAGGGCGACGAGCCCGGCAAGGGCCGGCGTGGCAATGAGTTTCTTTTGCATGATCTCGCTCCAGAGCTTTTGTGCTCGCTCCGTGAGACGAAGGCCGCCAACCGATCCTTGGGTGACGGCGGAAATATTTTCCTGATCATAGGCGCGCAGGGCAGCTTCGAAGGCGCGTGCCTTCGCGCTCTCGTCCGGCGCCGGTACCGCTGCATTGCGCAGCTTTCTGAGTTCGTTGTCGTCGACCATGGTCACACTTCCCCGGCTGAACGCATCAACGTCTTCAGCCGTTTCTTCGCTTCATGGATGTGCCAGGAAACCGTCGTCTCCGAGATCGCCATCGCCTCGGCGGCGGCCGCGTGGCTCAAGCCTTCGCCATAGACAAGCATCACGGCATCGCGCTGCTTGTCCGGCAATTGCCGCACCGCCGCCCACAACGCCTCGGTGGGGTCTTCACCCTCGGCCGGGCCTTCGCCCGAAATCAGCGCATGGACGCCATAGGCCTCGGTCTTCACCGTCTCGCGCTGGGTCTTGCGCATCGTGTCGCGCGCGGCGTTCATCGTCATGGTGTAGAGCCATGTCGTGAACGCGCCGCTGCCGCGATAATCCCGGATCGCCTTGCCCAGCCTGACACAGACTTCCTGGGCGATGTCTTCGGCATCGGCCTTCCTGCCGCACCAGCGATAGGCGGCGCGATAGACGAAGTCGTAGTGACGCTCCAGCAATTTGCCAAAGGCCCCCCTGTCTCCGCCCTTCGCCCGCCCGATCAGTTCGGCGTCGGAGGCTTCGCTCTCATCCAGCATCATCGCCATCATTTGCCTGTTGGACGAAGGCTAATGGCTAATCCTTGGGGTGATGGAAAGATTTTTCTCGAATTTGGGCGTTTGCGTCCAGGGCGTACCGAGTGAGGGCAGGCCGGCCTCACCTGAATGTCAACACGCCTGGCCCGCCGCCCAGCCCGACGACCACGCCCATTGGAAATTATAGCCGCCGAGCCAGCCGGTGACGTCGACGACCTCGCCGATGAAGAACAGGCCCGGCATCAGCTTCGCCTGCATCGTCTTCTGGTCGAGGCCGTTGGTGTCTACCCCGCCGAGCGTCACTTCGGCCGTCCGGTAGCCCTCCGAGCCGGCTGGCTTGATGCGCCAGTCGTTGACCGCGGCCTCGACGGTTTTGATCTGGGCCTCGGAAAGATCGGCGAGGTTGCCGTCCAGCCCGGTTTGCTCGACTATCGCCTGAGCCAGTCGTTTCGGCAAATGATTTGCCAGCACGGTCTGCACCGCTTGCCGGCCATTGCCACGCCTGGCGGTGCGGACGAGCTCAGCCACATCCGTGCCCGGCAGCATGGCGATGCGGATTTCATCACCCTCGCGCCAATATGAGGAGATCTGCAGGATGGATGGCCCGCTGACGCCGCGATGCGTGAACAGCATCGCCTCGGAAAACCGCGTCTTGCCGCAGGCGATCTCGGCGTCGACCGCGTTTCCGGCCAAAGGCGAAAGCCGCTCAAGCGTTTTTGCGTCAAAGGTCAGCGGCACCAGGGCAGGCCGTGTTTCGACGACGGCAAGGCCAAACCGTTCTGCAAGCTCGTAGCCGAAGCCCGTCGCGCCCATCTTGGGGATCGACTTGCCGCCACAGGCCACGACCAGGGACTGGCAGGAAACCGAGCCCGTGGAGAGGGCGAGTTCAAACCCTTCCTCGGTTCTGCCGATAGCCTCGACGCGGGTCGACAATACCAGCTCGGCGCCCCTGCCCCGCATTTCCGAGACCAGCATATCGATGATCTGGCGCGCCGAGCCGTCGCAGAACAGCTGCCCCAATGTCTTCTCGTGATAGGCAATGCCGTGGCGTTCGACCAGCGCAATGAAGTCGCGCTGCGTATAGCGGCTGAGCGCCGAGATGCAGAAATGCGGATTCCTCGAGATGAAATTCTTCGGGCTCGCATGAATGTTGGTGAAATTGCACCGGCCGCCGCCGGAGATGCGGATCTTTTCGCCAGGTGCCGCCGCGTGATCGAGGATCAGCACCGAACGGCCGCGCTTGGCGGCTTCCACGGCGCACATCATTCCGGCGGCGCCGGCGCCGATGATCACGACATCATAGGATTGCATCAGGTTGATCGTTCCCGCGCGGCTCCCGCTCATTCAGCGAGACCGCCCTGATACCGCGAACGGATCGGGCAGCCAACAGGCGGGAATAGCCACACGAGACTCAGGTCAGTGTCTCGGCAAACAGCGCCGTCAGCCGTTTCCAGTGACGCTCGGCTCCCCCTTCGTCGTAGACACTGTGGTCGGGCACGCACCAGCCATGCGCCATGCCGGCATAATTCTCCAGCAGATGGTCGACTCCCGCCGTCCTCAGCGCCTCGGCCAGCTTGGTTGACTGCTCCGGGGGAAAACTCCGGTCGACGCCCGCCATGCCGACATAGACGCGCGCCTTGATGGAGGCCGCCTTGCGGTGCGGGCTGTCGGCGGCGTCGCTGGCAAGGTTGCCGCCATGAAAACTGGCCGCGGCCTTGATCCTGTCGGGGTAGGTCGCGGCGGCGTTGAGCGCCCGCGCCCCACCCATGCAATAGCCGACAGTGCCGATCGGTCCCGTGACGCCTTCGCCGGCGAGCGCGTCGACAAAGGCGGCGCTGTCGCTGATGGTCATTTCCTGCGTCGTGCCGGTGACCAGCGCCATCAGCGGCGCCCTGGTCCTTTCTTCGACAAAAGCGGTCTTGGCGTCGAACGGGCCATAAGGAGCATTGCGGTAGAAGAGATCGGGCACCAGCACCGCATAGCCCTCGCCCGCCAGCCGTTCCGCCATCAGGTCAAGCGCCGGGCGCGGACCGAAGGCGTCCTGGTAGAGAATGACGCCAGCCTTGGCTGAAGAAACCTTGGCCGAGCGGAACAGGCCTGCCTTCGCCACACCGTCACGGGTCTTGATGTGAAGGTCCTGCTTCATCATTGCGTGCTCCGTTTGCCAGATGCGCGATACATATCCGCGCAAGCCGCCACGGCAAGGCGTTCCCTGAGCCAGGCGGTCAACATTTCGTGCGGGATCGCGTGATGCGCTAAAGACCAGCGAACGCAGCCATGTGGAAGGCCTGGACCTCCGGCGGATAGCGATAGGACGCGCCATAGGGGCAGGCATTGCGATCGAGGCAACCGCCACTGCGGCACGGCTCGCCATTCGCCCCCCGCACATGCGCCAGGCAGGCCTGGTAGGCGAAACCATCCGTCGAATAAGCGACGACCGGACAGGATTTCAGACAAGGTTTGTCGACGCAGGTGTCGCAAAGATGGATCGTCTCCCGAAATTCCGGAAGCGTTATCTCGTCCTCGAACAGCAGCGCGCCGCGATAAGCATGCCAAAGCCCGTATTGCGGATGCATGAGGATCCCGAGCGGCGACGGCCTCAGCCCTTCCGCCCGAACAGCCCATTGCTGGAACGGCAGGTAAGGCTTGTCCGACGGCGAAACGACGCGGGCACCAAACTCTTGCGCCACCTCGCCGATGACCTCCCGCGACCAGGTGTCGAGCGGATCGGCGATCGCCTGTGGCTGCTGGCCCCGCCAGCGCAGGAAATGCGGCCAAGGCGCGACGCCCGCCTGCCCTACCAGCAGGACAGACTTTGCCGGCTCACTCGAGGCGCCATCAGGGCCACCCTCGTCATCGGGAAAGAGAAAGCCGCCACGCAGGATGAGGCCGTTGGCGCCAAGCGCGGCCGTGATCTCGTCGATCATGCCGCGCACGCAATCATCCCTTCTTGTCCGGATCGGAGAAGGCACTCCGCCAGACTTCCTTGTGGATGATGTTGGCGACTTTAGCCCCGCCTGACTCGGGCTCCTTTCAGGTGAAGGCGTCGGGCATCGACCCCTTCTTCTTGGCGATGAAATCCTTCAGGGCTTCATCAATGCCTTCATCAAGGTGCGGCGCTTCGTATGCCTCCAGCCAGCGCCGCGCCAGATCGTTGGCGCGCTGCGGTGCGGTCTTCTGGCCCTCGGCCAGCCACTGCTCGTAGGAGTTGTTGTCGGCGATCGACGAGCGGTAGAAGGCGGTCTGGAAATTGGCCTGGGTATGGTCGCAGCCGAGATAGTGGCTGCCTGGGCCGACCTGGCGGATGGCGTCCATCGCCTGGCCGTTCTCCGACAGGTCGACGCCCTCGGAGAATTTCTGGGTCATGCCGAGCTGGTCGATATCCATCATGAATTTTTCATAGCAGGAGGCCAGCCCGCCTTCGAGCCAGCCTGCCGAATGCAGGACGAAATTGGTGCCGGCGAGAATGGTCGAGTTCAGCGTGTTGGCGCTCTCATAGGCTGCCTGTGCGTCCGGAACTTTCGAAGCGCAAAGCGAGCCGCCGGTACGGAACGGCAGGCCGAGCCGGCGGGCCAGTTGTGCAGCGCCATAGGAGACCAGCGACGGCTCCGGCGTGCCGAAGGTCGGCGCGCCCGACTGCATCGAGATCGACGAGGCGAAGGTGCCGAACAGCACCGGCGCGCCCGGGCGGATCAGCTGCGTGAACGAGGCGCCGGCCAGCACTTCGGCCAGGACCTGCGTTAGCGTGCCGGCGACCGTCACCGGGCTCATCGCGCCGGCCAGGATGAACGGCGTGACGATGCAGGCCTGGTTATGACGCGAATAGACCTTCAGGGCGCCAAGCATGGTCTCGTCGAACACCATCGGCGAGTTGGCGTTGATCAGGCTGGTCAGCACCGTGTTGTTCTCGACGAAGTCGTCGCCGAACACCAGCTTGGCCATCGCCACCGTGTCCTCGGCGCGCTCCGGCGCGGTCACCGAACCCATGAACGGCTTGTCGGAATATTTGATGTGCGCGTAGACCATGTCGAGATGACGCTTGTTGACCGGCACGTCGACCGGCTCGCACACCGTGCCGCCCGAATGGTGGATCGACGGCGCCATATAGGCAAGCTTCACGAAATTCTGGAAATCCTCGATCGTCGCGTAGCGCCTGACGCCGTCGAGATCGCGCACGAAGGGCGGACCATAGACCGGCGCGAACACCGTCGCATTGCCGCCGATCTGCACCGAGCGTTCTGAATTGCGGGCATGCTGGGTGTAGATGGGCGGCGCGGTCTTCAAGAGCGAACGGCAGAGCCCCTTGGGAAAATGCACGCGCTCGCCCTTGACGTCGGCGCCGGCCTCTTTCCAGAGCTGCAGTGCTTCGGCGTCATCGCGAAAAATGATGCCGATCTCTTCCAGCACCGTGTCGGTGTTCTTCTCGATCAGCGCCAGGCCTTCCTCGTTCAGCACCTCGTAGACGTTGATCTTGCGCTTGATATAGGTGAGCTGGGTGCCGGGGCCGCCGCCTGAGCGCGCCGCACGCCTGGCCGCCGCTCCGCCACTGGCGCCGCGCCCACGCCGCGCGTTTGACGCTTCCTGGTCGACTGCCGCGTGTTCACTCATGATCGCTCTTCCCTGAATATGGCCCGCCTGACTATGGCTGGTCCGTAACCGTTGCGGCCGCATGACGCGGCTTTGCCCGGATCGTAGCCATGCACCCTATTCGAAACGGCCCGTCCGCGCCAACGCCTGTCGCAAAATCGACAAGAAAACCGATAGATTTTCCAGTCGCTTTCCTTTTGCGGGAAGTCGCAAATCAGCTATGGATACCCGCCCGTTGCGGGTTAGGTATGAACACCATTATTTTGTGCCTTGCGACACAGTCGCGAAGCCGTGAGGAGCTGGATAAAAATGTCCGACGACGAGATCATCCTTTCCGAGCTTTCCGACGACGAGCTGGTGCAGCAGATGCACGACGATCTCTATGACGGGCTGAAGGAAGAGATCGAGGAAGGCACCAACATCCTCCTCGAGCGCGGCTGGGCGCCCTACAAGGTGCTTACCGAGGCGCTGGTCGAAGGCATGCGTATCGTCGGCGAGGATTTTCGCGACGGCATCCTGTTCGTGCCGGAAGTGCTTTTGTCCGCCAACGCCATGAAGGCCGGCATGTTCATCCTGCGTCCGCTGCTCGCCGCCACCGGCGCGCCGAAACAGGGCAAGATGGTGATCGGCACCGTCAAGGGCGACATCCACGACATCGGCAAGAACCTCGTCGGCATGATGATGGAGGGTGCTGGCTTCGACGTCATCGATCTCGGCATCAACAACGCGGTCGAGAAGTATCTCGACGCGATTGAAAAGCACCAGCCCGACATCATCGGCATGTCGGCACTGCTCACCACCACCATGCCCTACATGAAGGTCGTCATCGACACGATGAAGGAAAAGGGCATTCGCGACGACTATGTCGTGCTGGTCGGCGGCGCGCCGCTCAACGAGGAATTCGGCAAGGCCGTCGGCGCCGACGCTTATTGCCGCGACGCGGCGGTAGCGGTCGAGACCGCCAAGGATTTCATGAAGCGCAAGCACAACGTGCGTGCTTCGGCCTGATCCAAGGCATCAGGGCGACGAAAAAAAAGCCGCGCCTTGCAGCGCGGCTTTTTTGTCCCCAGATGAGGGACGACCGCCGATCAATTGGCGACGGTGTCCTTGACCGCCCTCGCCGTCGATTTGACATCCTTGCCGACACCCCGAACGGTGTTGGCGCAGGCCGTAAGTGCAAGAGCGCAGGCAAGGATAGCCATCGGCGCTATGCGTAGCAGTTTCATGGACGGTGTCTCCCTCGACAGATAAATTAGCCCCGCAGCGAAAAAGCCGGCTCGACTTGGTCAGGACGAAAAAAACAAAACCGAATCAGACAGACAGGCTGCTCGTCATCGCCTGCGGGATGATTGCGCGCGAGGTGTTGGCCGTCAAGGAACAGCTCGGGCTGGATCACCTCGAATTGACGTGTTTGCCGGCGGAGTTTCATTTCCATCCCGACCGCATCGCGCCGGCCATGGACAAGGCGATCGAAAAGGCCAGGGCGGAAGGCTATGAACATATCTTCGTCGGCTATGCCGATTGCGGCACTGGCGGCCTGCTTGACCGCGTGTTGGAGAAGCATGGCGTCGAACGCATGGCCGGCCCGCATTGCTTCGCGTTCTATCAAGGCATGGAAGCCTATGCGAAGGTCGCCGACGACGACATGATGTCCTTCTACATGACGGACTTCCTGTGCCGCCAGTTCGATGCCTTCTTCATGAAGCCGCTCGGGCTGGACAAGCACCCGGAGCTGATCAAGGACTATTTCGGCAATTACGAGAAGCTGATCTATCTGGCGCAGACCGATGATCCGGAGCTCGACAAGGTCGCGGAAAGGGCCGCCGCCCTGCTCGGCCTCGCCTATGAGCGCCGCTCCACCGGTTTTGGCGACCTGACGCCAGGCCTGGCGCGGGCGGCCGCGAACGCCTGACGGCTTCAGGCCGGGTCTTCGGCTGCCAGCGCCGCCAGCACGTCGGCAAAGCTCGTCCTGCAGGCAAAACCCAGCCTGTCCCTCGCCCGCGACGCGTCATAGATCCGGTCGATCGAGGAAAACATCGTCCAGCCCTTCCTCGCGTAGAGAGCGGGAAATTCAGGAAAATACCGCGCCACCACGGACGGCGCGTCCCTGATCAACGCCTCGCAATCTTCGGGTTGGAACGGCGTCGGCGCACAGACGATGAAGGTGTCGAAGCCGAGCTCCGGTGCCTTCTCCAAGGCGGCGACATGCGCCTGCGCCGCGTCCTCCACCGTCAGCCGCCGAAACAGCAGTTCGTTCGCCTTGGTGTTGGCGTCCGACTGCTCGATGGCATGCGCCATGTCGTCGGCCTCGGGGAAGAAACGTGCCGTGCGCAGCACCACCACCGGCAGGCCGTGCTGGAGGTGGTAGAGACGGCAGAGATGCTCGGCGGATAGCTTGGTGACGCCATAGATGTTGCGCGGCTCGGGCGACATCGCTTCCGTCAGCCACGCCGCCTTGCGCGCACCGCCCTTGAAGCCGTCGCGTATCGCCTGCGAGATCATCAGCGAGGTCGTTGACGTGAAGACGAAGCGTTGCACATTGGCCGCCACCGCCGCGTCGAGCAGGTTTAGCGTGCCTTGCACGTTGGCCGCGATGAAATCGCTGTTGGCGTGGCTGTCTATGTTGGGCTTGTGCAGCGCGCCGCTGTGAATAATGGCCTCTATCCGGTTTTCTCCGACGGCACGCATGACAAGGTCACGGTTGGCAATCGAACCGACGATCCGCGTTTCGGCCGATGGAATGGGGTCGAGGCCGGTCACGTCATGTCCAAGCTCACGCAGGAGCGGCGCCAGCGCGCTGCCCAGCCAACCCGACGATCCCGTAAACAAGATTCGCATGCGTCACACCATGAGTTTTGACCGAGACGCTGTTAAGCACGATGACAGGCGCCAGCGACCCGGTAAGTTATGCGCCAGGCGGCGGCAGCGCCGTTCCAGACAAAACAGGGAATTCTTTGATGATCCTTCGCTCATTGATCGCCGCCCTTGGTCTCCTCTGCTGTATTTTGCCCGCCCTTGCCGACGGACAAGTGCAAAAACTGATCACGCCTGCCGATAAGGCGCGGCTCGACAAATATGGCGACACCCGCAAGGCGGCGCTCGCCGAAGCAAAGGCGGGCAACCCCGCCGAGCTCAAGCAGCTCGACACGCTGTTGGCCAAGCCGCTGGTCGCCTTCTCCGATAAGGATCTCACGGGCAACTGGCGGTGCCGCACGATCAAGGCCGGCGGACTGAGCCCGCTCGTTGTCTATGGCTGGTTCAAATGCAGGGTCACCGATGATGGCTCCGGCTGGCGGCTGGAAAAGATCAGCGGTTCTCAGCGCACCCAGGGCCGCTTCTTCGACGACGGCGACAAGCGCTCGATCTATCTTGGCTCCGGCTCCGTCAACGACGATCGGGCAAAGCCCTATGGCAGCGGCCCGCAAACCGACCAGGTCGGTTACGCCTTCCGAAACAGCGCCAAGGAATGGCGAATCGAGTTCCCCGCGCCCTACTATGAATCGAAGCTCGACATCATGGAATTCAAGCGCTGACCAAGTCTTCATGCGCTGACCGGGGGTCTTCATGGGTTGGTAAGGCTTCCGGCATACCAAGGATTAACCCGCCCGCCCTAAGGTCCGGCCACATCAGCCGGTCCTTGGAGCACGGAAAGATCAATGGCAGCGTCGCAACCAAATCCGCGACCTATTGTGGTCGTCACCGGTGGCGGCGCGCATGTCTGGGCCATGATCAACGACCTCGCCGACCGCGTCGGCCCTGTCAGCGTCGTCCTCGAAACCCCTGAATCTAAAAAGCAATTGCTGCGGGGCCGCGCCCGACGCCAGGGCTGGATCTCTGCCATCGGCCAGCTCGGCACGATGGTGCTGAGCAGGCTCGGCAAACGGTTTAATGTCAAACACGCCGCCCGGTTGATTGCCGAGGAGAAGCTTGAAACGGAACCGCGGCAAGGCCAGGTCATCATCCATGTGGCATCCGCCAACGGGCCGGAATGTCTGCAGGCAATCGAGACGATCAAGCCCGGCGTCGTGCTGCTGAACGGCTGCCGGCTGATTTCCAGGGAGATGCTGGCCAAAATGCCGTGTCCGGTGCTCAACTATCATGCCGGCATCACCCCGAAATATCGCGGCATGAATGGCGGCTATTGGGCGTTGACGTCAGGCGATCCGCAGAATTTCGGCACCACCGTCCATCTGGTCGATGCGGGCGTCGACACTGGTGGCGTGCTGAAGCAGGTGCGCGGCGAGCCGAAACAAGGTGACACCATCTCAAGCTATGCGCTGCGCCAGGCGGCGTTTTCGCGCGACATCTGCGTCGAGGCGGTCAGCGACGCGCTGGCCGGTAAACTCGCAACGTTCGATCCAGGGCTGCCATCGAAGCTGTGGTACCACCCGACGATCTGGTTCTACGTCTGGACAGGGCTGAGAACCGGCATTTGGTAACGCATCCAGTGTTCGGAACAGCGTAAATTCCGCCGCCACTACAGCTGCAGTGACCCCGTCGCGGCATGGGTCGCAAACGAATAAACGCACCTTTCATTTTACGACATCCAAATGCGTCGCTTTTGAATGCGCGCGCGTCGTCCCATAACAAGCGGGCCAACTGCGCTTGCGGCAATGCTCGGGGATCGAGGAGCGAGAATTCATGGCCGATCTTATCGTCGTCTACTGGCGCGACATTCCTGCCCAGGTCATCGTCAAGAAGGGCCGGCAGAACGCCAAGCGCGAACTGCCGTTGCGCTTCACCGAGGCGATCGACATGTGCGCCATGCGCACCGGCGCCGGCGGCACGGACGACTATCTGGCCGAATGGCGCAAGGCTGATCCAGTTCCGGTCGGTGACGATCTCGAAGCCGAGGTCGAAAAGGCCTTCAACGAGATCGACGCGAAATATGACCGCGAGCGGCTGGTCGCTCTGGTCAAGGCCGGCGGCAAAGAAAATGTCTGAAACCACTCCCGTCAGCAAGGAAGGCGTGGCCGTTACGCAGGCCACTCAGGTCAAGAAGGCGGCGCCGAAGTCCGACTACAAGCCGGCCGATGTCTCGCCGCAGCGGCGCGTACAGCGCTCCTTCGCGATACGGCTGTGGTCGATCAGGCATTCGCGCTTGCTCGAATGGTTTTACGCCCGCTTCGCCGACACCTTCTTGCTGCTGCACCCGTTGTGGAAGGGTATCGGCTATGGCCGTGTCGAGGCTCCAATCAAGTTCGTCGAAAAGCGCGTAAAAGGCTTCATGTTCGACTGCCGCATGTGCGGTCAGTGCATCCTGTCCTCGACCGGCATGTCTTGCCCGATGAACTGCCCCAAGCAGTTGCGCAACGGCCCTTGCGGCGGCGTGCGCGCCAACGGCAATTGCGAGGTCGAACCCGATATGCCCTGCGTCTGGGTCAAGGCCTGGGAAGGTTCGCAGAACATGGTCAACTCCGACAGGATCCTCACCGTGCAGAAGCCGGTCGATCAGTCGTTGCGCGAAACCTCTGCCTGGCTGCGGGTGACCGCGCAGGCTGCGGCAGCCCGTGAAGCCGCCGCTGCCGCGAAGACCGGAGCCTCCGCGTGACCGGCCGCCAGCTCGACGAAAATCCGGCCGGCATCCATTTGCCGCTCGATCCCCTGCCCGGCCACACCTCGCGCGGCCGGCTGGAGCGCGTGCTCAGGCGCGGCGAGTTTGCGGTGACGACCGAACTGAACCCGCCCGACAGCGCCGATCCGGAGGATGTCTACAACCGTGCGAAGATCTTCGACGGCTGGGTCGACGCCATCAACGCCGTCGATGCGTCCGGCGCCAATTGCCATATGTCGTCGGTCGGCATCTGTGCACTTCTGACCCGCATGGGCTACGCCCCGATCATGCAGATCGCCTGCCGCGACAAGAACCGCATCGCCATCCAGGGCGACGTGCTGGGCGGCGCCGCGATGGGCGTCGCCAACATGCTGTGCCTGACCGGCGACGGCGTGCAGGCCGGGGACCAGCCGGGCGCCAAGCCGGTGTTCGACCTCGATTCCATGTCGCTGTTGGAAACCTGCCGCATCATGCGAGACAACGGCAAGTTTCTGTCCGGCCGCAAGCTGACGACGCCGCCGCAGCTGTTCCTGGGCGCTGCCGTCAATCCGTTCGCGCCGCCTTTCGACTTTCGCCCGATCCATCTCGGCAAGAAGATCGCCGCCGGCGCGCAGTTCGTGCAGACGCAGTATTGCTTCGACGTGCCGATGTTCAAGACCTTCATGCAGAAGGCGCGTGATCTCGGCCACACCGAGAAAGTGTTCATCCTGTGTGGCGTCGGCCCTCTCGCTTCCGCCAAGACGGCAAAATGGATCCGCTCCAACGTGCCGGGCATCCATATCCCTGACGCTATCATCAAGCGGCTGGAAGGCGCCCAGGACCAGAAGAAGGAAGGCAAGCAGCTCTGCACCGACATCATCAACGAGGTGAAGGAAATTCCCGGTGTCTCCGGCATCCATGTGATGGCCTATCGCCAGGAGGAATATGTCGCCGAGATCGTCGATGAATCGGGCGTGCTGAAGGGCCGCCAGCCGTGGAAGCGCGAGATCCGCCGCGACGACCAGATGGTCGCCGACCGGCTGGACCGCATCCTGCACGACGACATTACCGAAACCCAGGTGGACATGGTGAAGACCGCGCATTGACTTGCGCGGAGAGCGACCATTCGCTTGATCGACAAGAGATAACGATATAAAGAACTCTTTATATCACGACGGAGAGATTTCATGACCCGGACCATCGTCGCCTCGGCGACACGAGAAATCATCATCGGCTTCGACCAGCCTTTCTGCGTGATTGGCGAACGCATCAACCCGACCGGCCGCAAGAAGCTCGCCGCCGAAATGGTGGTTGGCAATTTCGAGACCGTCATCAAGGACGCGCTGGAGCAGGCCGCCTGCGGCGCCACCATGCTCGACGTCAATGCCGGCGTCACCTCGGTCAACCCGAACGAAACCGAACCTGGCCTTCTGGTGCAGACGCTGGAGATCGTCCAGGGCCTGGTCGATCTGCCGCTGTCGATCGACAGTTCCGTCACCGCCGCGATCGAGGCCGCGCTGAAAGTCGCCAAGGGCCGCCCGTTGGTCAATTCCGTCACCGGCGA
Source organism: Mesorhizobium sp. BR115XR7A (assembly GCF_020165315.1). Classification (NCBI taxonomy): domain Bacteria; kingdom Pseudomonadati; phylum Pseudomonadota; class Alphaproteobacteria; order Hyphomicrobiales; family Phyllobacteriaceae; genus Mesorhizobium; species Mesorhizobium sp. BR115XR7A. The sequence continues at coordinate 23,698 of NZ_JAIUHW010000010.1, forward strand.
GGAGGAAAAGCTCGAGGCCATCCTGCCGCTGATCAAGAAATACAATGTGCCGGTCGTCGCCATCTCCAACGACGAGACCGGCATTTCGATGGATCCGGACGTGCGCTTTGCCGTCGCCAAGAAGATCGTGCAGCGCTGCGCCGATTTCGGCATCCCGGCGCATGACGTCGTCGTCGATCCGCTGGTGATGCCGATCGGCGCGCTGGGCGATGCCGGCCGCCAGGTGTTCGCCCTGCTGCGTCGGCTCCGCGAAGAGCTCAAGGTCAACACCACCTGCGGCCTGTCCAACATCTCCTTCGGCCTGCCGCACCGCCACGGCATCAACGCCGCCTTCATCCCGATGGTGATCGGCGCCGGCATGACCTCGGCGATCATGAACCCGGTGCGCCCGCAGGAAATGGAAGCGGTGCGCGGCGCCAACGTGCTGAACGGCACCGACGAGAACTGCACCAAATGGATCAAGACCTACAAGGATTACAAGCCGGCCGAAGGCGGCCAGGCGGTGGCGGCGCCGACAGCGGTCAACGCGCCGGGCGAAGGCGGCGGCAATGGCGGCCGCCGACGCGGTGGCCGTGAAGCCCGCATGGGCCGGGGATAAGCGCGCAATCGTGAACTCGCCTGCAAACATAACCGATCCGCTCGTGCTGTTCATGCCGTCAGGCAAGCGCGGGCGGTTCCCTGTCGGCACGCCCGTGCTCGACGCCGCGCGCCAGCTCGGCGTCTATGTCGAGAGCGTGTGCGGCGGACGCGCCACTTGCGGACGCTGCCAGATCGAGGTGCAGGAAGGCAATTTCGCCAAGCACAAGATCACCTCCTCAAACGACCACATATCGCCCAAAGGCCCTAAGGAAGAGCGCTATGAACGTGTGCGCGGCCTGCCTGAACGGCGCCGCCTCTCCTGCTCCGCTCAGATTCTCGGCGATCTCGTCATTGACGTGCCGCAGGACACGGTCATCAACGCCCAGACCATCCGCAAGGATGCCGACACCAGGGTCATCGCCCGCGATTCCGCGATCCGCATGTGCTACGTCGAGATCGAAGAACCAGACATGCACAAGCCGCTTGGCGATCTCGACCGCCTGAAGATTGCCCTGATGAAGGACTGGAACCTCAAAAGCCTGGACTTCGATTTTTATCTGCTGCCGCAGGTGCAAGGTATTTTGCGCAAGGGCAACTGGACGGCGACCGCCGCCATCTACAAGGATACGGACACCGAGACAGCGCGCGTCATCGCGCTGTGGCCGGGCCTCAAGAACGAGGCCTATGGCCTGGCTTGCGACATCGGCTCGACCACCATCGCCATGCATCTGGTGTCGCTGCTGTCGGGCCGCGTCGCCGCCTCGTCCGGAACGTCGAACCCGCAGATCCGCTTCGGCGAGGATCTGATGAGCCGCGTCTCCTATGTGATGATGAACCCGGATGGCCGCGAAGGCATGACGGTTGCTGTCCGCGAGGCAATCTCCGGCCTCGTCGACAAGGTTTGCGCGGAAGGCAATGTCCAGCGCAACGACATCCTGGATTCCGTCTTCGTCGGCAATCCGATCATGCATCACCTGTTCCTCGGCATCGATCCGACCGAACTCGGCGGCGCGCCCTTCGCGCTTGCCGTCTCGGGCGCCGTTCGCATCAAGGCCTCCGACATCGGGCTGAAGCTCAACCAGGGCGCACGGCTCTACATGTTGCCTTGCATCGCCGGCCATGTCGGCGCCGACGCGGCCGCGGTGACGCTCTCGGAAGGGCCGCATCGCCAGGACGAGATGATGCTGATCGTGGACGTCGGCACCAATGCCGAGATCGTACTCGGAAACCGTACACGGGTCGTTGCTGCCTCCTCGCCGACCGGTCCGGCCTTCGAAGGCGCCGAAATCTCCGGTGGCCAGCGGGCCGCGCCCGGCGCCATCGAGCGCGTGCGCATCGATCCAGACACGCTGGAGCCGAAATACCGCGTCATCGGCTCGGAACTGTGGTCCGACGAGCCCGGCTTCCTCGACAGCGTGCAGGCGACCGGCGTCACCGGCATTTGCGGCTCCGGCATCATCGAGATCGTCGCCGAAATGTATCTCGCCGGCGTCATCTCCGAGGATGGCGTCGTCGACGGATCGCTTGCCGCGCGCTCGCCGCGCGTCGTCGCCAACGGCCGCACCTTCTCCTATGTGCTGAAGGAAGGCGAACCCAAGATCACCATCACCCAGACAGACGTGCGTGCCATTCAGTTGGCCAAGGCGGCGCTCTATGCCGGCACCAAGCTGCTGATGGAAAAACAGAACACCGAGCATGTCGACCGCATCCACTTCGCCGGTGCCTTCGGCTCCTTCATCGATCCGAAATACGCCATGGTGCTAGGTCTCATCCCCGATTGCGACCTCGACAAGGTCTCCGCCGTGGGCAACGCCGCCGGCGCGGGTGCTCGCATGGCGCTGCTCAATCGCGGCTATCGCCGCGAAATCGAGGAGACGGTGAGCCAGATCGAAAAGATCGAGACGGCGCTCGAGCCGAAATTCCAGGAGCACTTCGTCTACGCCATGGCGCTGCCCAACAAGGTCGACCCGTTCCCGAAACTGGCGGCGGCGGTGAAGCTGCCACCGCGCAAGACGGTGAGCGAGGATGGCATCGCCGGAGATGCAGCACCGCGCCGGCGCTCCCGCGAAGGCCATGCTGCTCGGCGCAGCCGCGAATAGACGCGCCGGCCACTCCCTCGATTTATTTGTATGCAAATGTTTCCGGATCGTCCGATCCGGAAACCGAAACGCTGTTCTCGCGAAATCCAGCAGATACACGCACAGCGCATTTACCCGCACATCGAACGGCGGCTGAGGACAGTCCTTGGCCATCGCCGTTCTTCAGGGGAGATGACAATGTCGATGTTCGAAAATTTCGGCCGCTTGGGTGTGGCCATCAGGCAAGCCCACGCCAGGAACAAATCGATCCGCGCGCTGAACAGCTTGCCGGCGCATGTCCAGAAGGACATCGGCTGGCCGGCATCGCCGCCGAACGATCCGCAGGCCACACTCGCCTCGCTGCTGCTAGGCTCTACGCGGTGACGACGTTCGCCGACAAATACAAATTGCTCGGCGTCCACCGGGGATCCCACACATCCCCGATGGCCACCAGCAACCGATTGCGCACGGCACTTTTGCCGCGGCGCCGACGACGCGCGGATCACACCAGCGTGTGGGCACGCCGTAAATCTTGACATTCTCGGACAAGGCACGATCTTCGTTACAAGGGGGAGTTCTCTTAGTCGGCTGCAGCCGAAGTTCGTGTATTCGCATGCCAAGTTTGAAAAGCCACGTTGTGTCCTTCGTGCTCAGGCACAGCCGCAAGCAAGCCTTTTCCAGCCCGGAAAACCTGCAGCGCTGGATCGCCGCCGCGCGCAAGACGGAGGATCATCATCCGCCGGCCGCGCTGCATCAGCGTTTCGAAATCCAGACGCGCAGCGTGGACGGTTTTCCGGTCTACGAAATCGCCCCCAAGGCCGGAGAGCACAAGCGGATACTCTACCTGCATGGCGGCGCTTATGTCTTTGAGATCACGCCCTATCACTGGTATCTGATCGCCGACATGGCCGACCGGCTGGGCTACGGCATCACCGTGCCGATCTACCCTATCGCCCCGGAACACGATTTCCACGCCATGTTCGGCATGGTCGGCGCTGTCTACCGCCAGATGCTCGATGAGACAGAGGCGGAAGATATCGTCTTCATGGGCGATTCCGCCGGCGGCAACATGGCCGTGGTGCTGACCATGATGGCGGCGGACGAGGGTTTGCCGGTGCCGTCGCGCCATGTGCTGATTTCACCCGGCCTCGACGTCTCGCTCGCGAACCCCGAAGTGTTTGAGGCGGAGCGGAATGATCCATGGTTGGGCATCGCCGGCGGGCGTGAGGCAATCCGGCTCTATAGTGCCGGATTGGATCCGACAGACTGGCGTATCAGCCCGGTCTATGGCGATCTGTCGGTATTGCCGAAGACACTGCTCCTGACGGGCTCCCGCGATCTTCTCACGCCCGACAATCTCATCTTTGCACAAAAAGCCAGCGCCGCCGGTGTCGAGGTGGAGCTGATCTACGAGGAAGGCATGTTCCACGTCTGGCCGCTGATTGACATGCCGGAAGCGCGGCGCGCGCGTCAGCACATCGTCGCGTTTCTCACCGACGACGCCTACACCCGGGCTGAAAGGGAAACGGTCAAGTCGTCGACCAAAGCTTCATCCCAGCACACCAACCATTTCGGCCAGACGATCAATCGGCTCGGCGAACGTGACGAGATCGCCGAGCACTGAAACTCGGCCCCACGACATCGATTAGAACTTGCCGGTTTCCCTGAACACTTCGAAGGTCGCGCGGATGTGGTCGGCGACGGCCTTGACCGGCGCGCTGGCGTCCGGCGCCACCACCATGGCAAGATTGTAAGTGCCGATATCGGGCATTCCGTCCTTAGGGCAGAGTTCGACCATGTCGTTGCCCAGGAACGATCTCGGCAGCGGCGCGACCGCGAGGTCGGCCATGATCGCGGCGCGCTGGCCTGCGGTATGGGCACTCATATAAGCGACGCGATAGTTGCGGCCCTCGCGGCCCAATGCCTCGAGCGCGCCGGCCCGCCAGGCACAGCCCTCTTCCCAAAGCGAAACCGGCAGCGGTTCGCGCAGATGCGCGCAGCCGCCCTTGGCGCCGGCCCACACGATCGGCTCGGTCAACAGCACCTCGGCGCCGAGCGCGCTGGTCTTGTACGAATTGGTCAACAGCGTGATGTCGAGCGCCCGGTCATCCATGCGCCGGCGCAGATTGCTGCTCTGGTCGATGGTGACGTCGACGGCGATCGAGGGATGCGACTGCGCGAAACGCTTCAACACATGCGGCAGCACGCGCTCGCCATAGTCGTCAGGTGAGCCGAGCCGCACCACCCCGACAATATCGGGGATGATGAACTTCGACACCACCTCGCGGTTGATCGACAAAAGCCGCCGGGCATAGCCGAGCAGCATTTCGCCGTCCGTGGTCAGCGTCACCGAACGCGCGTCGCGCGCGAACACCGAGCGGCCGAGAATATCCTCCAGCTTCTTGATCTGCATGGAGACGGCCGACGGCGTCCGGAACACCGCATTGGCCGCGGTGGTGAAGCTGCCGGTCTCGGCAATCGCCACGAAGGTGCGCAAAACGTCGAGGTCGAGCAGCGGCAGCGGGTGATTGAGTGGGGCGTTCATGACGATCGACCTTCAATTTTTCTGATACAAAACATCATTCCATTTCGTTTGATTGAACATCAGACCGGGAGCATAGTCAACTCCATCGAAGCAGCATGCTGCCAAAAGCGGCCACGAAACGACCACGGCGCAGACCTGCATTCGACGTGAAATGAAGCTGAAACAGACCTGACGTAACGCATTGCCGGCGCCTGCCGTGCCGTAGCAAAGGAGATCGAAATGTCTATCCTATCGTCCCTCGGCCGCATCGCGACCGAATTCAACGCGGCCCGCGCCCGCTACCAGACCGAACGCGCCATCCGTTCACTGCCGATCGAGCTGCAGAAGGATATCGGCTGGCCGGAAGCTTCCGACGCCAAGACCGGCATTCGCAGCGGCGTCGGATCCTGGGCTGGAGCAAAGTAAATCGTGTGTACCCCGTGCTGAAGGCCTGCCGCGCAGCCCGCCCGGCAGGCCTTCTCTATTTTATTTGTATTCAAACGAATTCATGAGCCATGCCGCCGCTGCATGGCGCATATGAGCAAGCCGCATAGCAGCTCGATTTTTTGATTAACTCTCTGTAAATATTCATAAATCCTAGGCATATTGCTCGTAGCTTGCCAAAATATGTCGCATCCGGTGTCGCTTTTCATATCAAGCGCTTCGCTTTTGCGATTTAGTTCCTGCTCACACAAGCCTATATCACCGTCAGCAAACGAGCTGCCCCACTCCATCAAGCGAAGGCGACCCGTTTAGAGCGACGTGCGTACTATTGGACGCACAAAGTACGCTCTAACACTTTGAGTCTGCGCATCGTGCTTTCCGAAAATCAATTCGATTTTCGGGCCAATGCGCGAGCAACCGATTGGAGATGATCATGAAGCTTTTTGCCCGCCTCTTCGCCCGCCGCGAAATGAACCTGACCACCGCTCTCGAGCGTCAGCGTCTTGCAAACACCATGCCCGGCCAGACCGGCGCCATGGCCGCGGCACGTCTCGGCTTCGTCGCCTGAACGAGCGCGGTTCCAGGAAAACCGTATTTTCCCGGCCGGAACTGCGTAGAAATCGAAAATACAAGACACCTCCAGAGCCGCGCCCCTGCCGCGGCTTCAGGGTTGACTGCCGCCGCCTCGGTCCGCCGAGGCGGCGTTTATTTTGTTGCGCTTCCATCGCCTTTCACAACCTGACGGTGGCCTGGTTCGAGCAGCACCGCGCGGCGATTGCCCATTTGCGACCCATGTCGCAAATTTAATCTTCCCAAAGCCGTCTAGACGATTGACAGGAATGGTTTTTCCTGATGACGCTATGCTATTCGCGACATCCTGTTCGCGTCATGGCCAGATGAGGTTCCCAGTGAACGCCGTCAAGCATCCGATCAAGCGATCGTTTGTGTTCTTCCTTATCCCCGATTTCACCATGATCGCTTTTGCGACAGCGCTCGACCCGCTGCGCTCGGCCAATCGGATGCTCGGCTACGAGGCCTATCGCTGGCGCCTCGCCAGCATCGACGGCAAGCCGGTGCGCGCCTCGAACGGCGTCGAGTGTGCGGTTAACACCTCGCTCGAGGAGGAACGCAAGAAGATGGCGGGGCCGGATCGCCCCAACATCGCCATCGTCTGCAGTGGCACCAATGTCGAGCGCTACCAGAACAAGTCGGCCTTTGCCTGGTTGCGCGAGGAATACAATCGCGGCGTTGCCGTCGGCGGCCTGTGCACCGGTGCGCATATCCTCGCCGCCGCCGGGCTCCTGTCCAACAAGCGCTGCGCCATCCATTGGGAAAACCTGCCCGGTTTTTCCGAAGCGTTTCCGAAGGCCAATGTCTTTGCCGACCTGTTCGAGATCGACCAGAACATCTACACCTGCGCCGGCGGCACCGCCGCGCTCGACATGATGCTGAAGCTGATCGGCGACGATTTCGACGAGAACCTCGTCAACCGCGTGTGCGAGCAGGTGCTGACCGATCGTGTGCGCAGTCCGACCGACCGCCAGCGCCTGCCGCTGCGCGCCCGCCTCGGCGTGCAGAACTCGAAAGTGCTGACCATCATCGAGCTGATGGAGGCCAATCTGTCCGAGCCGCTGTCGCTGATCGAGATCGCCGACCATGTCGACCTGTCGCGTCGCCAGATCGAGCGCCTGTTCCGCACCGAGATGGGACGGTCGCCTGCCCGTTACTACCTCGAAATCCGCCTCGACCGCGCCCGGCATCTCTTGATCCAATCGTCGCTGCCGGTGGTCGAGGTGGCGGTCGCCTGCGGCTTCGTCTCGGCCTCGCATTTCTCGAAATGTTACCGCGAGCTCTACGCCCGCTCGCCGCAGCAGGAACGCGTCGACCGCAAGCAATTGCTGGCGGCCTGATCCCGATCAGGTCTCGGCCGACCGCACTTGCGCCGTCCGCATCGCCTCGACGCGGATGTCCTCGGTCAGCCGCGCCTTCAACGCCGAGAATTCGGCACTGGTCTTCAGCGTATAGTGCCTGGGATGCGGCAGGTCGATGGAGACATCCGACTTGATGCGGCCGGGCCGCGCCGTCATCACGATCACGCGCGAGGCCATGAAGATCGCCTCCTCAATGTCGTGGGTGACGAACAGCACCGTCTTCTTGCGCCGTTCCCATATGCCGAGCAGCAATTCCTGCATCAGCCCGCGTGTCTGGTTGTCCAGCGCCCCGAACGGCTCGTCCAGCAACAGGATTTCGGGATCGTTGGCTAGCGCCCGGGCAATCGCCGTGCGCTGCTGCATGCCCCCTGAAAGCTGTTTCGGCCAATGGTTCTCGAACCCCTTCAGCCCGACGAGATCGACATAGGAAGCGACAATGTCGTCCCGCTCCTTTTCGGCCATCCCCCGTTCGCGCAGGCCGAAGCCGATGTTTTCGGCGACCGTCAGCCATGGAAACAGCGTGTAGGACTGGAAGACCATACCGCGGTCCGGCCCGGGCCGCGTCACCGTCTTGCCGTCCAGCAGAACTCGGCCTTCGCTTGGCGCCTCCAAGCCGGCGACGATCCTCAACAGTGTCGACTTTCCGCAACCTGACGGTCCCAAAACGGTGATGAAGTCGTTGGCCGCCACCGCCAGGTCGATTGGCATCAGCGCCTTGACGGGTTCTCCACCCCGCACGCCGGCAAAGGTTCGCGAGACACCCTCGATAAGAAGCTTGCTCACGCCAGGCTCCATGGAAAGAGCCAGCGGTTGAACGCCTTGAACGCAAAATCGGACAACAGCCCGATCAGGCCGATGACGATGATGCCGAAGATGATCTGCCCGGTCGCCAGCCGCGACTGGCTGTTGATGATCATGTAACCGATGCCCGACGATGAGCCGATCAATTCGGCCACGATGACATAGGTCCATGCCCAGCCGAGCACCAGCCGTAGCGTCTCGGCGATCTCGGGCGCATTGGCCGGCATGATGACCCGCCTGACGATGCCATTGTTGGTCGAGCCCAGCGTATAAGCGGCCTCGACCAGGTCGCGCCGCGTGGCCCCAACCTTGACGGCAATGATCAGGATGATCTGGAACACCGAGCCGACGAAGATGACGAGCAGTTTTTCCAGCTCGCCAATGCCGGCCCAAAGGATGAGCAGCGGAATGAAGGCCGACGCCGGCAGGTAGCGGGCGAAGGAGACGAAGGGCTCCAGAAACGCTTCCACCGGCTTCCAGGCGCCCATGGCGATGCCGAGCGGCACCGCGACGACCGAGGCCAGTACAAAGCCGCCGAAGACCCGCCAGATGGTGATCAGTATGTCGAGCCAGAAACGATCCTCGACCAGCAGCCGCCAGCCATCCCGCAGCATCGACAGCGGATCGGCGAGGAAGATGCGGTTGACGTGGCCGCCAAGCGTGATCCAGGCCCAGAAGGCCACGAACAGCACGAAGAAGGAGATACCGAGCACTGTTCGCAGGCTCGGAGAGACAGGATGCAAGGGGCGCATCTTCGTCCTTTGTCAGCGGCAAGGCGGCGGCGCTCTGCGCCACCGCACGGTGCCCAGGGGTTGAACCGTCAATTCGCCACGGCGCTGGTGTCGGCCAGAGTGGCGACGTCGGGTGCCTCCTTGATCAGCCCCATCTGCAGCAGCAGATCGCCGGCGGTCTTGGAAAAGTCCTGAAATTCCTTGGTGAAGAACTGCTTGTTCTCGGCCTTGTCGGCCCATTTCAGGTACTTTGCCGAATCCTCGAATTCCTTGGCCGACTGTTTCACGTCGGCGCCCATGATCTCATAGGATTTCTGCGGCTCCTTCTTGATCATGTCGAGGGCGTCGAAATAGCTGTCGGCAAGCGCCTTGGCGGCGTCGGGATTGGCCTTGAGGAATTCGGGCGTGCAGCCGACCGTGTCGAGGACCATCGGATAGTCGAGCGTGGTCGCCAGGATATGCCCCTGGTCGGCCTTGTCGCGCACGGCCGAGATGAAGGGCTCGTAGGTGACGGCCGCATCGTTCTGGCCGGCGAGGAAGGCTTGCGCCGCCGCGTCGGGTTCGAGATTGACGACCGTGACATCCTTGGTCGACATGCCGTTCTTGTTCAGCACCCAGGCCAGCAGGAAGTAGGGCGACGTTCCAGGCGCCGAGGAAGCGACGGTCTTGCCCTTGAGATCGGCGACCGTCTTGATGTCGTTGCGCACCACGATGCCGTCGGCGCCATAGGATTTGTCGAGCTGGAAAATCTGCTTGGTGGTCACCCCGCTGGCGTTCCAGACCAGCCAGGTCTCGACCGTGGTGGCGGCGCATTGCAGGTCGCCGCTGGCGATGGCGAGCGGACGGCTGGCCTGCGGCACCTTCTTCAAGGTCACGTCGAGCCCATGCTTCTCGAACAGCCCTGCCTGCTTGGCGAGTGTCAGCGGCGCGAATCCGGTCCATCCGCTGATGCCGATGGTGAGCGTTGTGGCGGCCATCGCCGGCGCGGACAAGCCCGCGGCAAGTGTCAATGTCGCGGCAAGGACGGTTATTCTGTTCATATCGGTTCCCCTTTTGTTTTTCTGCGGGAAATTGTTCACAGAGGCCGACGGGCTTGTCAATCAACAGGACCGTGTTTGCGCGCAAAGCAGCCGGCAACCCGGCTTGGGATTGCGCTATCTGGCGTCGGGCATCCAGTTGCGGTTGCGCCACATTTTCTCGCCGACCTGGCAGTCGGCGATGGGCTTGTCCTGCGCCAGCACCACTGGCGGGTGATCCGCCTCCTCCGCCGCCCATTGCCGTGACGCCGGGCCGGCGAGCTCCAGCACCAGCTTGCGGCGGATGGCTTCGGGAAATTGCGTCCAGTCGTTGACCGGGATCATGAAGGCGCCGGGACCGCCGATGACGCAGTCGCTGTAGTAGCGATCGAGATCGTTGACGTCATAGACGCCGGAAAAGCCGCCTCGGGTCATCAGCGGCAGGCCGTTGATGACTATGCCTTGCCTGACCACCCCGTCGCGGGCGAGATTGACCGGCGCCCCCTGGTTGTTTGGCCCGTCGCCCGAAATGTCGATGACGCGCTTGGTTCCCTGGTAGCCGCTTTCGGCGAAAAGGTCGCTGCCGAACTCCAGCGCGCCGGAGATCGAGGTGCGCCGCGCGCTGTTGGGCGGCTGAGCCGACAATTGCGCCACCACCCGCTCCGCATCGGCCCGGGTCGCGATCGCTGTCCACGGCACGATGACGCGTTGCCAGTTGGTGCCGGCCCATTCGACATAGGTGACGGCGATCTTGCCATAGGCGCCATCGGTAATCGCCTGCAGCACATTGTCGTGCGTCAGCGCCGCCGCATAGCCATGACGCTGGATCTCGAGCTCGTCGGCCGACATCGACAGCGACACGTCCACCGCCAGCACCAGTTCGACATCCACCGGCTCGTCTGCGCGAGACATTGTCGTCGGCCAGAGCGTCAGCGCCAGCGCGACGACGCTCGAAAGCAGATGTCTTGCAGTGCCAAAACCAGACATGCCGCGAGGGTAAGCCAGAATCGACAGCTGAAAAAGAGAAAAGCCCGACCTGGGCCGGGCTCATCCAAAACACGCGCGAGATTCTTGGCGAAGGCTCAGCTCCGCGGCTTGAGATTCTCCGGGTCGTAAAGCGGCTTGTAGCCGACGCTGGCGACCTCGACCGGATAAGTCTCGCCGAAATACTCGACCTTGAGCTTGCGGCCTTCCTGGGCATAGGCCCAGGGCAGATAGGCGAGCGCGATGTTCTTGCCGATCGTCGGGCCATAGGCGACCGATGTCGTGAAGGAGCGGCGGCCGAGTTCGTCGACCAGTGTTTCCCCGCTCTCGGGGTCCATCACCGGCATGATGCCGACGGGATAGCGGGCGACACCTCTGGAATCCTTGTTCTCGGTCATCACCAGCGTGCATAGCATCGCCGGCTGGTGCGCGCGCTCACGATACTCCAAGTGCTTGGCCTTGCCGCAGAAATCGTTCTCCTTGACCTTCGGGCGGGCGAGATCGGCTTCCAGCAGATTGTACTCGGTCAAGAGGTCGGCGTTCTGCAGCCGCAGGCTCTTCTCCATGCGGCGCGTATTGGCGTAGGTCTCGACGCCGAATGGCATGACACCGGTCGAGCGCAGCGCGTCCCAGACGGCGAGACCATCCTCGTAGCGCATATGCAGTTCCCAGCCCTGCTCGCCGACATAGGAAATACGGAACGCCGTAACGTCCTTGCCGCCGATCCGGACCGGCTTGATCGCCGCGAACGGAAAATTCTCCGGCGAAAGCCCATCCGGGTTCTCGACCACCTTTTGCAACGTCGTGCGGGCATTCGGCCCCCAGATGCCGATGGTGACGTACTTCTCGGTCACGTCGGTGATGGTGACGTCGAACCCTTTGTCCTGGGCCGTGCGGCGCATGTACTGGTAGTCGCGCGGCCCAGCGTCGGCGCCGTCGATCAGCCGACAGCGGTCGGCCATGCGGATCACCGTGAAGTCGGCGCGCACCATGCCTTGCTCATCGAGGAAGTGGGTGTAGATGCCCTTGCCGATGTTGTTGTCGCCGCCGATCTTGGCCGCGCACAGCCATTCCAGCAGCGCGACATGGTCCGGTCCTTCGATGTCATACATCGAGAAATGCGAGAGGTTGACGATACCGCAATCCTCGCTCATCGCCAGATGCTCGGCGTTGGAGACGCGCCAGAAATGGCGGTTGTCCCATTCGTTCTCGCGCACCGGCACGCGGTTTCCATACTTCTCAAGCAGATGCTCGTTGGCGGCATAGCCGTGCGCACGCTCCCAGCCGCCCAGCTCCATGAAATAACCGCCGAGTTCCTTTTCACGCTCCCAGAACGGCGAGCGCCTGATGTTGCGGGCCTTGGAGAAGGGTTCGCGCGGATGCACCGCCGGATTGTAGACCTTCATCGCCGTCTCGGTGCAGCGATCCCAGATGAATTGTTCCTTGGTCTGGTGCGGATAGAAGCGCGTATAGTCGATGGCGTGGTGGTCGATCGCGGTGCGGCCATCCGTCATCCAGTCGGCGATCAGCTTGCCCATGCCAGGGCCGTCCTTGACCCAGATGGCGACGGCGTACCACAGGCCCCTCACCTTCTGGCTCTCGCCCATGGACGGGCCGCCATCGGCCGTCACCTGCAGCAGCCCGTTGAAGGAATGGCTCTCGTTATAGCCGAGTTCGCCCAGGATCGGCGTCAGTTCCATGGCGCGCTCGAGCGGCGCCAGGATCTGCTCCATGTCGAGATCACGCTGCGACGGCGACAGTCGTGCTTGGTCCTTCTCCAGCAGGTCGCGCGGATGGCAGAGGCGCGGATTGGTCTCTTCGTAGTAACCCCATTCGATCTGGCCGCCCTCGGCGGTCTTGGGGTCGCCGGTGTCGCGCATATAGGCCGAGTTGCCCTGGTCGCGCAGCAGTGGCCAACCGATCTCCTTGCCGGTGCCGGCAAACTCGGTATACGGGCCGAAGAAGGTCAGCGGATGGTCGATCGGCATGACCGGCAGGTCCTCGCCGACCATCTCGGCGATCAGCCGGCCCCAGATGCCGGCGCAGACGATGACATAGTCGGCCTCGATCGTGCCGCGGTCGGTCACCACGGCACTGATGCGGCCGTCCTTGACGACGAGCGACTTCGCCGGCGTGTTGGCGAAGGATTTGAGCTTGCCTGACGCTTCCGCCTGGTCGACCAGCTTGCCGGCAACGGTCTGCGAGCGCGGAATGACGAGGCCGGCATCCGGATCCCATAGGCCGCCCTGCACCAGATCCTGTTCGATGAGCGGGAATTTTTCCTTGATCTCGGCGGGATCGATCAAACGGGCGCGCGTGCCGAAAGCCTTCGCCGAGGCGATCTTTCGCTTGATCTCATCCATGCGGCCGTCGTCGCCGACACGGGCGACTTCGAGGCCGCCGACGCGCGCGTAATGGCCCATCTTCTCGTAGAAATCGATGGAATAGAGCGTCGTCCAGCACGACAGGAAATCGTGGCTGGTGGTGTAGCAAAAGTCGGACGCGTGTGCGGTCGAGCCGATATCGGTCGGGATGCCCGACTTGTCGATGCCGACAATGTCGTCCCAGCCGCGCTCGATCAGATGATGGGCGATCGATGCGCCGACAATGCCGCCGAGGCCAATGATGACGACCTTCGCCTTTTTCGGAAACTCTGCCATTGCCCGCGACTCCAGAATGCTGTTGCGGGCGGCGTCGGCGCCCGTCTGATCGGCGCACAATATGCAGGCGACGGGGACGGCGCTACCGCCTGTTTGCGACACGCCACAGATGCGGCGCGACCCCTCCCCAAATCAGGAAAAACGTCTAGCCGTCAGGCGAAAGCCCAGACGTCCTCGGCCTGGAAGCCGACCTGATAGCCCGCCGTCTTCAGCTTGACCACCACCTGTCCGATCTCCGGCGCGGGCAGCGCACCAACCTCGACCTTGATCATGCCGGGACGATAGCGCTTGAGGTCGATCTGCTCGAACACGATCCAGTCGGCGCCTTCGCAATCGACGAGGAAGGCGTCGATATGGGTGATGCCGTTGCGGTCGAGCAATGTCTGCAAGGTCTCCGACGGCACCTCGATGTCTTTCAGATGCGGCGCGAACTTGTTGAAATTGGCGTCGGCCTCGCCCCAGGCATTCTTGCCCGACATCAGGTTGGTGTCGGTCACCGACGAGCAGCCGATGAACTCGATCGGCAGCGTGCCGGCTTCGAGTGCGGCAGCGTCAAAGGTGTGGACGGTGATCGTGCCTTTTGTTCTCGTCACCGCGACGGGTTCGATGACGAAGCGGTCCGTGTCAGGGTAATTGGCGCGCAGCCGTTTCTGGTTGTACGGGATCGGCTCGACCAGCATGGCGCGGGCCTTTGGAATGCGGTGCAGCCAAGGCGTCACGTCATCGAACAGCGCGCCATCGCAGGCGCCGACATTGACCATCTGGAATGCCCGGCCGCTATCACTGAAGCGTGCCTTCAGCGCGGCGTTGGCGAGGAACTTGGTGCCGCGCAGCGACGGCCCGCGATCGAGCAGGCCGGCGGGAAGGCCGAGCGACAGGGCAATGCGCGCCAGGTTGGAAACTGAATTCATGATTTGTCTCCTGGTATGACGTGCAAGGCGGCGCGGTGCTGGCCGGCGGTGACCGCCGCCCACAACGCCATGAAGGGCGGTGCCAGCAGCAGGAATGGCGGGATCAGATGCGGGAAATAAATGCGCGTGTCGTGGATCGGGAAGACGCTGAATTTGGCCAGCGCACCGAGCACCAGCGCAGCAAACAGAATGCCCGCGCGGCGGCCGAGCTTGAAGCCGGCGCGGTCGGCCGCAAACCACCCGGCCAGCGCCAGAACCGAGACCCCGACCCAGCTGTTCAGGTTGATGGCGCGCAGCAGCGAGGCGGCAAACGCCCGGAGATAGGCGATGACGGAAAAAGCCGGCTCGAACCCGTCCATATTGTAGTGCTGCCCGATGCTGGAAAACCACAGATGCGGCCACCACCCGGGATGATGGGCCCAGTGCGAAATGGCGAAATACGCGGCGAGCGAAGCAGCAAAACCGACCAGCACGCCCCAGGCCTTCTGCCGGAACAGGACCAGCAGCACAGCGAAAACGGCAAGGAAAACTATGTTGTCCGGCCGCACCATGAAGGCGAGGAAGAGGAGGATCGCCGTCGCTACCTCGCGGCCTCGGACATAAGCGAAGAGACCGCCTAGCAACAGCGCCGAGGTAAGCAGGTCCGGTGTCGAAGCGCGCGCGGCGTCGCCGAAATCAGCCATGATCAGCACCGCGCCGACCACCGGTGCCAACGCCAGTGCCTTTTCCGCGCGCAGCCAGAGCAGCGTGATCGCGCCGAACAGCAGGACCGAGAACACCTGCACCAGCCGCATCGCTTCGACTGGCGAGATGACGGAACTCAGCGTCGACAGGATTTCGGCATAGAGGAACTTGATCCGGTACATGCCGAGCAACGAATGGAAATCGGCGGCGTTCTGCGCCATGTGGCTGCGGAAGCCGCCGCCATCGTCGGTCAGCGCCTTGTAGTCGGCCGCCGAGACACTCGATTTGACGGTGCTGTAGGCATAATCATGCAGTGCCTGCGCATCGGGGTAGGTGCCCTCCTCCGACATGGCGAGATAGGGCAGCATGTCCCAGTTGGCGTCGGGCATCACCCAGGCCGTGAACGCCGTCAAAAGCATATAGAGGGCGAAGGCAGCCGCACCGATCGGAGCCGCCAGCCGCGCATAGGTCCCCTCGCCCCACGCCAGACCGGCCTCGGCGAGCCGGTCGAGTGGACTTTGCGGAGCGGGCGACTTGGTCAGCATGTCTTCTCGGCGAACGTTCGTTTCAACGGACTTGGCTTTTGACGAAATCCTTCACGATCGCCACGATGCCGCGCGACAAGAGACTGTCGAAGGCATCGACGAAGCGATCGACATGCTCGCGCTGGCAGATCAGCGGCGGCTCGAGCCGGATGACGTTGCGGTTGTATTCGGTGAAGGCGACGAGCACGTCGTAGTCGCGCAGCAGCAGCGCGCCGACGAAACCGGACAGCGAACCCTTCAGCTTCTCGTCGAGCACGCTGACGATGGGGCGCAGCACCATCGGCAAGGTCTGCGAGAAGTCGTGAAACTCCAGCCCGACCATGAAACCCTTGCCGCGCACGTCCTTGATGATCTTCGGGTATTTTTCCCTGAGTGCCTGCAGCCGCTGCAGCAGGTACTCGCCGGTGACGGCGGCGTTGTCGATCAGCCCCTCGTCGTAAAGCACGTTGATGCCCTCGATCGCCGTGGCACACGCCTCGCCCATGCCACCGAAAGTGGCCATGGCATGGATCATCGCCGTCTTCGGCGTGCCGTAGGCCTTCATGTAGATTTCGCGGCGCGCAATCATCGCGCCGACAGCGGCCTTGCCGGCACCCAGCGATTTGGCCAGTGCCGTCACATCGGGCACGACGCCATGATGCTCGAAGGCATAGAAGCGGCCCGAGCGGCCATAGCCGCACTGCACTTCGTCGGCGACCCACAGCACGCCATACTGGTCGCACAGCGCCCGCAGCTTCTGCCAGTATTCAGTCGGCGCCTGAATGATGCCACCGCCGCCCTGGATGGTTTCCAGCACGATGACGCCGATCTCCGGATCGGAGCGGAACAGGCGCTCGACGGCCTCGATATCGGCAAAGGGAATGCGGACGGTATTGTCGGCCAGCCTGAAGTCGGCGCGGTAGAGCTGGCCGTCGGTGATGCCCAGCACACCCTTGGTCTTGCCGTGGAATGAATTCTCGGCATAGACTATTTTCGGCCGCTTCGGGCCGGCGGCACGCTCGGCAAGCTTCACCGCCGCTTCCATCGCTTCCGAGCCGGACGAGCCCAAAAACACCATGTCGAGATCGCCAGGCGAACATTTGGCGATGTTGTGCGCCAACGCGGCGGCATATTGCGACATGAAGGCGATGGCGATTTCCTGTCGCTTTTCCTCCTGGAATTTCTTGCGCACTTCCAGAATGCGCGGATGGTTGTGGCCGAAGGCCAGCGACCCGAAGCCGCCGAAGAAATCGAGGATCTTGCGGCCGTTCTGGTCGATGTAGAACATGCCCTCTGCACGTTCGATCTTGATCTTATGGAAGCCGAGCAGCTTCATGAAATGCAGCTGGCCGGGATTGAGATGCGCCTTGAACAGGTCGGTCATCCCTGCGACGTCCATCGCCTTGGCCTGCTCGACACTGATCAGGTCGGGCTTGGCGGTGGTGGCGGGCGACAGTGTCGGCGCGCTGACCAGGGTGCGCGTATTCGTCTGTTCCGGCTTGGCCATGACGGTCATTTCAATCTCCTGTTCGCGCCCGCGGCTGGCGTCGAGCGCAATAAACTGTTCGGCGCGCCCCTATTCGGCGGGGACATGTTTGGTGGCGACGGCGGGCCCGGCCTTCTTGGCGCGGTATTCGCTGTAGGCGGCGATCAGCATGTCCTCGTCGCGGTATTGCGGCACCCAGCCGAGCTGCCGCTCGGCCTTGGACACGTCGAGCACACAGTCCTCGTCGGCGATCAGATATTGCTCCGGATCCATGATCGGCATGTTGAAGAGGTCGAGCAGGTCGAGCGTGCGCTTGACCGCCCAGCCCGGGGTAGGCAGCAGGATCGACTTCGAGCCGGCATGCCGGATCAGGTCGCCAAGCAATTTCTTCACCGGCGGCGGATTGAGCGACCCGAGATTATAGGCCTCGTTGGGCACACCGGCCTTCCACGCCGCGCGCGCCGCCTCGGCGCAGTCGAACACCGAGATGAACTGATAAGGGTTGCGGCCCGAACCGATCATCGGCACGGGAAAGTTCCAGTCGATCAGCTTGAACAGCTTTTCGAGGATGCCGAGGCGGCCGGGCCCGATGATCAGGCGCGGGCGAAACAGCGAGATCGACATGCCGCGCTTGCGCCATTCGCCGGCCAGTTCCTCGGTCTTCTGCTTCGACCAGCCATATTCGCCGAGCGGCGCGACCGGGTGCTCCTCGGTCATCGGCTGGGTGACGGTGTGACCATAGATCATGTCGGTCGTATAGTGAACGAGCCTGCGGGCACCAGCCTTGTCCATGGCCTGCAGGATGTGTTCGGTGCCGTGGAAGTTGACCGGGAAGAAGAAGTCGTGCCGCTTCGCCCGCACCTGGATCGGCGACAGCATCTTGGCCGACAAATTGTAGACCATGTCGTCAGCCTTCAGCCCGACCGCGGCAACCGAGCCTTGGTCGGTGACGTCGCACTTGATGAAGCGGACAGTGCGGTAATGCGCAAGGTCGCTCCTGACGATGTCGGCGACGACAACCTCTTCACCGTCGGCCACAAGCTTCGGCGCCAGGTGACGGCCAACAAAGCCGTCACCCCCGAAAATCACATGTCTCATCGAACGATCTCGTTTGCTTGTATCTTGTCGGGCGTGATGGAAGCGCTCTGATCTTCATGCCCTCGCCCACTTTGCGCGATCAGCACCGTGCCGACGCAGATGCAGGCAATGCCGGCGATGCGCCAGCCATTCAGGTCTTCTCGGAAGACGAAATAGGCAAAGATCGCGACCGCGACGTAAGCCAGGCTCAGAAACGGATAGGCGAAGGAAAGCTCGACCTTGGAAAGCACGTAGAGGTGCGAGGCCATCGAAATGACGAAGGTGCACAGGCCAAGGAAGACCCAGGGGCTGAAGACGATCTGCAACAGCTTGATCAGCGGATTGGTGCCCTCGAATGAAATCGGTCCGAGCGACATCATGCCTTGCTTCAGCATCAGCTGCGCAGCCGCATTTGTCATGACCGTAAACAGAATGAAGACGATATATTTCATGTAACCCGCCACCCGTGATATCAGCTAATACAAATCTGAAAAGATTTCGTGAACCAGCAAGACATTTTTGGGTAAATCTTGACGTTAAGCGTTCGTAAACCACGATTCATTCTAAGTTTACCTATTCGGCTGCCTCTGCATCGCGCCGCCGCGGGTCGACAATCCCGGCCGTGCGCGCCCAGAAGTCGGACATGAAGGCGGGATCGCGCAACGCTTCCAGCCTTGGCCACTCCGGGAACGAAGCAACGAAGGTTGCAGCACTCATGCGCGCATCCTTGTAAGGGTTGACCGCCCCACCAGCCGCGATCGTCATGCGGTCGAGTTCGCCGAGCAGGGCAAGTGTCGCCGCTCCCCTGTTGGGGAAGTCCAGCGTCAGCGTGTAACCCGGACGAGGGAACGACAGCAGCGCCGGCGAGCGGACCCCACCGAAGCGCTTCAAGACGGTGAGGAACGACCCCTGCCCGGCCTGCCTAGCCGCCGTGAGCAGTGCCGGCACGATTGTGCGCGCGGCCTCTTCCGGGACCACGCTCTGATGCTGGAACAGCCCCTTCGGTCCATAGAGCCTGTTCCAGTCGCGCACACCGTCGAGCGGGAAGAAGAAGCCCTGGTATTCGACCTTGCGCGGCGCCTTGGCCTGCCCCTTTTTCCACCTGTAGGCGGCGTTGAAAGCAGTCAGGAACGGCCGGCTGAGCACGTTGAAAGGCGGCTGGAGCGGAACGGAGAATTTCGCGCTCGCAGGCGCGGCCGCGTGCGAACCGTGCTCGGCGTGGTTGCCGGTAAACAGCAGCCCCCGTCCGCTGTTGCGGCCACCGGCGAGCTGGTCGATCCAGGCGACGGCATATTCATTGGCCTGGTCCGCCGCTTCGGCAAGGTCGAAATATTCGCGGAGGTCGCGAAACCGCGTCGTCTTTTCCACGATATCGAGCGACGGGACCCGCATCAGCCGGATCGTAGCCGACAGGATCAGTCCGGTGAGCCCCATGCCACCGACGGTCGCCCGAAACAGGCGCGGATTGTCGGTCGCAGAGCAGCGATAGCTGTGTCCATCCGACCGAAGCAGCGTGAAACTTTCCACATGGCAACCGAACGTGCCGCGCCGGTGATGGTTCTTGCCATGGACATCGTTGGCAATGGCGCCGCCGAGCGTGACGAATTGTGTGCCGGGCACCACCGCCGGGAAGAAGCCGTGAGGCGCGGCATTTGCAATGACATCCGCGAGCAGCACCCCGGCATCCGCTTCGAGCAGACCGCTCTCGGCGTTGAAGCCGCGAATGCGGTTCAGGGGCCGCATGTCGATGACGGTGCCGAGCTGGTTCTGGCAGGAATCGCCGTAGGATCGGCCGTTGCCATAGGCAAGCAGCGACGCTTGCCTGGCCTGGCCGCCCTTCAGCAGCGCAATGGCGTCATCGGCGTGCATCGCCCTTGCCGCTGGCGGCGTGGCAAGGCCAAAGCTCTGGAAGCGTTCCGCCATGCCTACCAGCCCCCGATGACCAGCAGCACCGCGCCGATCGCCACCACGATCTGGCTGCGCCAGTCGCGAATGATGAAGACGACCGGGTCATCGTGCATTTCGTCGCGGCGCGCCAGGATCCAGACACGCATGGTGAGATAAAGCACGATCGGCGCCAGCGGCCAGATCAGCCAGGGATGCGGATAGAGTTCGCGCACCGCGACGCTGTCCATGTAGAGCGCCAGCACCAGCGCCGAGGAGAACGCCGAAGCCATGCCGGCCTGGGCGACAATCTCCTGGTCTTCGGTGCGATAGCCGCGGCCGGCAATGCGTTCGCCGGGCGGAATGGCTGTGGTGCGCAATTCGACAAAGCGCTTCACCAGTGCCAGCGACAGGAAGAAGAAGATCGAGAAGGCGAGCAGCCAGAACGAGACGTCGACGCCCGTGGCGGCCGCGCCGGCCAGCACACGAATGGTGTAGAGGCCGGCAAGCGTCAGCACGTCGACCAGAAGCATGCGCTTGAACGACAGCGAATAGGCCGTGGTAACGACCATGTAGCCGCCGAGCACAGCCAGGAATTCAAGCGACAGGAACAGCCCGGTGCCGATGCCGATCGCCAGCAGCACCGCGATTGCGCCAAGGCCGAACGGAATAGACAGTGCACCGCTGGCGAACGGCCTGTTGCGCTTGGTCAGATGCTTGCGATCGAGCGCAAGGTCGAAGAAATCATTGAGGATATAGATCGCCGACGCCACCGCGCTGAACGAGATGAACGCCAGCAGGCATTCCCAGATCATGTTGGAATTGAAATATTCGTGCGACAGCATCATCGGCACGGCGATCAGCGAATTCTTCAGCCACTGATGGACGCGCAGCATCTTGACGATGGTCCGCACCGTCGGCTTGGGCGCCGGCATCGTTTCGGCGCCATGCGCCGCCTGCCAGCGCGCGGCATGACGGTCCGGGGCCACTACGATCGCGCTGCGTGCCGCGTCGAACACCTGGAGGTCATGGCGGCTGTTGCCGGCATAGTCGAAACCGGCATCGCCATAGGCCGCAAGGAGGGAGGCTCGCTTCTTTCCCGAAGTGAGATTGTCGAGACCCTCGGTGGCCAGTACCCGGTCGAAAATGCCGAGATGGACAGCAATGGCGTCGGCGAACTTGCGCGGCGTGCCGGTGGCCAGCACGAGTTTGCGGCCTTCGGCGTGCTCGGTGCGGAGCCGGTCGAGCAGGGGCGCCCGATAGGGCAGCGTGGCGGGGTCGATGTCGATGCGTTGGGCGATCGCCTGCTTCAGCCGCGCCGGTCCGCCGGCCGCCCAGAAAGGCACCAGGAAGAAATAGAGCGGGTTCTTCTTGAGGAGGATGAACAATCCTTCCCACAAAAGGTCCGTCGCGATCAGCGTGCCGTCGAGATCGACCGCAAGCGGTATTGCGTTCCTGTCCGACCGCGCGTCCATGCCCGTCCTGCCCTGCCAGCGTCTGATCCGGAAACCGGAACCCGTTGGGCGCCGTGTTTCGGCGTCTTGATGCTGATAGCGGGGGATCGCCTAGCGAACATTAAAACGTACGGTTGCAAAGGGCTGCCGCCGCGGTATTTCCATCGTCATTGTTAAACAACAGCTACCGGAAACAATAAAAGGCCGAGCAAACGCCCGGCCTTTCCAATCATCACACCGAGATTACTTGATGCGGGCGACGCCGCCTGAAATCTCGACGGTTTCCGAACCGGTCAGGGCTTCAAGGTCGCCATTGGGCAAGGTGACAAAACAGCCGCTCTGGCAGAACTCGACGGTTTCACCGCCAGCCAGCGCAAGCTCGGTCTTGCTGCCGCCCTCGGTCACGATCAGCGTGCGCGTCTCGGCGTCCTTGTTGACCGCGCTAGCGGCATGGGCCGAGCCGCTCACGGCGAGCAAGGCCACGGCAGCGACGAGAGACTTCCACATTTGCAATATCGGTGTTCCCACCGCCTCTGTTGCATTTCCACAAGGCATTCTCGCCTTTGCATGGGAGCTTATATGAGATGGAAGCTGAACCGCAACTGAATGCCGCATTCATGCCGCAATTGGCTTTGGCTTTCGCACATACCCACCCTGTCAATCTGGCCGCGCGGCAATGCGGTGCTCTCGGCAATGGCAGCCCGGCAGGAGGATCCAGAGCCTAGTCCGGATCGGGTTTCTTCGACTTGCGCTGCTTCGGCAGCTTTTTCGCTTCGGCCTCGGCTTGCGCCTTGGCCTCTTCCCGTTCGGCGAAATCGGCCTCGATCTTGTCGTCGTCGGTCGGCCATGCCACGTTCTTCTTGGCCTCGACGACCGCGCGCGGCGTGGACGGGATTTCGATGTGCTGGTCGTCGAATCTTTCCAGCACGGTGAAGCGGACGTCGTTCTGCACGATGTTGCCGTTCATCACATCGGCCAGGAACACGCGGATCTCGAATTCGAGCGCGGCGGGTCCAAAATTGGAAAACAAGACGAAAGGCTCGGGGTTCTTCAGCACCAATGGATGGCTGCGCGCGATATCCAGCAGCACCGCGTGGACCTGCTTGACGTCGCTGCCATAGGCGACGCCCACCTTGATGTCGATGCGGCCGAGCTTGTTGCGGTGCGTCCAGTTGCCGACGGCGTTGTTGATCAGGTTCGAATTGGGCAGGATCACCGACTGCCGCTGGAAAGTCTCGATCTCCGTGGCACGCACGCTGATCTTCTTGACCGTGCCGCTGATCTCGCCGGCCACGATCCAGTCGCCGACCTTGAACGGCCGTTCGGCCAGAAGGATCAGGCCGGAGACGAAATTCGACACCACATTCTGCAGGCCAAAGCCGATACCGAGGGAAAGAGCACCGGCGACCAGCGCCAGGCTGGAAAGATCGATGCCGGCCGCAGAGATGCCGACCAGCGCGGCGAGCGCAACGCCGGCATAGCCGACCGCCAGCCGGATCGAGTTGCGCACTCCGGTGTCGACCTTGCCGCGCGCCATGACCGAGCCGTCGAGCCAGCCCTGGAACCAGCGCGTCAGGAAATAGCCGATGACGAAGACGACGATGCCCGACAGGATGCCAGTGACCGAAATGGTCACCGAACCGATATTGATTCCGGTTGCGAGCTTGTACGCCCACGCCTCGATATCGCCGGGCTGGAAGCCCCACATCAAAAGGATCAACGGCAGAAACACCAGCACGATCATCACGTTGATGGCGATGCTGACGACAAGACCGAGCTGGTCGAGTGCGGTATCTTCATAGCTGGAATTGGCCGACAGCCAACGCCCGACCGAGGTGTTGGCGAAAGCGCCCTCCTCGCCGATCGCCTGCGCCGACAGGAAGCCGATATAGGCCGTTATCAGCGCGGTGCCGGTGACCACGACTTGCAGCGAGACGAACAGGGCAAGGCCGATATACCCGAGCAGCGCCGCGATGATGGTGAAAAGCCCCAGCCCGAGCGAGGTGTAGCGCAGCCAGGCCGGCCACGGGCGCCAGCTTCCGTCACGCGCCCTGAACGGCCTCAGCATCGCCATCAGGATCAGGATGACGCCGACGATGATGGTGGCCACGAAACTGCGCGCGATGGTCAGCGACAGCGGCGACCCCATCTTGTCGTTCACGACCGACAGGAAGGTGTTGAAGCTTATGACCACGGCCATGGCGGTGGTCAGCCGGACCAGCCAGCGCGCCGGCCCGGTTTCGACGGGGATGAGCCGCCAGTTGGGCAAACGCGGCTCGAGTGCAGCGTTGGTCAGCCGATTGACACAGAACACCACGCCGATGACCGTGGCCAACGCATTGAGGAAGAGGCCAATATCGCCGCGCAGCACGTTGTAATAATTGAAAAAGAAGATCGTCGAGCCGAGAAAGGCGGCGACAGCCAGCGTCGGCAGCAAGGTCGACCAGAAGGCCACGGACAGGCGGCTGAGATAGGATGGGTCCTCATTGGCCGGATCGGCCTCGAACACCCGCCCGAACAGGCGCCTCCCGCCGACCAGCAGCACCAGCGCCAGGCCGAGCGCCACGAAGGTGGCGGCCAGGATAGCCTGGAACTTGAACTTGATGGCGAAGCTCAGCCAGGACGACACCGCCTTGTAGAAATTGCCGAACTCGTCGCGCGCGTCGGAAAACACCTGCGGGCTCAGCGCGTCCGAGAGCACGTAGCGCTTGGTCAAAAGATTGCGGAACAGCGCGCTGCGCATGTTGCCGATCTTGTCGATCAGCCCGCTGATGCGGATCGACAAGGATTGAGCTTGCGCGATGACCGCGTTGATCTCGGCCTTTTCGGACGTCAGCCCCTCGCGTTCGGCGCTGACGATGTCGGGCTCAGCCGGTTGGCCGGCGGCGGGTGGCGGCCCGAGCTGTTCGAGCCTGCTGTTGATTTCGCCCAGGCGTGTGCGGAACGCCAGCGCGCTGGTCAGCGATTGCCGTGACAATTCCTCGAGTTGCAGGCGGATGTCGACAAGGTTGCTGTCGTCCTCGCCATCCTGCTGTATCTGCTTCTCGAAATTATCGGTCTTGATCGTCAGGCCTTGAATGATCTTTTGCTGATCGGCGACCAGTCCGGCGGGCGCCTGGCCAACGCCTTGCGCCGCCGCCTCGAACGACAGCGGCGCCGAAACGACAAGCGCCAGGACCAGGATGAGGCGAAGCAATCGAAAAAACATGATGGATTGGCGACTCGCGGGCGGCAAAGGCATTCAAAAAGCCTGTCCTTGATAAAGACGGCCATATCATGGGGCAAGTCACCGCGACGATCGCGCTCATCGAGCGTCGGCCAGTCGAAAGGCGATGGCGCAATATTGGCTTTGTATCAGCCCCCTGCTCTATAGTCTGTCGCATCGCCCGCAACGGACATCATACACATGGCAGAGTACTCGGCCCTTTCGCTGCTCGCGAACGCGCTCAAGGGAAACAAGGACTGGAAGCCGGCCTGGCGCAAGCCGGATCCGAAGGCATCCTACGACGTCATCATCATCGGCGGCGGCGGGCATGGGCTGGCGACCGCCTACTATCTAGCCAAGGAACACGGCATCACCAATGTCGCGGTGCTGGAGAAAGGCTGGCTGGGCTCCGGCAATGTCGGCCGCAACACCACGGCCGTTCGCTCAAATTACCTGCTGCCCGCCAACACCCGCTTCTACGAACATTCGATGAAGCTGTGGGAAAACCTGTCGCACGAGCTCAATTACAACGTCATGTTCTCGCAGCGCGGCTGCCTGAACCTGGCGCATACGCCGGCTCAGTTCGACGACTACGCAAGACGCGGCAATGCGATGCGCCATCTCGGCGTCGATGCGGAATTGATGACACCAGCCGAGATCAAGCGCCTGATCCCGGCGCTCGACATCTCCGACGGTGCACGCTTTCCCGTGGTCGGCGGCCTGATGCAGCGGCGGGCCGGCACCGCCCGGCACGACGCCGTCGCCTGGGGCTATGCGCGCGGCGCCGACCGGCGCGGCGTCGACATCGTCGAGAATTGCGAGGTCACCGGCTTCCTGCGCGACGGCGACCGGGTTACCGGCGTTGCCACCTCGCGCGGCGATATCAGGGCCAAGAAGGTCGCGGTCGCGGTGGCTGGCAGCACCGGACGGGTCATGCAACTGGCCGGCGTCGAGACGATGCCGATCGAAAGCCATGTGCTGCAGGCCTTCGTCACCGAATCGCTGAAACCCTTCATCGACACGGTCGTGACCTTCGGCATGGGCCATTTCTACATGTCGCAGTCCGACAAGGGCGGCCTTGTCTATGGCGGCGACATCGACGGTTACAACAGCTACGCCCAGCGCGGAAATCTGCCCATCGTCGACGAGGTGATGAGCGAGATGCTGGCCCTTTTCCCGGGCCTTGCGCGTGTGCGCATGCTGCGCTCCTGGGGCGGCGTCTGCGACATGTCGATGGACGGCTCGCCGATCATCACCATGGGCCCCCTGCCCGGCATGTATCTCAATTGCGGCTGGTGCTATGGCGGCTTCAAGGCAACGCCCGCTTCCGGCTGGTGCTTTGCCTGGACCATCGCCAAGGATCAGCCTCACGATTTCAATGCCCCGTTCACGCTGGACCGCTTTCATCGCGGGCTGGTGATCGACGACAAGGGCCAGGGTGCAAACCCGAGGCTTCACTAGACAAGGCTTCATTAGGAACATTCCGTGCTGATCACTTGCCCCTATTGCGGCCCGCGCGATGTCATCGAGTTCACCTATCAGGGTGACGGCAACCGCGAACGTCCCGACCCCGCCTCGCAGAATTTCGAGGCCTGGAATGCCTATGTCTACGACCGGCTGAACCCGGCCGGCGACCACAACGAGATCTGGCAGCATTCCGGCGGCTGCCGGGCTCACCTGAGGGTCGTGCGCAACACGCTGACGCATGAGATTTCCAGTGTCGCCTTCGCGCGTGGCGATCACAGCTCGGCCGCGCACCGCAAGGCGGAGGACAAGCCGTGAGCCCGCGCCGCACCGATACGGGCGGCCGCATAGACCGGCTGAAGACGATCCGCTTCACCTTCGACGGCGTTGCCTATACCGGGCATGGCGGCGACACGCTGGCGTCCGCGCTGCTGGCCAATGGCGTCACCCTTTTCGGGCGTTCTTTCAAATACCATCGGCCGCGCGGCCTGCTGAGCGCCGGCGTCGAGGAGCCCAACGCTCTGGTCACGGTGCTGAAGGGCGAGGTGCGCGAACCCAACATCCCGGCGACCATGGTCGAGATCCATGACGGGCTGGTCGCCGTCAGCCAGAACCGTTTCCCCTCGCTTGCCTTCGACATCCATGCCGTCAACCAGCTCGGCGGCAAACTGCTGTCGGCTGGGTTTTACTACAAGACCTTCATGGGACCGGTTGTCGGCCCGCTGAAAGGCACGCGCTTCTGGATGTTCTGCGAGCATTTCATCCGCCGCGCCGCCGGCCTCGGCAGCGCCGGATCGGCAAAGGACCCGGCCCGCTACGAGCGCATGAACGCTTTTTGCGACGTGCTTGTGGTCGGCTCCGGACCGGCCGGCCTGATGGCCGCCAAGGCAGCCGCCGACCAGGGCGCCCGCGTCATCCTGGCCGATCTCGAGCCGCGTTTCGGCGGATCGGCCAACTGGTCCGGTGAAACCATCGATGGCGCACCCGCCGCTGATTGGGTGCGGCGCACCGTGGCCCAGCTTGAGGCGCGAGACAATGTCCGGCTTCTGCCGCGCACCACTGTCTGGGGCTACTACGACAACAATACGCTTGCCGCGCTCGAGCGGGTCAGCGACCACAAGGCGCAGCCCGCCAAGGGGGAGCCGCGCCATCGCTACTGGGCGATCCGCGCCGGATCCGTCGTGCTGGCCACCGGCGCCTTCGAAAGGCCGCTGGTGTTTCCCGGCAATGACCGGCCCGGCGTGATGCTGGCGCATGCGGCGGAGCGCTACGCCAACGAATTCGGCGTGCTGCCGGGGCAGCGGATCGTGCTGTTCACCAACAATGACAGCGCCTACCGCTCGGCGCTGGCGCTGAAGCAGGCCGGTGCGGCGGTCGTTGCCATCATCGACGTGCGCCCGCAACCATCCGCCGAGGTGAGCGCCCTGGCCGGCGAAGCCGAGGCGGAACTGCTTTCCGGCCATGCGGTGGTCGCCACGGAAGGCGGCAAAGCCTTGTCCGGCCTCAAGGTTCAGCGCTTCGACATGGTCGCGGGTACGCTGAGCGGTGATGCGCGCAGCATCCATGCCGATTGCCTGCTGATGTCCGGCGGCTGGTCGCCGACCATCCATCTGGCCAGCCAGGCCGGCGCCAAAGCGGAATGGAATGAAGCGCTGCAAGCTTTCCTACCGCCGAAGCGGACGCAGAAATGGGTTGGCGCCGGCGCCTTCAACGGCCATTTCATGACCCTTGAAGCAATATTGGACGGCCGCAACGCAGGTCTCAACGCAGTCGGGGCAACAGTTGCGCCGATGGGGTACCCGCAGATCGAATCCTTGCCTTGTGACCCCCGTCCTGCGCCCGTGTTCGAGATCAGGGCCAAGGGCAAGAGCTTTGTCGACTTCCAGCACGACGTCACGGCGGAAGATGTCCGCCTGGCGCATCGCGAAGGCTTCGTCTCTGTCGAGCACCTGAAGCGCTACACCACACTCGGCATGGCCACAGACCAGGGCAAGAGCTCCAACGTCCCCGGCCTCGCCATCATGGCGGAAGCGCTCGGCAAACCGATCCCGGAAGTCGGCACCACCCGTTTCCGGCCACCTTTCGCACCGGTGTCGATCGGCTCGCTGGCAGCGGAGCGCTTCGGCGATCTCAAGCCCGAGCGGCTGACCCCGATGCATGACTGGCATGTCGACAATGGCGCGACCATGTACTCCGCCGGCCTCTGGTACCGGCCGATGATCTACGGGCTTTCGGGCGAAACCGTCGAACAGGCCTATGTGCGCGAAGCCAAGGCGACGCGCGAAAGCGCGGGCATCGTCGATGTCTCGACGCTGGGCAAGATAGCCGTGCAGGGTCCCGACGCCGCGGCGTTCCTCGACCGTGTCTACACCAACATGTTCTCGACGCTCGCCGTCGGCAAGGCGCGCTACGGGCTGATGCTGCGCGAGGACGGCTTTGCCTTCGATGACGGCACCACATGGCGCCTGGGCGAACAGGATTTCCTGATGACCACCACCACGGCCAATGCCGGCAAGGTGATGCAGCATCTGGAATATTTCCTCGACGTGATCTGGCCGGAACTCAAGGTCCACGTCACCTCGGTGACCGACGAATGGGCGGGAGCCGCGATCGGCGGGCCGAAAGCGCGGCAGATTTTGGCCGCCTGCGTCACCGGCACTGCCGTGGACAATGCCACCTTGCCCTTCATGGGCATCGTCCACGGCGAGATCGCAGGCGTTCCGGTGATGATTTGCCGGCTTTCCTTCTCCGGCGAAATGGCCTTCGAGGTCTATTCCGGCGCCGGCCACGGCACCCATGTCTGGGAAGCACTGGTCGAGGCCGGTAAGCCGTTCGGGCTGGTTACCTACGGCCTCGAGGCGCTGGGCACGATGCGCATCGAGAAAGGCCATGTCACCGGCGCCGAGATTGATGGCCGCACCACGGCGCGCGACCTGCATCTCGACTGGATGCTGTCGAAGAAGAAGCCGTTCATCGGCTCCGCGATGATGGATCGGGAAGGTCTCGTCGCGTCCGAGCGGCTGGAACTGGTCGGCCTGATCGCGCTCGACAACCGGCCGCTCAATGGCGGCGCACACATTGTCGAGGACGTCGACGAAGCCAATCCGCACGGCTCGATCGGGCACATCACCGCCTGCTGCTATTCGCCGGCGCTCGGCAAGCATATCGCGCTGGCGCTGGTCAAGGGCGGCAAGGCCAGGCACGGCACGCGTGCGCATGTCTCCGATCCCTTGCGCAACCGCTTCGGGCCCGTGGAGATCGTCTCCAACCACTTTTACGATCCGGAAGGGACCCGCATGCATGGCTGAGCGTCAATCGCCCCTCGAGCCGGAGTTCCATGTCGGCTCGCACGGCAATTTCGAACATGGCGTCGAGATCCTGCTCACCGAAACCAGGCCGGGCTCGATCGTGCAACTCGCGGCATGGCCAGGCGAGGAGAAGAAACTGATGGAGGCCATCCGCACCGTCACCGGGCTTGCTCTGCCCGATGGCGCAGGCGGCGGCTCGAGCGACGGCGTGAAAGCGGTATTCGGCTTCGCGCCGGGAAAATTCACGGTGACCGATGAAGCCGAAGGACTGGCCCTGGCATTGACCAAGGCGGTGACGCCGGCCATCGGCACGGTGACGGACCTGTCGCATGGCCGCACCGCGATCCGCATTGCCGGGCCGAAAGCCGAATGGGTGCTGTCGAAATTCTTCGCCATCGACTTCGGCCTGCTTGCCTTTCCGGTCGGCGCCGGCCGCTCGACAACGCATCACGATGTCTTCGCCCAGATCCAGCGCACCGGCACCGACCAGTTCGACATCTATGTCTTTCGCTCCTTCGCGCGCTCGTTCTGGAAGGCGCTCTGCCACGCCAGCGAGGAAGTCGGTTACGAGGTGCAGTAGGCATGCGGCCTTAGAGCCGCGGCCTCTGGCCTCAATGCCGGCTGGTTCTGCCGCTAGAGAATCCTGCCGAAGGCGCCCAAGGTGGAAAACGTGGTCGTCCAACCGGCCCGAGGGGTGAAAATCCCGGTTTAGAGTCGGCATATTTGGTTCGAACATCCCCATGACCGCTGAACTATCCACCGGCGCCACCGATCGCGCCGATGTGCCGGCCAGAGCCCTGCTCCTGCTGCCGCTGACGGTCGCCTGCGGCGTGTTCATGACCAGCCTCGACCAGAATGTCGTGGTGACGGCGCTGCCGGGCATCAGCGAAAGCCTTGGCCGTCCGCCAAGCCAGCTTGGCCTGCTGATTACGGTCTACGTCGCCAGCCTGATCATCTCGATGCCGCTCGGCGGCTGGGCGGCCGACCGTTTCGGCCTGCGCAACGTCTATTGCTTTGCCTTGCTGGTATTTGCCGCTTCTTCGGCCATGTGCGGGCTCTCGAACGACCTCTGGATGCTGGTTAGTGCCCGCGCGCTGCAGGGCTTCGGCGGCGCGCTGATGGGAACGCTCGGCCAGGTCGTCATCCTGTCGACCTTCCCGCGCAGCCGGACCTTGAAGATCAACATGTACATCTCGCTGGCCGGCCAGTCCGGACCGCTGGTCGGTCCGCTCGTCGGCGGCGCGCTGACCACCTACATCTCCTGGCGCTGGATCTTCTTCATCAACGTGCCGTTCGCGCTCGCGGCCGCAATTCTTGCCGCCTCGCTGTTCCCGACAATGACCAAGCCGGTGCGCACGCGGTTCGATTTTCCAGGCTTTTTGCTGGTCGGCAGCGGCATGGTGCTGCTGGTCTTCGGCATGGACTCGCTGGCGGCGAAAGACGCCGCCGGCGGCATCATCGCGGCCGAGCTTGCGCTGGCGCTCATCATCCTGACGGCCGCCTCCCTCTACTGCCTGCGCGTGCGCAATCCGCTGCTCGATCTCAAGCTCCTGCGCATCCGCACCTTCCGCATCTCGTTTCTTACCGGCGGCGGCCTGGACACGATCGGCCTCAGCTCCGTCGTCTTCCTGCTGCCGCTGATGTTCCAGCTCGGCTTCGGCATGAGCGCGGTGCAGGCAGGATCGCTGACCTTCGTGGCGGCGGTCGGTTCGGTGGGTATGCGCATCTTCATGCCACGCCTCCTCAACCGTTTCGGTTTTCGCCGCGTGCTGGTCTTGAACACGCCCGTGGTTGCCGCCATGGTCGCGGGCTTCGCCTTGGTGCAGGCAACGACCCCGGTGTGGATCACGCTCACCTACATCTTCGTCTTCGGCGTCTTCCGCTCGGTGCAATGGGCCTCAACCGGCAACCTTGCCTATTCCGACATCGCGCCCGAACAGCTCGCCCGTTTCAGCGCGCTCTACTATATTCTGTGGCAACTGGCGGTCGCCATCAGCGTCGGCCTGGCGGCTGCGATGCTGTCGTTTCTCGCCGGCGGCGGGCCGGCCGTCGCCAGCGACTTCCGGATCCTGTTCGTGATCGAAGGCGTCATCACGCTCTGCGCGCTATCAGCCTATCTCAAGCTGACGCCGCAGGACGGCGCCCATGTCAGTGGCCACGGCGCGCACATGAATACGGAATAGCGGGCTTGCGCCGGACGGGAGCCTATTCGCTGAACGTCACCCATTCCTCGAGCGGCTCACGCTCGGTGCGGAAGGCGTTCTCGGGCTTGGAAGTGTCTTCATAGCCGAGCGCCATGCCGCAGACGACGATCTCCTCGTCGGGAATGCCGAGCACCGGCCGGATCTGCCGGTGATAGGGCGCGAAGGCCGCTTGCGGACAGGTATGCAGACCCCTGCCCCGCGCCGCGACCATGATGTTTTGCAGGAACATGCCGTAATCGATCCACGAACCCTGGTTGAGCCGGCGGTCGATGGTGAAGATCATGCCGACCGGAGCGTCGAAAAAAACGAAGTTGCGGTCGTGCTGGGCGCGCATCTTGTCGACTTCCCTACGGCCTATGCCGAGCGCGCCGTACAGGCCGAACCCGTTGGCCCGGCGGCGGGTGAGATAAGGCTCGAAGAACTGGGTGGGATAATAGCGATATTCGTCCCAGTCGGCTTTTTCCGCGCGGATGCCGGAATTCATGATGGCATCCGTGATCCGCTGCTTGCTCCCGCCCTTGGTAACGTAGACGCGCCACGGCTGCATGTTGGTGCCGGAAGGAGCGCGCGCCGCAACAGTCAGTATGCCACGGATCGTCTCGTCGTCGATCATGTCGGGCAGAAATGCGCGCACCGAACGGCGCGACATGATCGCATCGTCGACGATTTCGGCGTCAACCGCGATTCGAGCCTTCTTTTCCAGCATGGGCCGTCCCTTAGCCGTGTTCTCGATCGGACGTCCCCACTCGCCGCTCGCGGCGGAGGCTTTGCATGAACCGTCAAAATCCTGCAAGCAAATCTTGAGCATTGGTGAAAATCTACTTGATTTTTTCATGGGCTTCATTTCTCATGAAATTCGCCTGAAAATTTTCATGAAGTGAGCGATTTGGCCTCCCCTACCGCACGAACATTGCAGGGACCTGGCGAACGAGTGCTGGCCGGCGACATCAGGGCGCTGCGCCGGGTGCGCGGGCTTACGCTGGCCGAGATCGCGCTGAAACTCGGCCGTTCGGTCGGTTGGGTAAGCCAAGTCGAGCGCGGCCTGTCGACGCCGTCGCTCAGCGACCTCAGGGCCTTCGCCGAGTTGTTCGGCGTGCCGATCAGCCTCTTCTTCAGCCATGACGTGCCCGTGGAAAGCGAGCGCGGCGTCGTGGTACGCGCCGGCAAGCGCCGCACGCTTGGCACCAGCGAATCCGGCCTCGTGGAGGAGCTTCTGTCACCAGACCTCGGTGGTACCTTCGAAATGGTGCGGTCTGTCTTCGCGCCGGGCGCGGAGTTGAAGAACGAGGCCCGCCGGCCGACCGAGGAGGCCGGATACATCGCGTCCGGGCAGTTCGACATCGAGATTGCGGGCGTCTGGCACCGGCTTGGCGAAGGCGACTCCTTCCGCTTCGAAGGCAAGCCTTACCGCTGGCGCAATCCAGGCAGCGAACCGGCGGTTGTCATCTGGGTGGTTTCGCCACCGGTCTATTGATGCATGTCGCCGACGACATGCATCCATAAAGCAAAAGAAGCGCGGCGCGCTTGAAGATTGGGAGAAGAACATGGCGGGTTTGCCGAGCACGGCGCGCGTGGTGATCATCGGAGGTGGCGTTGTCGGCACCTCGTCGCTCTATCACCTGGCCAAGGCCGGCTGGACCGACTGCGTGCTCCTGGAAAAGAACGAGCTGACCTCCGGCTCGACCTGGCATGCGGCCGGCAATGTGCCGACCTTCTCCTCCTCCTGGTCGCTGATGAACATGCAGCGTTATTCGACCGAGCTCTATCGCGGCCTGGCCGACGCCGTCGACTATCCCATGAATTACCATGTCACCGGCTCGCTCAGGCTCGCCCACACAAAGGAGCGCATCCAGGAATTCCAGCGCGCCAAGGGCATGGGCCGTTACCAAGGCATGGACATAGACGTGATCGGGCTCGACGAGATCAAGCGCCGCTACCCCTTCCTCGAAACGCATGAGTTGAAGGGCGCGCTGTACGATCCGAGCGACGGCGACATCGACCCGGCACAGCTGACGCAGGCGCTGGCCAAGGGCGCGCGCGACATGGGTGCGAAAATCATCCGGTTCTGCCCCGTGACAGGCGTGCGCCGCGAAAAGGACGAGTGGGTGGTCGAGACACCGCAAGGCGAGATCCGCTGCGAGATCGTCGTCAATGCAGCCGGCTACCGTGCCGCCGAAGTCGGCAGGATGTTCGGCCGCGAAGTGCCGATGATGGTGATGAGCCACCAGTACATTTTGTTCGAGGAAATCCCCGAACTCGCCGCCTGGTCGAAGGAACAGGGCAAGAAGCTGCCGCTGCTGCGCGACGTCGATACTTCCTATTATCTGCGCCAGGAAAAGGCGGGCATGAATCTCGGCCCCTATGAGCGCAATTGCCGCGCGCACTGGGCCACCCACAACGATCCCATGCCGGACGACTTTTCCTTCCAGCTCTTCCCCGACGACCTCGACCGGCTGGAACATTATCTGGCCGATGCCGTCGCCCGTGTGCCGATCCTCGGCACCGCCGGCCTCTCCAAGGTCATCAACGGCCCGATCCCTTATGCGCCGGATGGCAATCCGCTGATCGGGCCGATGCCCGGCGTTCCCAACGCCTTCGAGGCTTGCGTCTTCACTTTCGGCATCGCCCAGGGCGGCGGTGCCGGCAAGGTGCTGGCCGAATGGGTTACGCAAGGCCAGACCGAATGGGACATGTGGTCGTGCGATCCGCGCCGCTTCACCTCCTTTGCTTCCGCGCCGGACTATTGCGTGGCCAAGGGCATGGAGATCTATGGCAACGAATACGCCATCCAGTTCCCGCGCCATGCCTGGCCGGAAGGACGTGACAGGAAACTGTCGCCGATCCACGATCGCATCAAGGCGCTGGGTGCCCGTTTCGACGCCTACAATGGCTGGGAACGCGCCACCTGGTACGCGCGGGACGGCGACGACGTCTCCGAGGAAGCCACGCTGACCTTCCGCCGCGACGGGCCTTGGCAGCAGCGCGTGCGCGAAGAGTGCCTGGCTGTCCGCGACGCTGCCGGCATCCTCGACCTGCCCGGCTTCTCGCGCTTCAATCTCGAAGGCCCTGGTGCCGCCGAATGGCTGAGCCGGCAGGTGACCGGCCTGGTGCCGAAGCCCGGCCGCATCGGCCTCGTCTATTTCTCCGATGACAAGGGCCGCATCGTCACCGAAATGTCGGTGGTGCGCCATGGCGAGGAGTCCATGACGCTGATCACCGCGGCGGTGGCACAGTGGCATGACTTCGAATGGCTGAAATCGCACATGCCCGGGGATGCGGCGTTCAAGCTGATCGACCGGACGGAAGAATTCTCCACGCAGATCCTGGCCGGTCCCAACTCGCGAAAAATCCTTGCCGACGTCTGTGACGCCGACCTGACCTTGCCTTGGCTGACGCATCAGGAAACCAGGATTGCCGGGCGCTGGGCCAGGCTGGTCCGCGTCTCCTTCGCCGGCGAGCTCGGCTGGGAGATCCACACCAGGGTCGACGACACTGCCGCGATCTTCGATACGATCTGCGCTGCCGGGCAGAATCATGGGCTGAAGCCGTTTGGCATGTACGCACTGGATTCGCTGCGGCTCGAAAAAGGCTACCGCACCTGGAAGGGCGATCTGTCGACCGACTATTCGATCCTGCAGGGCGGTCTGGAGCGCTTCGTCAAATGGGAAAAGCCCGATTTCCGCGGCAAGGCGGCCCTCCAGAACGAAAAACAGCAAGGCGTGAAGAAACGCTTCGTCACGCTGGTGGTCGAAGATCCCGGCGATTGCGACGCGCCTTACATGTCGACCCTTTGGCATGACGGCCAGATCGTCGGCGAGACGACGTCGGGGGGCTGGGGCCATCGCGTCGACAAGTCGATCGCGCTCGGCATGCTGCGCGCCGACCTGACCGAACCCGGCACATCGGTTGAGGTCGAGATCTTCGGCGACCGCTTCAAGGCGATCGTGCAACAGGACGAGCCCTTGTGGGATCCCAGGAACGAAAGACTGCGCGCATGAAGAACGTTATCCTCACCGATGGCGGCATGGGCCAGGAGCTGGTGCGGCGCAGCCAGTCCGAGCCGACGCCGCTGTGGTCGGCCAGGGTGCTGATCGACGAACCGGACCTTGTGCGCGGCCTGCATGCCGAATTCATTCGCGCCGGCGCCCGTGTCATCACCATCAACACCTATTCGGCGACGCCCGAACGCCTGGCGCGCGAAGGCGCGGAAGACCTGTTCAAGCCATTGCAGAAGCGTGGCATCGAGCTCGCCAGGCAAGCGCGCGACGAGGCCGGCGATGCGGCGATCGCCGGCTGCCTGTCGCCGCTCTTCGGCAGCTACGCGCCGGCGCTGACGATCTCCTACCAGGAGACGCTCGACATCTACCGCCGCATCGTCGCCGAGCAGGTGGACGGTGTCGACCTGTTCCTTTGCGAGACCATGGCGTCGTCGGAGGAAGCGCGCGCGGCGGTCACCGCCGCATCGGAAAGCGGCAAGCCTGTCTGGGTGTCATGGACGCTGGCCGATCACGGCACGCCGCGCCTGCGCAGCGGCGAGACGATTGCGTCGGCGGCCGATGCGCTCGGAAATCTGCCGGTGGCGGCGCGGCTGCTCAACTGCTGCCGCCCCGAGGCGATTGCGGCGGCCTTGCCTGAACTGATCGAGCTTGGCGGCCTGGTCGGTGCCTATGCCAATGGCTTCACTTCCACCGAAGCGCTCAAGCATGGCGGCACGGTGGATGTACTGCATGCCCGCCACGACCTCGGTCCGGATGCCTACGCCGACCAGGCTGTCGGCTGGGTGGAAGCGGGTGCGGACATCGTCGGCGGTTGCTGCGAGGTCGGTCCTGCCCATATCGCCGCCTTGCGCGACCGGCTGCAACAGGACGGCTACGCGATCACGGGAGTCTCACATGCCTAAACCATCATCGCGCATCACCGGCATTGTTCCATCGGGCAAGGACGGCTGGGAAGTTCATTTCGCCGCCTGGGCCCGCAAGGAAGCCGGCGAGGACATTATCATGCTGTCGGTCGGCGACCACGATTTCGACACGCCGTCGGAGACGATCGAAGCCTGCGTTGCGGCGGTTCGCGGCAGCAACCATCACTACACGCCGCTGCCCGGCCTGCCGCGCCTGCGCAAGGCGATGGCGGCGGCCTCCAGCGCCTGCACCGGTGTCGAGACGACGCCGGAAGAGGTCATCGCCACGCCGGGCGGCCAGGCCGCACTTTACGCGGCCGTGCAGGCCGTTCTCGACCCGGGCGACCACGCCATCGTGGTTGCCCCCTACTATGCCACCTATCCCAACACCTTCAGTGCCGCCGGTGC
This sequence comes from Mesorhizobium sp. BR115XR7A, assembly GCF_020165315.1. NCBI lineage: Bacteria > Pseudomonadati > Pseudomonadota > Alphaproteobacteria > Hyphomicrobiales > Phyllobacteriaceae > Mesorhizobium > Mesorhizobium sp. BR115XR7A. Next base: position 60,955 of record NZ_JAIUHW010000010.1, read on the forward strand.
CAGTTTCACCGTCGTCGAGACACCGGCCGAGGATGGGTTCCAACCGCGCGCGGACATGATCCGTGCTGCACTCAAGCACAACACGCGCGCCATACTGATCAACACGCCGAACAACCCGACCGGTGCCGTCTATTCGCGCGAGCGGCTGGAACAGCTGGCCGAAATCTGCCGCGAGCACGATCTCTGGCTGCTGTCCGATGAGGTCTACTGGACGCTGGGCGGCGGCGAGCATGTCTCGCCGCGCTCGCTGCCCGGCATGGCCGAGCGCACGCTGGTGATCAATTCGATGTCCAAGAGCCACGGCATGACCGGCTGGCGCATGGGCTGGCTGACCGGTCCGGAAAAAATGATCACACTGCTGATCAATCTCAACCTGGTGACGACCTACGGCCTGCCGGCCTTCATCTCCATCGCTTGCGCCGAGGCGCTGGAGCAGCACTATGGCGTCAAGGACATCGCCGAACGCTACGCGGCGCGCCGCACCGTCCTGCTCGATGCGGTGCGCGGCATGAACGATGTCACCGTGCGCGGTTCCGAAGGCGGCATGTATGTCATGCTCGACATATCTGATGTCGAACCCGACGACGAGAAATTCGCCTTCGCCTTCCTCGACAAGGAGAAGGTCGGCGTCATGCCGGGCTCGAGTTTCGGCGAAGCCGCGGCCGGCCATATCAGAATCAGCCTGTGCCAGCCCGAACCCGTGCTCAGGGAAGCAGCCGCCCGGCTGCGCCGTTTCGTTTCCAGCTACCGTCGTGAGGCCGCATGACCGCCAGGAGCCTTCCCACGAAAGCCATCCCCACCAAGGCAAGGGCCGTCATCATCGGCGGCGGCGTCTCCGGCTGCTCGGTCGCCTACCACCTGGCCAAGCTTGGCTGGACCGACATTGTGCTTCTGGAGCGCAAGCAACTGACCTCGGGCACGACATGGCACGCCGCCGGGCTGATCGGACAGTTGCGCGGCTCGCAGAACATGACCCGGCTGGCGAAATATTCGGCCGATCTCTACGTCAAGCTGGAAGCAGAGACCGAGGTCGGCACCGGCATGCGCCAGGTCGGCTCGATCACCGTGGCGCTGACCGAAGAGCGCAAGCACGAGATCTACCGGCAGGCGTCGCTCGCCCGCGCCTTCGACGTCGACGTGCGCGAGATTTCTCCCAATGAGGTCAAGGAGATGTACCCGCATCTCAATGTCTCGGACGTGGTCGGCGCCGTGCATCTGCCGCTCGACGGCCAGTGCGACCCGGCCAACATCGCCATGGCGCTGGCCAAGGGTGCGCGCCAACGCGGCGCCACAATCGCGGAGAATGTGAAGGTCACCAAGGTCCATACGAAAAATGGCCGCGTCTCCGGCGTGTCCTGGGCGCAAGGCGAAGGCCAGGGCACGATCGAGACCGACATCGTCATCAACTGCGCCGGCATGTGGGCGCGCGACCTCGGCGCCCAGAACGGCGTGAACATCCCGCTGCACGCCTGCGAGCACTTTTATCTGGTCACCGAGCCGATCCCCGGCCTTGGCCGCCTGCCGGTGCTGCGCGTGCCGGACGAGTGCGCCTACTACAAGGAAGACGCCGGCAAGATGATGCTCGGCGCCTTCGAGCCGGTGGCCAAGCCATGGGGCATGGACGGCATCCGCGAGGATTTCTGCTTCGACCAGTTGCCGGAGGACATGGACCATTTCGAACCGATCCTCGAAATGGGCGTTAGCCGCATGCCGATGCTGGCGACCGCCGGCATCCACACTTTCTTCAACGGGCCTGAAAGTTTCACCCCTGACGACCGCTATTATCTCGGCGAGGCGCCGGAGTTGCGCGGCTACTGGATGGCGACCGGCTACAATTCGATCGGCATCGTCTCTTCGGGCGGCGCCGGCATGGCGCTGGCGCAGTGGATCAACGATGGCGAAGCCCCGTTCGACCTGTGGGAAGTCGACATCCGCCGCACTCAACCCTTCCAGAAGAACCGCCGCTATCTCAAGGAACGCGTCTCCGAAACGCTCGGCCTGCTTTATGCCGACCATTTCCCCTATCGCCAGATGGCAACCTCGCGTGGTGTGCGCCGCTCGCCCCTGCACGAGCATCTGAAGGCGCGCGGCGCCGTGTTCGGCGAAGTCGCCGGCTGGGAGCGTGCCAACTGGTTCGCCCGCGAAGGCCAGGAGCGCGAATATCGCTATTCCTGGAAGCGGCAGAACTGGTTTGATAACCAGCGCGAGGAGCATCTGGCGGTCCGCGACAAGGTCGGCCTGTTCGACATGACGTCATTCGGCAAGATCCGCGTCGAGGGCCGCGACGCCTGCACCTTTCTGCAAAGACTCTGCGCCAACGACATGGACGTGGCGCCGGGCAAGATCGTCTACACGCAAATGCTTAACCAGCGCGGCGGCATAGAGAGCGACCTCACCGTGTCGCGGCTTTCGGATACGGCCTATTTCCTCGTCGTGCCGGGCGCCACGCTGCAGCGCGACCTCGCCTGGCTGCGGCGGCATGTCGGCGACCAGTTCGTCATCATCACGGACGTAACCGCCGCTGAAAGCGTGCTCTGCGTGATGGGCCCGGATGCGCGAAAACTGATCCAGAAGGTCAGCCCCAGCGACTTCTCCAACGAGAACAATCCGTTTGGCACGTTCCAGGAGATCGAAATCGGCATGGGCCTCGCCCGGGCGCACCGCGTCACCTATGTCGGTGAGCTCGGCTGGGAGCTTTACGTCTCGACCGAACAGGCCGCCCATGTCTTCGAGGCCATCGATGAGGCCGGCGCCGATGTCGGGCTAAAGCTCTGTGGACTGCACACGCTGGATTCCTGCCGCATAGAAAAGGCTTTCCGCCATTTCGGACACGACATCACCGATGAGGACAATGTGCTGGAGGCGGGCCTCGGCTTCGCGGTGAAGACGGCCAAGGGCGATTTCATCGGCCGCGATGCCGTGCTGAAGAAGAAGGAGGCCGGATTGGACCGCCGCCTGGTCCAGTTCCGCCTCAAGGACCCGCAGCCTCTGCTCTTCCACAACGAAGCGATCCTGCGCGATGGCAAGATCATCGGTCCGATCACTTCGGGCAATTACGGCCATCATCTCGGCGGAGCGATCGGGCTGGGCTATGTGCCGTGCCAAGGGCAGAGCGAGGCGGATGTGCTCGCCTCGACTTATGAAATCGAGATCGCCGGCGAACGGTTTACGGCTGAGGCATCGCTGAAACCGATGTACGATCCGAAATCGGAACGGACGAGAATGTAGCGCCGCTTTTTCCTTCTCCCCGTTCACGGGGAGAAGGTGGCCCGAAGGGCCGGATGAGGGGCGGCGCGAACGTCTCAAACTGGGGCAGGCTAGCGCTGCCCAGGTGCTAATCTTTCAAAACCGCTCCAACTTCGCCCGCACCTTGACCAGAAACGCCGCTCGCGTCTTCGGCGTCGAGGCGTCCATCAAATAATGCGCCAGGAAGAACGTCTTGCAGCGCCTGGCGCACAGCGCCCGCATGCCGCGCAGCAAGGTCTTGCGCCCGGGCTGGCCGACGACGACGCTCCACCAGGTCGGTGCACCGCAAGTGGTGATGACGCCGACCTTGGTGACATGCGTCATCAGCGACTTGATCCCGCCCTTGCCCGCCGGCAGCTTGAAGGCGACATCGGTCGCCCACACCCGGTCTAGCCAGCCCTTCAGCATCGCCGGCAGCCCGTACCACCAGGTCGGGTAGACGAACAGGATCGCTTCGGCCCAGTTGAGCAGTTCGAAATGCGGTTTCAGCGCCGGGTCCTGCGGCGCCTGACTATTGTAGCTACGCCGCTCCTGGCAGCTCATCACCGGATCGAACTTTTCGGCGTAGAGGTCGAGCAGCCGCACGTCCCAGCCTCGACGCGTCAGCACATCCACGGCGATGTCGCGAATGGCGGCGCAGAAGCTCTCCGGCACCGGATGGCAATAGACGACAAGGGCACGCATCAGAATGCATCCATGCTGGCCGCGACCTTCGCCGTGAAGGACTTTCGGGTTTCATCGGTCGACAGGTTCATCGAATAATGCGCGAGGTAGGTCACCGGAGCACCCGGCTTTACCGTGGCGCGCAGCATGCGCTTGATCAGTTTTCGCGGCGGGTCGCCCATCAGAAAGGCGCGGAACCGGCTGCCGCCATAGGTGGTGACCGCCGCGACCTTTATTATGTTGTGCAGCGACGGCTCCACCTTGCCGTCGACCAGCTTGAACGACACGCCCGGCAGGAAGACGCGATCGAAAAACCCTTTCAGGATCGCCGGGAAACCGTAATTCCAGACCGGATAGGAAAGCACCAGCGCATCGGCCCGCAACAGGCGCTCGACGTATAGCGCCGCAGGATCCCCGGGACCGCGCTGATTGTGATAATCCAGCCTCTCCCTGCGCGTCAGCCGCGGATCGAATTCTTCGGCATAGAGATCGCAATCGTCGACCACGTGACCCGCCGCCGTCAGCCGCTCGACGATCGTCCCGTGCAGCCCGGCATTGAAGCTGGTCTCGACCGGATGAACGTAGAGGACGAGGATTTTCACGGGAGGATATTCCGCAGGTCGGCGCGAGGCACCCCCCTCTGGCCTGCCAGCCATCTCCCCCGCAAGGGGGGAGATTGGCAGCTTAAACGCTGCCGCCAACCTGCCACGCTGACAATTGGCGAAAGCAATGAGGCAGTCCGATCTCCCCCCTTGCGGGGGAGATGGCCGGCAGGCCAGAGGGGGGTGTTCAAGCGCGAACTTCTCCTCATCCCGTCCTCTGCAACCCCTTGAACAGGAACGTCCGGCCCGAACGGTAGTCATAGTCCGGGTTTTCCCAGGCGATCATCTTGCCGGGATTGAGCAGGCCTTGCGGGTCGGTCTCGCGCTTGAAGGCGAGTTGCACCGCGTCGGTCTGCTTCATGCCGCCCTCTTCCAGCGTGTAGCGGTGCGGGTTGAAGATCGGGCAGCCATTTTCCTCATGCAGGCGGATGATCTCGTTAAGCCGCGCCTCGGTGGTGAACTTGACCAGCGGCAGGCCGAAGCAGGTGATGTTGCCATCCAGCCGCACGAATTCGAGATGCGAGAACACTTCGCCGGGAAACATCGCATCCATTTTCTCTACCAGCGCCAGCTGGTTGGGAAAGGGATAGAGCGACTGCAGGTAGGTGACGGCGGGGTCGACGCGCAGCGCCCGGAGCGTCGTGTGGTTCCAGGCCAGCTCATAGGCCGGCGGCAGGCCCTTTTTCTCCTCCGGCGTCGCCGTGGTGGCGTTGTAGATCACCTCACCCCCGGCGCGGCGCGTAAAGGCCAGAAAAGCATCCAGCCCATGTTGCGCCACCATGACGACGCAGATGCTTTGACCTTCCCTGAAGAATTTCTGGTGCCGCTTGAAATAAAGCTGCGGCACGGGTGCCGCGATCGGCGTGATCAGCTTGGTCAGGATGCCGTCCTGGCAGGCCAGCGCATTGCCATAGCGCGCCGCATCCATGAATTGGTCGAAGCCGACGATGACGTCGATCCAGTCATAGGCCGCCGTCAGCGGCATCTCGACTTCCGAGATGATGCCATTGGTGCCATAGGCGTGGGTCACCTTGTGCAGGTCTTCGCCGGTGAGTTCGAGCACCCTCGGCTCGGCCTCCATCGTCACCACGCGCAGGCGCAGCACATTGCCGAAATCACGCAATCCGCCGAAATTGATCGAGCCGACACCGCCGGAGCCGCCGGCGATGAAACCGCCGATCGAGGCGGTGTTGTAGGTGGAGGGCGACAGCCGCAGCTCCTGCCCGGAATGCGCGCGCGTCGCCTTGTCGATGTCGGCCAGGACCGCGCCCGGTCCGGTCACCACGCGCCCCGGCGCGATCGACTTGATCTCGTTCATCTCGGCGAGATTGAGCACCACGCCGCCCGAAAGCGGCATTGCCTGGCCATAATTGCCGGTGCCGCTGCCGCGCGGCGTCACCGGCACGCCATGGCGATGACAGGCGGCAAGCACGCGGATCAGTTCGGCTTCGTTCCTGGGCGTCACGATGAGGTCGCCGGTGACATGGTCGAGCTGTTGTTTCAGGACCGGACTGTACCAGTAGAAGTCCCGGCTCTTCTGCTGGACGATGGCCGGATTGTCGTCGAGTTTTATCCCATCGAGATCGCGTTTGAGCGCCGAAACATCCATCATTCCACCATCAGCTCGTCGAGTTCGGCATAGTCGGGCAATTGCCGGTCTATCGCTCGCCCCGCACGCACGACGATGCGATCCGATTCGGGGCGCGACAGCAATTCCGTCCAGCTTCGACCTTTGAACAGCACGAAGTCGGCATCGCCTCCGGCGGTGAGCGTGCCGAAGCCATCGAGCCGCATCACATGGGCCGGCGTCGCGGTGACCGCCTGCGGCCAGTCGCCGACCGGATGATCGAAATGCAGGACGCGCGTCGCCATGCGGTAGACCTCCAGCATATCGAGATCGCCATAGGCATGGAAGGGATCGCGCGTGTTGTCCGAAGCGACGGCCACCGCAATGCCCCTCGCCTTCATCTCATGCAGCAGCGTCACGCCACGCCAGCGCGGTGTGGTTTGGTCAGTGCGACGGTCCTGCAAATAGAGATTGCACATCGGCAGCGACACGATTGCCAGCCCGGCCTTCGCCACCTTGTCCAGCGTGTCCAGCACCTCGATATCGGGCTGGCGCGCCAGCGAGCAGCAATGGCCGACGAGGATGTTGCCCTCGAAGCCGTTCCACAGCGCCGCCTCGGCGATCTTCTTCAGCGAGATCGCGGCGATGTCGTCGGTCTCGTCGGCATGGAAATCAAGGTCGAGCCCGTGCTTGATTGCCTGCGCGAAAACGTGGTCGAGCAGCTCTTCCAGGTCCGGCACCATATAGGTGACGACGCCCAGCACGCCCTTGGCGGCGGCCACGCGTTTGGCCAGCCTGTCGAACCATTTCTTGTCGCGCACGCCCTCGATGCCGAGCAGGCAGGCACCTTGCAATTCGACGCGGCCACGCCATGCCTCGCGCATCGTCTCGAACACGGGCCAGGAGATTTCCTCCTGCGGCGCGACGCTGTCGATATGAGTTCTGAGCGCCCTGGTGCCATGCGCGTAGGCCGAGCGCAGCGAGAAATCCATGCGGCGCGCCACATCCTCGGCGCTCCAGCGCGCCACGCGGTCGGCGCCTGTGGCGTTCAGAGCGCCCGTGAAGGTACCGTCGGGATTGGGCTTTCGTGGCCAGATATGGCCCTTGTCGATATGCGTGTGGCAGTCGACGAAACACGGCAGCACGATACGGCCGGCAAGGTCGATGGCGCCCGCCGGGACCTTCGATGCGGCCTGCACGGCGATGCTGGAAATCTTGCCGTCCGCGACGGTAATGTCGGCAAGGGCGAAACCGTCGCTGTCGAAGGTCGCAGCCAGACCAAGCGTGACAGATTGATGAACACGCGCGTTGGCAAGGCGGTAGGAGCCAGAGGCTGGTATCAAGGTCTACCGCTCCTGCTTCAGCGCGCTTTCGTGCCAGCGCCGCAAAATGAGATGCGAAATCAGCGACAGCACGAGAAAGATCAGGATGCCTGTCAGCGATATCAGGAACAGCGCCGCGAACAGCCTTGGCGCGTTGAGCCGGTAACCCGCTTCGATGATGCGCGAGGCAAGTCCGGACGACTGGCCGGTGGCGCCGGCGACGAACTCGGCCACCACGGCGCCGATCAGCGACAGGCCGCCGGCGATCTTCAGCCCGCCAAGGAAATACGGCATCGCCGCCGGCAGCCTGAGATAGCGCAGCTGCTGCCAGCGCGTCGCGCCGTTGAGCTTGAACAGGTCGCGCAGGTTGCGGTCGACCGAGTTGAGGCCGAGCGTGGTGTTGGACAGGATCGGGAAGAAGGCGACGATCCAGGCGCAGAGCAGGAGCTTGGTCGTCTGATTGTCGACATAGATGTTGATCAGCGGAAAGATCGCCACGATCGGTGTCACCTGCAGCACGATGGCGAAGGGGAAGAACGACATCTCCACCCATTTCGACTGCGCGAACAAGACCGCCAGGCCGACGCCGCCGACAACCGCCAGCAGCAGGCTGAGGAAGGTGATGCGCAAGGTGACCAGCAGTGCGGAAAACAGCAGGCCGGCATCGTTGTAGAGCGTTGTCAGCACGACGCCGGGGCGCGGCAGGATGTATTGCGGGATCTCGTTCCACACGCAGATGCGGTCCCACAGCCAGATCGCCAGGATCATGATCGCCAGCGGCAGAACCCAGCGGCCGATCCGCTCAAACCGCTCCTGGCGCACGCGGCGCGCTTCCTCGGGGTCGAGTTTCAACGTGCCGTCAATGGCCGTCATGATGCGAGCCCACTGTTGAATTGATGGCATTGACCAGCACATCCGAGGCTTGCCGGCAAAGGGCCGCATAGTCAGGCGAGGTGCGAAACGCATCATCGCGCGGATAGGAGGCCTCGATCGCGAGTTCGTCGAACACCCGCCCCGGCCGAGCCGCCATGACGACGACGCGGTTGGAGAGAAACACGCTTTCGAACACACTGTGGGTGACGAAGACGACGGTGAAGCGCTCGTCTTGCCACAGTTCCAGCAGGTCGTTGTTGAGCTTGAAGCGGGTGATCTCGTCGAGTGCCGCGAACGGCTCGTCCATCAACAGCACGCGTGGCTTGGTCACCATGGCGCGCGCGATCGAGACGCGCATCTTCATGCCGCCGGAGAGTTCGCGCGGCACGGCGTCCTCGAAGCCGGTGAGATGAACCCGTGCCAGCATCTCGTTAACCGCGGGCGCCGCCTTGGCGCGGGAGATGCCTTTCAGCCTGAGCGGCAGCCAGACATTGTCGAAGACGCTGGCCCAGGGCAGCAGCGTCGGCTCCTGGAAGACGAAGCCGATATTGGCGCGGTCGAGCGAACCGCCGCCGCGCCAGTCGAGCACGCCGGATGTCGGCGTGGACAGGCCGGCAATCAGCCGCAGCGCCGTCGACTTGCCGCAGCCCGACGGTCCGAGCAGGCTGAGGAAATCGCCTTCCCGGATCGTCAGGTCGACATCGCTGAGCGCCGTCACGCCGTTGGAAAAGACCTTGCCGACGCCACGCAGCGCCAGCAAGGTCGGAGCCATGTCCGAGGCGGGCGTTTGCGCCACCTGTTCCCGCATCATGCCGGGCCGGCCTATTTCTTCAGCTCGAGCCCGACCCCCTTGTTGATGAAGGCCAGCGTGTAGGCTTTCGTGATGTCGATGCCTTCAGGCGTGACCTTGGCCTTGACCATCTTGTCGTAGAAGCTCTTGATCCGTTCTTCCTTCATGGCGCCGATGCCGAGCTTCTCGGTGTCGCCGGAATCGGCCAGGCCGAACTTCTTCATCTGCTCGATCGAGAAAGCGATCTGCTCGTCGCTCATGTCAGGATTGTCTTTCTTGATCATGTCGTTGGCGGCCTTGTTGTCGCCGTAGAGGTACTTGTACCAGCCCTTGGCCGAGCCATCGACGAAGCACTGGACCACCTCAGGCTTCTTGTCGATCGTCTCCTGCATCACCTCGATCGTGGTCGAGTAGGTGTCCCAGCCGTAGTCGGCGAGCAGGAACTGGTTCGGCACGAAGCCGCCTTCCTTCTTGACCGCGAACGGCTCCGAGGTGACGTAGCCCTGCTGGATCGACTTCTTGTTGGCGAGGAAAGGGGCGGTGTTGTAGGTGTAGGGGACGCGCTTTGAAGCGTCGAAACCGAGCTCGATGACCATCCACTGGAAGAAGGTCTGCACGCCTTCGTCACCCAGAATGTACTGCTCGGCGTTCTTCAGGTCTTCCCATTTGTCGAGCCCCTCGCCGGGGTGGGACATGATGACCTGCGGGTCCTTCTGGAAGTCGGCTGCCACCACACGCATCGGAATGCCTTGCTGGACGGCGTCGAAGGCCGACAGCAGATTGCCGCCCATGTAAAAATCGATCTTGCCGGCGAGCAGCATCGGCCGGCCGCTGACCTGCGGGCCGCCCTGCATGATGGTGACGTCGAGACCGCAGGCGGCGTAGGTGCCATCGGCCACGGCCTGGTAGTAGCCGCCATGTTCCGGCTCGGCGAGCCAGTTGGTGCCGAAAGTGACTTTTTCATTCGCCGCCGCGCCCAGCGTGCTGGCCGCAAGCAGGGCCACCACCGCGGCCGAAATCTTCTGTTTCACGTACATTGACACCGCCCTTTATTTGCACCGGCGCGTTGCGCGCCGTGCTTGACACCAAAGATTCAAGAAGCAAGACACATGCCACCGGCGTCGCGCGCCGGGACCCGCCCGCCTGCACCACAGCCATCTGCGAAAGCCGGAAAGGTCGTGCTGCACCGAAGGGCATCGTGCCTATTTTTTGAACGCCTGTCCACAATCGCACCGGCGACATGCACCACCATCTTGATGGTGCAATGCGTCCGGCCTTAGGCTGGCCATATCCAGGAGATTGCCATGTTCAAGTTCCTCACCCCTGAGTCGATCAAGCCACCCTTTGCCCGCTACAGCCACGGCGTCGAGGTGCCGGCCGGCAAGCGGCTGGTGCTGTGCTCGGGCCAGGTCGCCATCACGGCGGACGACCAGATACCGGAAGATGCCGGCGCACAGGCCGAACTCTGCTTCAGGAACATCGCGGCGGTTCTGGGCGAAGCCGGGCTGGGACTTGGCGACATCGTTCGCATCAACGCCTATGTCACCGACCGCGCGCATCTGCGGCCCTACATGGAGGTTCGCGACCGGCTGTTTTCGAGCCCGGCGCCGGCCTCGACGCTGATGATCGTTTCCGGCTTTGCCCGGCCCGAATTCAAGGTCGAGGTCGAGGCCATCGCGGCCGGGTGATCGACAGACCTGCCGCACCGCGCTAGGTCTGACCTGATCATTTGAAGAGGCGTGACATGACTGCTGGCAAGAAACGCGTATGGTGGGGCGACTATCGGACCACCGAATACGCCTCGATCGATCCCGAAGCCACGATCGCGGTGCTGCCGCTGGCGGCGATCGAGCAGCATGGACCGCATCTGCCCGTCTCGACCGACACTTCGATCATGAACGGCATGCTCGACACGGTGATTTCACGCTTGCCCGACGATCTCGACATTCGCATCCTGCCGGTCCAGGCGGTGGGCAAGTCGAACGAGCATCTGCACGCGCCGGGCACTCTCACCCTGCCGGCAACGACGCTGGTCGACGCCTGGACCGAGCTCGGCCTGTCGATCGCGCGCGCCGGGGTGCGCAAGCTCATCGTCGTCAATTCGCATGGCGGCAATGAGGAGATCATGGGCATCGTCACGCGCGAATTGCGCGTGCGCGAAAAGATGCTGGCGGTGAAGACCAGTTGGCAGCGCTTTGGCCGCCCGGCCGGCATGTACACCGAACTCGAGGATCGTCACGGCATTCATGGCGGCGATGTCGAGACGTCGCTGATGCTGCATTTCCGGCCAGATCTCGTCGACATGGGCAAGGCCGACAATTTCGTTTCCAACGTCGCCAAGGCCGAGCAGGAATTCTCGCTGTTGCGCCACACAGGCACCCACGCCTTCGCCTGGATTGCCGGGGATCTCAACCCGAACGGCGTGGTCGGCGACGCCAGCATCGCGACAGCCGAGAAAGGCCGGCTGACCGCGGAATATCAGGCTGACGGGTTCATCAACCTGGTGCGGGATGTGCGCAAGGCCAAGCTCGCGGAGTGGCTGAAATAGCTAACCGTCGATCTGGAGGGCGAACGGCGTGCCTTCAAAGGCGTCGGCGCCGCGCCCGATCGACTCGATCGCCTCGTTCATGCGGCCGTTGCGCTCGAGCAGCGCGTCGGCCACCGCGATCAGCCGCGGATTGGGCGTCGCCGAAGGTGACAGCGCTCGCAGCGTCCGCGCCAGTTCCACCTCGTTGCGTTTCGGCGCCAAAGCCGCGGCGATGATATAGGCCGAGGCGGTCGAACGGCTGATGCCGGCATAGCAGTGCACCAGCATTGGTTTCGCCCGGTCCCAGCGGCGTGCGAAATCGAGCAGGTTACGGACATGCTCCTCGCCCGGCATGGTCATGCCGTCCTGCGCCACGGCGATGTCGTGCATGACCAGGTGCAGATGGTTTTCCCTTGGGATCGAGGCCGGTCGGACTACGTCCGTTCCGGCGGCGAGCAGCGACAGCATGCGGTCGGCGCCGGTCCTGGCCACCACTTCCTCGATTTTCGCCAGTGAGCAGACATGGATCATTGTTTGAAACCTTTCGACCGATCCTCGCGCCGCGACGCCCAATCGGCAAGGGCGGATTCGATCCTGCGCCACTCCTCCTCGCTCCCCGGCAGTCCGGCGCGCAAGGCATGCGGCCGTTCGGAGAAATGCCGCAGCAGGATACCGCTCTGGCCAAGCCCGGAAAACAGGCCGCCGGCATCGGGCAGGCTGAGATAGCGGAACAGCGTGGTGCCGCCCGCGACGGGAACGCCGAAACGGCTAAACAGCGCGTCGAGCCGCACCGTCGCTTCCGCCAGCGAGGCCCGCATCGCATCCTGCCAGTCGAGATCGGCGAGCGCGCGGATGCCGTATTCCAGGGCCGGTCCTGCGACAGCCCACGGCCCGAACTGCATGTCCAGCCGTTCAGCCGTCGGCGCGTCGGCAAGCGCGAACCCGAGCCGCAGGCCGGCCAAACCAAAGAACTTGCCGAACGAACGCAGCACGACGATGCCGCCCTGGCCGACATCGCCGGCGAGGCTGTGCTCGCGTGGACCGACATCCATGAACGCCTCGTCGACGACCAGCAGCCCGCCCTTGGCGCGAAGTCCAGCGGCCAGCACCAGCAACCGGTCGCGCTCGACGACGCGCCCATCGGGATTGTTCGGATTGACTATGATGGCGAGGTCGGCTTTCGCCAGCGCCGCGAAATCGCTGACCTCGACCACGTCGTGCCCGGCAATCGCCGCCGCCCGGGCGTGTTCGGCATAGGTCGGCCCCAGCACCATTGCCTTGCCGGGCCTCACCAGCGAGGCGACGCGCGGCAACAGGATCTGTGTGCCAGGGGCCGCCACCACGCTTGCTGGGGAAGGCGCGCCATAGGTGTTGGCCGCGATCTCTATCAGTTCGCGTCCACGCGCGGCCTCTGGCAATCGCCACAGCGAGGTGGCGGGCAGGTCGAAAAGCGGGTAGGAGTGCGGATTGATACCGGTCGAGAGGTCGACGAAAGGCAGCACGGCATTGGGGAAAAGCGCCCTTGCCCGGCCAAGACTTCCACCATGGTCCACCGCTCCTTCAAGAAGCTTCATGTCAGTCCTGATCGCTTTCCTGTCATTAATTGTCGAATTCGCCCTTGGTTATCCCGACTGGCTGTTTCGCGCCATCGGCCATCCGGTGACATGGTTCGGCAGGCTGATATCCTTTCTCGACTTGCGGCTCAACCGCGCCACTGATCCCGACGCGTTGCGTCGCCAACGTGGTGTCCAGGCGCTTCTGGTCATCGTGCTGGTGCCTGCGATAGCGGGCCTTTGCGTGCAGCTTGTTCTGCTCTGGTTCGTCCCCCTGGGGTGGATCGTTGCCGTCTTTCTGGCGACATCGCTTCTGTCGCAGAAAAGCCTTTACGAACATGTCGAAGCCGTCGCCGACGCGCTCGACAGCGGAGGCCTCGACATGGGCCGAGCCGCCGTTTCGCGGATCGTCGGCCGTGATCCCGAGACGCTCGACCGCGCCGGCGTCTGCCGCGCGGCGATCGAGAGCCTGGCGGAAAATTTTTCCGACGGCATCGTCGCCCCCGCCTTCTGGACCGGGGTCGGAGGGCTCGCCGGCGGCGCGGCCTACAAGGCGGCCAACACCGCCGATTCGATGGTCGGCCACCGGACTCCGCGCCATGAGGCCTTCGGCTGGGCGGCGGCGCGCTTCGACGACTGGATCAACCTGCCTGCATCGCGGCTGACGGCGCTGCTGATCGTGCTCGCTTCCCTCCTGGTCGAGGGCGCCGACCCCCGCGACGCCTGGCAGGCGGTGAGGCGCGACGCGAAAAAACACCGCTCGCCCAATGCCGGCTGGCCGGAAGCGGCCATGGCCGGCGCGCTCGGGCTGGCGCTCGCCGGACCACGCAGCTATGGCGGTGTCATGGTCGACGACATCTTCATGGGCGAAGGCGGCCGCCGCGATGTCGACAGCGGCGATATCAGGCGGGCGCTCAAGCTTTACCGGGTCGCGGACTACCTGCTGATCGGCTTGTTCGGCCTTGTCGCGCTGATCGCCGTTCTGGTTTTCTAGAACTCGATGCCTTGCTGCGCTTTCACGCCAGCCGAGAAATGGTGCTTTGTCACCCCCATCTCGGTGACCAGGTCCGCCGCCTCGACCAGTGCCGGCTTGGCGTTGCGGCCGGTGACGACGACATGCAGGCCTTCGCGGCGAGCCTTGAGCGCCGCAACCACCTTGTCGAGAGCGAGATAGTCGTAGCGCAAGGCAATGTTGAGCTCGTCGAGCACGACAAGGCTGATCGAGGGGTCGGCGATCAATTCCAGAGCCTTGGCCCAGGCGGCCTCGGCGGCAGCGATATCGCGCTTCAGGTCCTGCGTCTCCCAGGTGAAACCCTCGCCCATTGCGTGCCAGACGACACGGTCGCCAAAGACGGCAAAGGCCTCCTTCTCGCCGGTGTGCCATTTGCCCTTGATGAACTGGACGACGCCGACGCGCTTGCCGTAGCCGAGCATGCGCAGCGCAAGACCGAAGGCGGCCGTGGTCTTGCCCTTGCCGGGACCGGTGTTGACGATCAGCAACCCCTTCTCGATCGTCTTGCCCGCAACCTCGGCGTCCTGCACCGCCTTGCGCTTGGCCATCTTGGCGCGATGGCGTTCTTCATCCTTGTCGTCGATATCGGTCATTTCACTTCACCTTGAGCGGTAGCCCCGCCACCATGAGCAGCACCGTGTCGGCAATCGCGGCGACCCGCTGGTTGAGCCGGCCGGCATCGTCACGAAACCGACGCGCCAGCGCGTTGTCGGGCACGATGCCTTGCCCGACCTCGTTCGTTACCACGAACCACGGTCCGCGCGGCCGAGACAGCACGTCCGCCAGCCGCCGGCACGCGGCCTCGACGTCGTGATCGGCCAGCGTGTGGTTGGTCAGCCACAGCGTCAGGCAGTCGACAAGCACCGGCTGCCCGTCTGGCAACGCCTCCAGCGCTTCGGCGAGGTCGAGTGGCGCATCGGTGGTCGACCAGCCCTCACCGCGCCGCGAGCGGTGCAGCGCGATGCGCTCGCGCATCTCGTCGTCATGGGCTTGCGCCGTGGCGATATAGGCCCATGGCGAGGGCAATGCCGTCATCAGGGTTTCGGCGTGCGCGCTCTTGCCGGAGCGCGCACCACCGATGATGAAGGTCAGCCTGCCGCGATCAGGCAAAGCTGTCGCGCAGGCTGGTCGCCATGCCGGTGAAGCGCCTGCGCACCACGCCCACGATCGCGCCGAGCACCAGCCAGAACACCAGATTGGTCACCGTCACCGCCACCACGAACTGATGGTGCAGGCCTTCCGGGATCGGTGTTTCGAAACTGTCGGGCTGCGGCGCGCCGACGACATGCGGCGCGACGATCAGCAAGACGGCGAGGATGGTCAATGGCAGCGATCTGCGAAACACGATCAGGCCTAGGCCGATCGCGGTCGCGGCCGCCGTCGCCGTCCACCAGATCTGGCGCGGCAGAAGATCGGCCGCCGGCATTGCCGGCAGTTCCGGCTGCAGTCCGAGACCCGGTGCCAGTGTGAACACGGCAAAGCCGGCCAAGCCCCAGAACACACCTTGGCGCCAGTTGCCGACGCCGCCGAAGAACTCGGAAACCGCGACCAGGACCAGTGCGAAGCCGATGCCGGTGACGATATTGGCAACCACGCTAAAGGCGAAACGCTCGAAACCGTCGGCCGGCGCCCAGCCTTCGTCTTCCTCCGCCGGTGTCACGGCATCGGTGCCCGCGGGCGCGGCAGAGCTCATGGCATTCCCAGCGGGCGCCACCGTGCTCATGGCATCATTGGTCGCCGCTGGTGCGGCCGCGTGATCATGGTGGTGGCCGCCGCCGGCCCTTTCGTAGACTTCCGCCTTGAGGATCAGCGGCACGGTGGCATAGGCCTGCATGCAGGCGAGAACGACACCGGCCACGAGCCCCGCGATCGCCGCGACGAACACGACGTTGCGAAACAGATTCATGATGTCGGATCCTCGTTAGTGGCAGGGAAACGCCATCGAGTGGCGATAGTCGTGGGCAGCATTGTGGACCGCATCGATATGCGAGAAGCCGACAAAGCCGACGACGAAGATGCCGAGCAGCGCCGCGAGCGCGAGCTGCATGAAGCGCGACTGCGAGGAGACGGAGGCGCCGAGGGAGACGGAAGCGGTAGTCATGTCTTGTCCTTTCGCCCTCCACCCGAGGGCATCGAAGTCAGTTTCCTGTCGCCGGCAGGTCTCCTGGCTCGCGGATAAGCGCCCTTCCCCACCTTCCCGAAGAAAAATCTTCAGTGGCATATGGAGAGGACTACCGCACACAGTTGCGGGGGCAGCCACGGCATTGGGCAGGAATTCCTGCCCGCACCGCATTCCCTCTTGGCTCCAAAAAGGAACCGACGACATCGGGGACTATAGGGAAATTCGCCGCGCCCGGCAAACCAAATTCCGACAGCCGCCAGCGCAGGAGCGCCGTATCGGCGAAGCTGCCCTCATCCCGTCCCGATTGACAAACTTCATGGCCGGGTGTCGGCTGGCACCCCTCACGGGAAGCCAGCCATGCAGCCCAATGCCAGCGAGTGCGTGCCCTATAACGGCCTGACTCGAACCGAGCCGACGCTGCCCTCGTCGGCCTATTGGGACCAGGACAACTATCAGCGCGATCTCGACGCCATCTGGTACAGGAACTGGCTGCTCGTCTGCCGCGAGGCCGACCTTGCCCAGCCTTTGGCGTTCCGCACCTTCCGCGTCGGTACGCAGGAAATCCTCCTGCTGCGCGACGACACCGGCGAGTTGCATGCCTTCCACAACACCTGCCGGCATCGCGGCTCGCAGCTTTGCCAGGAAAGCCAGGGCCGGCTGAAGGCGCGGCTGATCACCTGCCCGTATCATGCCTGGTCCTATTCTCTGCGTGGCGATCTGGTGCGCGTGCCGTCGAAATCGCTGCCTGACGGCTTCGACAAGGCCGATCACCCGCTTTATCGCGTCGCGCACTCGGTGTGGCGGGGCTTCGTCTTCGTCAATCTTGCGGAAGATGCCGCCAGCTCGGCGCAATCCTCCTTCGACCCGGCCTCCGGCGACTTCGGCAACTGGCCGCTGGAAATGCTGGTATCAGGGCACGTGCTGCGCAAGGTGATGAACTGCAACTGGAAGATTTTTTGGGAAAACTTCAACGAGTGCCTGCACTGCCCGGGCGTCCACAAGGACCTGTCGCGGCTGGTGCCGATCTACGGCCGCGGCCTGATGAGCCGGCATGAGGATCCCGAATGGCTCCGCCACGCCGACAATGACGCGCCAGAATTCTCCGGCGGCCTGCGCGCCGGGGCTGAGACATGGTCGCGTGATGGGCAGACGCACGGGCCGATCTTCCCGAGCTTGACGCCGGCGGAACGAACCGCCGGTCAGACTTACTCCACCAACCTGCCGTCGATGTTCATTGTCGGCCATGTCGACTATGTCAGGACCGTGCGGCTTACGCCGCTCGGTCCCGAACAGACCGAATTGACCGCGGAATGGCTGTTCGCGCCCGAGGCGCTCGCTGAGACCGACATCGACAACATCGTTGCCTTCGGCACACAGGTGCTGGAGGAGGACGCGGCAATCTGCGAGGTCAACCAGAAGGGCCTGCGCTCGATGCGTCATACAGCTGGCGTGCTGATGCCCGAGGAGTACGACCTGCACCGTTTTCACAACTGGGTGCGCGAACGGCACGCTGCGCGCTCACCCGAGGCCTGAAGATCACAGCGACTTCGGCAGATATCGCCAGGTCATGAAGCCGCAAAAGGCTGCCAGTAGCCCAAGCGTGACGAACACCGAGCCCAGGCCGAAGAAGGCCAGCACCACCGAATAGACCAGCGGCGGCGTCAGTTCGGAAAAATCGAGATAGGTGCGGTAGACCGCCGCCATCTGCGCGCGCTCATAAGAGCGCACCGAGCGCATGAAGGCGGTCGAACCCAGCGCGTCGAGCGCGATGGTGAAGAAGGCGCCGCACAGCAGGAAGGCACCGGTGAGCAACGGCACGGTTTCGCCCACGGCACCGGCCGCCAGCAGCGTCGCCGACATGGCGAAATAGGCAAATGTCATGGTCCTGCGGCCGCCGAAGCGTTTCCCCGCCTTGCCCCAGAAGATCGCCATGAACAGCAGCGCGTTGCCGGCCGAGACCAGCAGGCCGCCGGCCAATTCGCCCTCGCCGGTGATGACCATGAACAGCGGTCCATAGACGAAGAAGGTCGTCCAGAAGCAGGAACGGCCGAAGGCTATCAGCCAGGCCAATCTCAGCCTCGGCTGGGCGACGAAGCGGCCGATGTTGGCGAGCGGATTGGCCGGTCGTGTCTTGCCCGGGCGGATCGACTGGTTGTCGCTCAGCCGATAGGTCCAGAACAGCGCCAGCAAAGCCATGGCGAACACCGCCACCGCGCCATGCGCGGCATAAATGCCGAAGCGCGTATAGAGAAAAATGCCGAGCGTCGGCCCGCAGGTCCAGGCAACCATCGACCACGCCATGCGCAGCGATTCGGCCTGCATGAAATCGGTCTTGCGGATGTGATCCATGATGTAGAGGTTGAGCGTGATCGACAGCGCGCTGGCGCCCATCACCCGGCACAGCATCCCGGCCAGTTGCCCGGCGAGCGTATGGGTGACGAAGAACAGCGAGCCGATAGCGAGCAGGCAGGCGCCCGCCGTGTAGACCCAGCGCCGCGCGAAGCGGCGGATCAGCATCGGCATGAATAAGGTCACCGACAGGCCGAGCAGGGACACGGCGGTGTAAAGTATGGAGACGATCTGCTCGTTGTGGAGAATCTCGTAGGCCTGGATCGGTATGACGCTCGACACCATGGCGCGGGCGAAGGATTCGACCGCGTAAAGCGAGGCGAAGGTGCGCGCATCCGCGGCCTTGAGGGCCGGAAGCCAGATCGGATGACGAACATGGGTGGACATTGCTTCCCCAAAGCAGAATCGCGGCGTCAAATCTGCCGTGGACATTTCAGGCCCATTAAGAGGAAACCGACGCACATCCGGCAAAAAGCGAAGCCGGTCAAAGGCTTTTCCGCGCTGGCCCAACCCGGCGGCTGGCGCGGACCCCGCCGCGCGGTGCAGGCCAAGGCGCCCGGTCTTCTTCTATCCGGTGCAACCGTGATAGTCGTCGTGGAGGGGCTGAATCAGATCGCGAGACCATGAGCATCCACACGCCGACCGTACCCGTCCCGCAGCCATCGAAGCGCATCGTCGCCATCGATATCTTGCGTGGCATCGCGCTGATCGCGATGGCGAGCTACCACTTCACCTGGGACCTGGAATTCTTCGGCTACACCGATCCCGGCCTCACCGCCTTCGGCTGGTGGAAGTTCTACGCCCGCTGCATCGCATCGACCTTCCTGTTCCTGGTCGGGGTCAGCCTCTATCTCGCCCATGGCCGGCAGATCCGCTGGAACGGCTTCTGGAAGCGGTTCGCCATGATCGCCGGCGCGGCGGTCGCCATTTCGGTCGTCACCCGCATCGCCACGCCCGACGGATTCATCTTCTTCGGCATCCTGCACGAGATCGCGCTCGCCAGCCTGCTCGGCCTCGCGTTCCTGCGCCTGCCGGCGCTGCTGACGCTTGCCGTCGCCGCGCTCGTCATCGCGGCACCAGTCTACCTGCGCTTCGAGGCCCTCGATCATCCCTGGCTCTGGTGGATCGGCCTGTCGGCGATCAATCCGCGCTCCAACGACTACGTTCCGCTGTTCCCCTGGTTCGGCGCCGTGCTTACGGGCATTGCGGTGGCGAAATTCGCTTCCACCTCCGGCATAAGGGCACGCCTGGCGAACCTGGCGCCCGGACGCTGGTCGAACCCGCTGGACTTCATCGGCCGCCACAGCCTGGCTTTCTACCTG
Organism: Mesorhizobium sp. BR115XR7A; assembly: GCF_020165315.1. Classification (NCBI taxonomy): domain Bacteria; kingdom Pseudomonadati; phylum Pseudomonadota; class Alphaproteobacteria; order Hyphomicrobiales; family Phyllobacteriaceae; genus Mesorhizobium; species Mesorhizobium sp. BR115XR7A. The sequence goes on from NZ_JAIUHW010000010.1 coordinate 80,903, forward strand.
GTCCACCAGCCGCTGCTGATCGGCTGCGTCTGGCTGTTCTCGCAAGTGATGCCGGCGCAGGTCGAAACCCCGCAGGTCAATTTCCTGAAAACCTGCCAGCGATCGTGCGAGCAGATGCGCAACGCAACCTTCTGTTCGAGCTATTGCGGCTGCATGCTCGAAACGCTCGAAGGTGAAGCCTCTCTTGATCGGCTCTTCAACAACGACCAGACTGCGGACTTCAGGGCGCATCTGTCCGATCTTGCCGCAACGTGCACCGCCAAGACCGACGACAAGATGACGGAGGGAGGGACACAATGATCGGGCCAAAGCCTGGGATCGAACCGAAGCCTGGGACCGGGCCGAAACCTGGGCTGATACCGTGGCCGCCGGTGATCTACGCCGCCGCCATCCTCATCAGTGTCGTGCTCGGCCTCTACATCCCGCTGCCCTGGATCGGCGATCTCCTTGGCGACATCCTGTTCGCCGCCGGCTGGGTGGCATTGTTCGCCGTGGCCGTACTCTGGTTCACAGCGATCCGCACCATGATACGGGCCAGGACCACGCTCAATCCCAACGCCGTGCCCGATCATCTCGTCACGACCGGCCCCTTCGGCGTCAGCCGCAATCCGATGTACCTGGCCAACACGCTGCTGTTGATCGGCGTCGCCTTCGTCTCGGGCATCGCCTGGTTCTTCCTGCTTGCCTTCGTCGCCGCCTTCGTCACCCAGAAGGTCGCGATCGAGGGCGAGGAAAAGATATTGGCGGCGAAATTCGGCAAGAAATACCGCGACTATGCAAAAAGAGTCCGGCGCTGGATTTGAGCAGGGCTACGTGTTGACGCCGAGCTCGACCAGCCGCTCGACGCAAGACTCCTCGGCCTGGTCGAGTTCGGCTAGTGTCTCCTCAAGGTCGCGACGTTTCTGCCTGAGGTCTTCGCGCTTTTCCTCGATGCGCTTGATCATCAGCTTGAGCTGCCCGACCTCGCCCGGCGGCTCCTTGTACATCTGGATGATCTCGCGGATCTCGTTGATCGAGAAGCCGAGGCGTTTTCCGCGCATGATCTGCCGGATGAGGTGGCGGTCGGAAGGGCGAAACAGGCGTGTGCGGCCGCGCCGCACCGGCTGCACCAATCCCTCGTCTTCATAGAAACGCAGTGTCCGCGTCGACACGTCGAATTCGCGGGTCAGCTCGGTGATCGAATAATATTCCCGCATTGTCACTCCCTGCCGGGATTCCAGGCGATCGCCATGCGGCGTCTCCCTTCTGTCCCGAACCAAACCCTTGTCCGCCGGAATCGACGCGACACCCCGCACAAGCCTCGCACGGCATTTACGTAAAAGTCAATTGAGACCGTTACCGGACGCCGAACCACCAGCTCGCGAGGCCGAGGAAGGCAAAGAATCCAACGACGTCGGTGACCGTGGTGACGAAAACCGCCGAAGCGACCGCGGGATCCACCTTGAACCTGTCGAGCAGCAGCGGGATCAGAATGCCGGCAAGGGCCGCCACGAACATGTTGATGATCATAGCCGCCGCGATGATGCCGCCGAGATTAGGGTCGTGGAACCAACTTGCGGCGACGATGCCGATCAGCACGGCGAAGACGATGCCGTTGATGAAGCCGACGCCCATCTCGCGGCGGATGATGCGGCCGGCGTTGTAGATGTCGAGATCCCTGGTCGCCAGCGCCCGCACGGTGACGGTCATGGTCTGCGAACCGGCATTGCCGCCCATGCCGGCCACGATCGGCATCAGCACGGCGAGTGCCACGATTCGCTCGATCGTGTGGTCGAACAGGCCGATCACCGATGCCGCCAGGAATGCCGTCAGCAGATTGACGAGCAGCCACGGAACGCGCGAGCGCGAGGTCGCCAGAATGCTGTCGGAGAGCTCTTCGTCACCGACGCCGCCCATGCGCAGCAGGTCTTCCTCCGCCTCCTGCTGGATGACGTCGACGACGTCGTCGATGGTCAGCACGCCGACCAGCCGCTCGTTCTCGTCGACGACCGCGGCCGACAGAAGGTCGTATTGTTCGAATTCCCGCGCCGCCTCTTCCTGGTCCATGGTGGCGGGAATGGCGTGCCGCGTCTCATGCATGACCTCCCCCACCTTGACCGCGCGCTTGGCGCGCAGGATCTGGTCGAGATCGATGGCCCCCAACAACTTGAAGGTCGGATCGATGACGAAGATCTGGCTGAAGCGGTCCGGAAGGTTCTTGTCCTCGCGCATGTAGTCGATGGTCTGGCCGATGGTCCAGAAAGGCGGCACAGCGACGAACTCGGTCTGCATGCGCCGCCCGGCGGTCTCTTCCGGGTAGTCGAGCGAGCGCCGCAGCCTGATCCGCTCGGTGAACGGCAGCTGCGACAGGATCTCGTCCTGGTCTTCCGGCTCGAGGTCTTCGAGAATGTAGACCGCGTCGTCGGAATCGAGTGCCTGCACGGCCTGCGCGATCTGCGCATTGGGCAGATTGTCGACGATATCCATGCGGATCGCCTCGTCGACTTCGGTCAGCGCGGAAAAATCGAAGTCGGCGCCCAGCAGCTCGACCAACGCGCGCCGCTGCTCGGGATGCAGCGCCTCGATGAGGTCGCCAAGTTCCGACTGGTGCAGGTCGTCGACTTCGCGCTTGAGTGTCAGCGTGTCGCGGTCGGCGATCGCCGCACCGATCTGGGCAAGGAAGGACGAAAGAACCGCGCCGTCCTCGCCATAGATGTCGGCGTGGGCGTCGTCAGCCGCCTTGGCGGAGGTCGTCTGCTTGTCCTGGCCTTCCACCAGCGTCTCCAGCCATCAGAATCCCGGAAAGGTTGCCAGTCAGGTCTAGACCATGATTCCGAAAAGTGGAAATCGGTTTTGGGTCCGACCACAAACAAGAAATTTGGAGCGGCGGCATGATTCGATTTCGCAGCCCGTCGCTCCAACGCACGGGAATTCCAGCCGAAAAGTCCCGCTTGCGCAACGGCGTCGTTTTCCGCCGACGCGACATTGTCCGGCGTGCGCGACTTGGTCGATTCCGTCAAAAGCGGGTGTGCTTGTGGCCCGGCCACGCGACAGCGCATGTCGCTGGGGAAAGAGCACCCGTGCGCGATTGGGGCAGAATTGTCATATGCAGGTCCAGGCATCGGCTGGACCCCCAAGCCGCAACAAAAAAGCCGGAAGCCCTTGAAGATCAGGTCGCGGACAGAAAACAAGGCAATCGACGAGCGGCGCGTTCGCGTGGTCGTGGCCGAACGCAATCCGCTCGTCATATCGGCTCTGCGCGAAATGCTGGACTGCGACGGGCGCTTCGAGCTTTTGGCCTCCGTACAAAGCGGCAGGCATTTCCTGGAGCTGGCAGCGGTCCAGGAGTTCGATGTCGCCGTGATCGGCTGGAAGCTGTCCGACATGGACGGCGCTGATGTCCTGGCCGAGGTCCAGGCCCGCAAGCTCGACGTTCGCATCGCGGTCTTTTCAAACGACCATGACATCGGCATCCTGAAACAGTGCGTGCGCCTGGGGGCCCAGGGCTACTGCTTCCAGTTCGACGATCCCGCCATCATCTTCGACACGATCCTGGCTGTCGCGCACGGCCGCATCTGCATCCCCTATATCGACATCAACAAGGTCAACGATACGCCTCTATCCCGGCTTACCGTGCGCGAGCGTGAACTGCTGGCGGTATTGTCCGACGGCTGGACCAATTTGCAGATCGCCACCCGGACCGGCATCTCCGAAAATACCGTGAAGTACCATCTCAAGAATCTGTACGACAAGCTGGACGTCCGCAACCGCGCCATGGCGGTCGCGCTCTATTCACGAGAGAGGCGTAGCCAAAGGCAGCCTTTCGGGTAGGGCGACCGGGTAGGCCATACCCACCCGCATGCGGTGAGATCTTACCCGCCAAGGTGTTGTTGGCATTGGCCCTCGAAACGAAACTCCCCACCACCGCTTTGCTGGATCAGGAGGAGTTCGCATCATGGCCGGTTTCACCCATCTTTTCATTCCCGGGCCGACCAACATCCCCGAGCAGGTACGCCAAGCGATGAACCTGCCGATGGAGGACATGCGCGCGGCCACCTTCCCCGACCTCACCCTGCCGCTGTTCGAGGACATCAAACGGATCTTCAAGAACGAGACCGGCCGCGTCTTCATCTACCCGTCCTCGGGCACCGGAGCCTGGGAAGCGGCGATGACCAATGTGCTCAGCCCAGGCGACCGCGTTTTGATGTCGCGTTTCGGCCAGTTCTCGCATCTGTGGGTCGACATGGCCGAACGGCTCGGTTTCGAGGTCGACGTCATCGACTGCGAATGGGGAACCGGCGTTCCGCTGGAACTCTATGCGGAGCGGCTGAAGGCGGACAAGACGCACCGCATCAAGGCGATCTTCTGCACCCAGAACGAGACGGCGACAGGCGTTACCAGCGACGTCGCCGGCTGCCGCGCCGCGCTCGACGATGCGAACCACCCTGCCCTTCTTTTCGTCGACGGCGTCTCGTCAATCGGCTCGATCGACTTTCGCCAGGAAGAATGGGGCGTCGACTGCGCCGTCAGCGGCTCGCAGAAAGGCTTCATGCTGCCGGCCGGCCTTGGCTTCCTGTCGGTGAGCAGGAAGGCGCTCGTCGCTTCGAGAACCGCCACCCACCGGCGCTGCTTCTTCTCCTTCGAGGACATGATCCGCGCCAACGATGCCGGCTATTTCCCCTACACGCCGGCGACACAATTGCTGCGCGGCCTGCGCGCCTCGCTCGACCTGATCGCCGAGGAAGGGCTGGAGACCATCTTCTCCCGGCACCATCGCCTCGCCGAAGGCGTGCGCAAGGCGGTCGACGCGTGGGGCCTGAAACTCTGCGCCAGGGCGCCAAAATGGCATTCGGACACGGTCAGCGCCATTCTCGTGCCGGATGGCATCGATAGCGGCGACGTCGTCAAGCGCGCCTACCAGGCTTACCAGACATCGCTGGGCGGCGGCCTCAACAAGGTGTTCGGCAAGGTTTTCCGCATTGGCCATCTCGGCTGGCTGAACGAGGTGATGGTGCTGGCCTCGCTTTCGGCGGCGGAAATGGCGCTGCTCGATTGTGGGGTCCGGCTGGCACCGGGCTCCGGCGTCGGCGCCGCCATCCAGCATTTCCGCGCCTCGGCCGCGGTGCCGGTCGCCGAAGCCGCCTGAGGGAGTTGACGATGAGCCACACCATTAACCACCTCAAGAAACTCAGGCTGCAGCGCAGCGAGCTGGCGGTTCCAGGCTCCAGCCCGGAGATGATCGACAAGGCGGCCAACAGCGCCGCCGACTTCGTCTTCCTCGACATTGAGGACGCCGTCGCGCCGCCCGACAAGGAACGCGCACGCAAGAACATCATCCAGGCGCTGAACGACATCGACTGGCGCGCCAAGGGCAAGACCGTCTCGGTGCGCATCAACGGGCTGGACACGCACTACATGTACCGCGACGTTGTCGACGTCATGGAGCAGGCCGGCGACCGGCTGGACACCATACTGGTGCCGAAGGTCGGCGTTCCGGCCGACCTCTACATGGTCGAGGCCATGGTCAACCAGATCGAGATGGCCAAGGGCTTCAAGACCCGTGTCGGCCTGGAAGCCCTGATCGAGACCGCGCTCGGCATGGCCAATGTCGAGGCTATCGCCGCCACCCCTGGACGGCTGGAAGCCATGCATTTCGGCGTTGCCGACTATGCGGCAAGCTGCAAGGCGCGGACCGTCAATATTGGCGGCCTCAATCCCGACTATCCCGGCGACCAGTGGCATTTCGCCCTGTCGCGGATGACCGTCGCCTGCCGCGCCTACGGCCTGCGCGCCATCGACGGACCGTTCGGCGATTTCTCCGACCCGGAAGGCTACAAGGCGGCCGCCAGACGCGCCGCCGCGCTCGGCATCGAAGGCAAATGGGCGATCCATCCCTCGCAGATTGCCTTGGCCAACGACGTCTTCTCGCCGCCGGAGAAGGAAGTCACGCGCGCCCGCCGCATCCTCGAAGTGCTGAAAGAGGCGGAGGCGCAGGGCAAGGGTGCCGCCGCACTCGACGGCAAGATGATCGACGCCGCGTCGGAACGCATGGCGCGCAACGTTCTGGTGGTCAACGACGCCATCGAACGCGCCGGCCAACAGCACGTCGCGGCACTTTGACGATTTGGGGAGGAGAAAAGAATGGACATCCACGAATACCAAGCCAAGGAACTGCTCGCCCGGCATGGGATCCATGTGCCGCGTGGCGGCCTGGCCTACAGCCCCGAACAGGCGACCTACCGGGCGCGCGAGATCGGCGGCGGCAAATGGGTGCTGAAGGCGCAGGTTCATTCCGGCGCGCGCGGCAAGGCCGGCGGCATCAAGCTCTGCGCCAATGACGAGGAAATTTCCAGCGCCGCCGAAGCCATGCTCGGGCGCAAGCTGGTGACCCACCAGACCGGCCCGCGTGGCAAGCTGATCTCGCGCCTCTATCTGGAGGAAGCCGTCGACATCGCGCAGGAACTCTATCTCGGCTTCGTGCTCGACCGCAAGGAAGAGCGCGTCATGATCGTGGCCTCGGCCGCCGGCGGCATGGAAATCGAGGAGATCGCCGAGAAGGCACCCGATTCGATCATCCGCGCCACCGTCGATCCCGGTGTCGGCATGCAGCGCTTCCAGGCGCGCGAGATCGCCTTCGGGCTCGGCCTGGAGGACAGCCTGATCGGCAAGGCGACCGAGACCATCTTCAGCTGTTACCAGGTGTTCCGCGACTACGACGCCTCGATGCTGGAGATCAATCCGCTGGTGGTGACCCGCGACGGCAGCCTGGTAGCGCTCGACGCCAAGATGTCGTTCGATGAGAACGCGCTGTTCCGGCGGCCCGAAATCTCCGAATTGCGCGACAAGAGCCAGGAAGATCCGCGCGAGACCTTCGCCAGCGACCGCGGCCTCTCCTATGTCGGCCTCGACGGCAATATCGGCTGCATCATCAATGGCGCCGGGCTCGCCATGGCGACGATGGACATGATCAAGATCGCCGGAGGCGAGCCGGCGAACTTCCTCGACATCGGCGGCGGCGCTTCGCCCGAGCGGGTCGCGAAATCCTTCCGCGCCGTGCTCGGCGACAAGAATGTCGAGACCATCCTGGTCAACATCTTTGCCGGCATCAACCGTTGCGACTGGGTCGCCGAGGGCGTCATCAAGGCGATCCGCGAGGTCGGCGTCAACGTGCCGCTGGTGGTGCGGCTGTCCGGCACCAGGGCCGAGGAAGGGCGCAAGATCCTGGCCGATTCCGGCGAGGCGGTGATCGTCGCCGACACGCTCGCCGAAGCCGCCGAAAAAGCCGTCGCCGCCTGGCGCGTGGCCACCAACAAAAAAGCAGCCTGAGGGAGGACGGAAAAATGGCAATCCTGCTCAACCGCAGCACACGCGTCATCGTGCAAGGTTTCACCGGCAAGATCGGCAGCTTCCATGCCGAGGACATGAAGCGCTACGGCACCAAGCTCGTCGGCGGCGTCACGCCCGGCAAGGGCGGCCAGACGCATCTCGGCCTGCCCGTCTTCAACACGGTCAAGGGCGCGGTGCGCGAGACCCGTGCCGAAGCCAGCATCGTCTTCGTGCCGCCGCCCTTTGCAGCCGATTCGATCATGGAAGCGGCGGATGCGGGGATAAAGCTCTGCGTCTGCATCACCGACGGCATCCCGTCGCAGGACATGATGCAGGTCAAGCGCTACATGCGCCGCTACCGCTTCGAGGACCGCATGCGGCTGGTCGGGCCGAATTGCGCCGGCATCATCACGCCGGGACAGGCGCTGATGGGCATCATGCCCGGCTCGATCTACCTGCCCGGCCGCATCGGCATCGTCGGCCGCTCGGGAACGCTGGGCTATGAAGCCGCCTCGCAGATGAAGGCGCTCGGCATCGGCGTGTCGACCAGCGTCGGCATTGGCGGCGATCCGATCAACGGCTCCTCCTTCAAGGACGTTCTGAAGCTGTTCGAGCAGGACGACGAGACCGACGCCGTGGTCATGATCGGCGAGATCGGCGGACCGCAGGAAGCCGAAGCCGCGATCTGGGCGCGCGACAATATGAGGAAGCCGCTGATCGCCTACATCGCCGGCCTGTCCGCCCCCAAAGGCCGCCGCATGGGTCATGCCGGCGCCATCATCTCGGCCTTCGGCGAGTCCGCGCAGGAAAAGGTCGAGATCCTGAAAGAGGCCGGCGTCATCATCGTGCCGACGCCGTCATCGTTTGGCGAGGTTGTGGCAGATACGCTGGCGCGGAGGAAGCAGGCGGCGTAGCCGCAGGTTCGGGCGAAAGACGGACGCGGCGACGCAGTCTCCAAGACGCGCCGCCGCCTTCGTTTCCGGGCGCGCAAAGCGATTGATCCGTTATAGCCATTCCCAGCGATTAAATACTCGTGGCGCACTTGTTTCGCTGGAAACGATTTGCTACACGCCGCGAGCCGGTCGGTTCCGGCTCTACCACGTGCGGTCGTGGCGGAATTGGTAGACGCGCAGCGTTGAGGTCGCTGTGGGGCAACCCGTGGAAGTTCGAGTCTTCTCGACCGCACCAAATCATCCTGACGACACAGCTGCGAATTGAACCAGCAAGCACTCATTGTCTTGCCGGCGCGTCGGATGCTCGGCGCCCAAGCGCACGGCGAACTGGACGTTTCCGCCTGATATCGCCATATGGAAGGCGACAAGAGAGACGCCATGCCAGAACGCAGCCAGATTGCCACGTCGTTCCTGCCCTTGCCCGGTTCGGCCCCGGTGGAATGGCTGGTCGAGCCGGGCCTTGTCGCCTATCCCGATGCGCTTGCGTTCATGGAGACGCGCGCCGAGGCGATCCGCGGCGGGGCTGCCGGCGAAATGGTCTGGCTGGTCGAACATCCGCCGCTCTACACCGCCGGCACCAGCGCCCGCATCGAGGACCTGATCGAACCCGATCGCTTTCCGGTCTTTGCGGCCGGACGCGGCGGCGAATACACTTATCATGGGCCTGGCCAGCGGGTCGCCTATGTCATGCTCGACCTGAAGCGCCGGCGCGAGGACGTGCGCGCCTTCGTCGCGGCGCTCGAACAGTGGATCATCGGCACGCTCGCCGCCTTCAACGTGCGCGGCGAACGCCGCGAGGACCGGGTCGGCGTCTGGGTGGTACGGCCAGATCGCCCTGCTTTGCCCGACGGCTCACCTGCCGAGGACAAGATCGCGGCAATCGGCATAAGGCTGCGGCGGTGGGTGAGCTTCCATGGCATTGCCATCAATGTCGAGCCGGAGCTCGAGCATTTCGGCGGCATCGTGCCGTGCGGGGTCCAGGACCACGGCGTCACTAGCCTCGTCGACCTCGGCCTGCCCGTCGGCATGGCCGATCTGGATCTGGCGCTGAAATCAGCCTTCGAGGATGTTTTTGGTCCCGTGGCGGCTTTGCCGGTCGAGGCTGCCCGCAAGACGGGTTGATCCTTTCGGACCCAACCAGCTCAGAGCAACTGCCCTGACGCCCACAACACGCCGCAGCCGTGGATGGCGAACACCGCCAGCAAGGCCCCGGCGATGACCAAACGATCGACAGTGCCGATCGGCTCCAGTTCGTGGCGTGGCTTCACCCCGCTGCCGACGGTGAGCAGGCTGAGAATCGAAAATACCGCACCGGCCGCGAGCAGGAAGCCCAGGGAAAAACCGGCCCGCCAGCCAAGCGCCAGAAAGGCCGAGAGCAGCGAGAAGGACGCCAGCGCCAGGACGACCGGCCCCGGGCAGATCTGGCGCAGCACCTGGCCGCCGTCGAACTTCCACACCGGCACCAGATTGGCGATGTTGAACAGGGCAGCGCAGCCTGCGAGTGCGGCGAGTAGCGCGGCAGCCGCCTTGTGACCCTCGCCGCCGGCAAGAACGCTGGCGGCGATGACGATCGGCACCAGGAAGGCGGAAAACCCCGCCCCCATCAACGCCACGAAGGCCACTTCGAAACGGCTGTTATAGGGCCGGCCGCCAATGGCGATGCCGCCAAGCAGCGGGATGAAGATCATCCGCGCCCTGCGATGGCCCGTCAGCCGGAACGCCGCCATGTGGCCGAGTTCGTGCAGCGCCACCACCGACGTCAGGATCGCGGCCAGCGCCAGCCCGCCGAGGTGAAGGCCGAAGAACGGCCACAGCATCAATGCCGACAACACGGCAAAGCCGACCTGGCTCAGCGGATGCTCGAACCAGCCACCCTTGCGATACTGCCCGGTCCTTGCCCAACGCTGCAGCTTGGAGAGCTCGCGGCGCATGGCGAAATAGCGAAACACCAGGAAAGCCACGCCGCGGTAGCGGTCGGTCCGGCTGAGCGTCACGCGCGTGCCGCTTCCCTCCGAAACCAGTTCGGCGGTCTCGCCATAGTCCTTCCAGAACGAGCTATCGAGCGCGGTGTCCTCGATCACCTGCATCGAGAAGCGGCTGCCCTCGACGACATCTTCAAACTGCGCCCTGCGCTCTATCGGCTTGCCATCGCGGCCTTCCCAAGAGAGCGTGATGCGGGCGACGCCCTCTTCGTCCAGCGGCTGCGCCGACAGGATCTCGCCGGACCAGCCGGCATTGCTGCCGAGCGGCCACAGCGCCTGCCACAGGCGCTGCCGGTCCATCGCCACGATGCGGCTCGACCTGACCGTGCGCAAACCAAGCGGCACGGTCATCAGGAGAAAGATCAGCCCGAGATTGCTGGCCACGAGAATGGCCGTGACGATGGGCGACACCTGGACGTTGCTCCCTGCCTTGGAGCCGCACCCTAACTTTGCTGCGGCAAGAAAAGCTTAACGGCGGGGCGGCATTGGTCATCGAGAAACAGCGACGGCCGACGCTGCCAAATCACATGGCTCCGATCCAGATCGCCATGGAGACAAGAAACGCGCTCATGCAAACCAGCGAGATGACATCCTGAACCAGATCGGTCATAACTCTCTCCTGTTGTTGATATGTTTCTAGTTTGTTCTAATTTTGTTCCATTGTCAACCGCTGGGAGGTATGGCCATGGGCGGGGAACTGTGCACGGTTAGTGAAACGTTAATTGGTCGCTAAGAGAGGGAGTTGGAAGCTTGCCAGGGTAGGCTTCAGCCCGGGAAGAACAAATTAGCGACCGCTTGTATTAAATTTTGGCTGAGCCGAAAATGCCTGGGCCTGAGGCATTGCTGAGCGATCGACATGGGGAAATACGGAGGCGCAAATCAAGGGAACGCTGGCGAAAGCGTATGCGACAAGGTCGCCGGCGGCGCCTCTCTCGCAATCTCGTAATTTGGTTGGCCATCCTGGCGACGAGCGCGATATCGTCCACTCTGATCGCAATGAGCGCTCACTGGCGGTTCTAAGCTACCCCCGCGCGGTACACGTCGGGTGAGAATCGTCCTTAGAGCGGCACCACCTTGCCGTCGGCCAACGTGACGCGCCGGTCCATGCGCGATGCCAGCTCGTGATTGTGGGTGGCGATCAGCGCCGCGAGGCCCGATTGCCGCACCAGCGCCTCCAGCGCCTCGAACACGTAGGAGGCGGTGACCGGGTCGAGGTTGCCGGTCGGCTCGTCGGCGAGCAGCACCAGCGGCGCATTGGCGACCGCACGCGCGATGGCGACGCGCTGCTGCTCGCCGCCGGACAGCTCGGATGGCCGGTGCGACGCCCGTTTGCCGATCTGCATGTAGTCGAGCAGTTGCGCCGCGCGCTCGGATGCCTCCTTGCGCGGCAGACCCTTGATGAGCTGCGGCATCATGATGTTTTCCAGCGCGGAAAACTCCGGCAGCAAATGATGGAACTGATAGACGAAGCCGACATCGTTGCGGCGGATCGAGGTGCGCTCGTCGTCGGACAGCCGGCCACAGGCGCGTCCGGACAGGATCACGTCGCCGGCATCCGGCCGCTCCAGCAGCCCGGCCGTATGCAGCAGCGTCGATTTGCCGGTGCCCGACGGGGCCACCAGCGCCACCATTTCACCGCGCCGCAGCGCGAAATCGGCGCCGTTCAGGATGGTGAGCTTGCGCGGCCCCTGGACGTAGTGCCGTTCGACGCTCTTCAGCTCGATAAGGACCTCGGCCACTACTCGTACCTCAAGGCTTCGACCGGATCGAGGCGGGCCGCCCGCCATGCCGGAAACACCGTTGCCAGGAAGGACAGCGCAAGCGCCATGATGATGACATAGGTCGTCTCGCGCGGATCCATCTTGGCCGGCAACTGGCTGAGGAAATAGAGCTCCGGGTTGAACAGCACCTTGCCGGTCATCCAGGAGAAGAACTGGCGGATCGATTCGATGTTGGTGCAGATCACGACGCCGAGCAGCACGCCGGCGAGCGTGCCCGTCACGCCGATCGCCGCCCCAGTCATCAGGAAGATGCGCAGGATGGCGCCGCGCGAGGCGCCCATGGTGCGCAGGATGGCGATGTCATGCCCCTTGTCCTTCACCAGCATGATCAGTCCGGAAATGATGTTGAGTGCCGCCACCAGCACGATCAGCGTCAGGATCATGAACATGACGTTGCGTTCGACCTGCAGAGCCGAAAAGAAGGTCTCGTTGCGCTGGCGCCAGTCGACCATGTCGATCGGCCGCTGCGCCGCCGCTTCCACCTTGGGTTTCAGCGCGTCGACATCGTCGGGATTGTCGACATAGATCTCGATCGTCTGCGCCCGGCCGTCCATGTTGAAGTAGAGCTGCGCTTCGGAGAACGGCATGTAGACGATCGACGTGTCATATTCAGACATGCCGACCTCGAAGATCGCCGCGATCTTGTAGCCCTTCATGCGCGGTGTGGTGCCGAGCGGCGTCACATCCCCGTCCGGCGAGATCAAGGTAATGGTATCGCCGAGCGTCAGGCCGAGATTCTCGGCCATGCGCTTGCCGATGGCGACACCCTCGCCGGTATCGAAATCGGCGAGCGTGCCTTGCTTGATGTTGCTGGCCACGATGGCGATCTTGCCGAGATCTTCACCCCGGATGCCGCGCACCAGCGCGCCGGTGCCGCCGCCGACATTGCCTTGCGCCAGCACCTGGCCGTCGATCAGCGGGATGGCGTATTTGACCCCGGGTACGCCGTTGATGCGGCTGGCGACCTGGGCATAGTCCTCAAGCGGTGAATCGAGCGGCTGCACGATCAGATGGCCGTTGACGCCAAGGATGCGCGTCAAAAGCTCGGCGCGGAACCCGTTCATCACCGCCATGACCACGATCAGCGTGGCGACGCCCAGCATGATGCCGAGAAAAGAGATCGAGGCGATCACCGAGATCACCGTCTCCTTGCGCCGCGAACGCAAATAGCGCCAGGCGACCGTGCGCTCGAAGATGGAAAAAGGGCCGGCGCCCGCCGATCTCGCTGCCGCCGCCTCGCTCATGCGGCGGCACCGAAGTGTTTGGCCGCGTCGGCGATCGGCAGCGTCACGCGCTCGCCGGTCCTGCGATTCTTGATCTCGACCTCGCCAGCGGCGACGCCGCGCGGCCCGACGATCACTTGCCAGGGCAGGCCGATCAGGTCGGCGGTGGCGAATTTGCCGCCCGGCCGCTGGTCGGTATCGTCGTAGAGGACGTCCTTGCCGGCGGCGGTGAAGGCGGCGTTGAGCTCGTCGCAGACGCGATCGCAGTCGGCATCGCCCGCCTTCATGTTGATCAGGCCGATATCGAACGGCGCCACCGCTTCCGGCCAGATGATGCCGTTCTCGTCATGGCTGGCCTCGATGATCGCCGCGACCAGCCGCGACGGGCCGATGCCGTAGGAGCCGCCCGAGGCGAAATGATCCTTGCCGTCGGGCCCCGTCACCTTGGCCCCCATCGGCTTGGAATATTTCTCGCCGAAGTGGAAGATATGGCCGACCTCGATGCCGCGCGCCGAGACCCGGTCGCCTGTCGGAACCTTCTCCCAGGCCGCCTCGTCATGCATCTCGTCGGTGGCGGCGTAAGGCGTCGTCCACGTCTTGACGATATCTGCTATCTCGCCGTCATTGGCGAAGTCGGTGTTCGCGCCGGGCACCGCAAGCGACAGGTAATCGCGATGGCAGAAGACCTGGCTTTCACCAGTGTCGGCCAGGATGATGAACTCGTGGCTGAGATCGCCGCCGATCGGACCGGTGTCGGCCCGCATCGGAATGGCCTGCAGGCCCATGCGCGTGAAGGTCCTGAGATAGGACACGAACATCCGGTTATAGGCGGCTCTCGCGCCTTCGAAGTCGAGATCGAAGGAATAGGCGTCCTTCATCAGGAATTCGCGCGAACGCATAACGCCGAAGCGCGGCCGCACCTCGTCACGGAACTTCCACTGTATGTGGTAGAGGTTGAGCGGCAGGTCCTTGTAGGATTTGACGTAAGCGCGAAAAATCTCGGTGACCATTTCCTCGTTGGTCGGACCGTAGAGCATGTCGCGGTCCTGCCGGTCCTTGATGCGCAGCATCTCCTTGCCGTAGTCGTTGTAACGGCCGCTCTCGCGCCACAGATCGGCCGACTGGATGGTCGGCATCAGGATCTCCAGCGCACCGGCGCGGTTCTGCTCCTCGCGGATGATCTTGCAGACCTTGTCCAGCACCCGTTTGCCCAGCGGCAGCCAGGAAAAACTGCCTTGTCCCTGCTGGCGGATCATGCCGGCGCGCAGCATCAGCCGATGCGAGACGATTTCGGCCTCGCGCGGATTTTCTTTGAGGATAGGCAGGAAATAGCGCGACAAACGCATGGACAGGTCCGTGAATGAGAATGGCCACGCCAGAATCGGCGCGGCGCAGGCTTGCTTGCCCCGGCTTCATAGCGATTTCATGACCGAATGGAAACCCGGCCATCCCACCACGTAGGCCCCTTCCGAGCCCGAATCCCTCGCTTCCGGATCGACCCGCGCCGACAATGGAACGCACCGAACCTCTTCGGGTTTGGCCGTCAATTCTTTGCGCGCGTCAATTGCGAACATGCCGCAAAGGCTCTGTCGACCCTGACTGGACGTTTCAAAAGCAAAGCCTGCCACACTATTGTGCAGTGCAGCACGAGATTGCCCGTTTCAAGGCAAAATTCTTCGTGACATTTTCATTTCCGTTGGGCTAATGTGCCCCGATAACCGAGAGGGCAGAAAAAAATCTGCTCTCCTACGCGGTCAAAGTCTTGGGAGGATGCGATCTAGGCGCGGTTACTCGCTGCCGCCGGATACCGGAAACAGATCGGACGCGTTTAATTGCAAGGCCTTGTGCCTTGCATTTTTTTTGTGCAATCATCTGGTTAGCGCTGCGAATTGGCAGGCTACATGACCTTGCGTCAGCAGCCAGTAGCCGCCGTACAGGGCGGCATCTCAATCCCATCCGCAGCGCTCCGACCTTATCGGAGCACCCTTGCCGCCACGTCTATTTCCCTGGGGTCGGACTGAGTTCCGGCACGATGTGCGGGATGTCGTTGAGGCTGTATCCCAGCCCGTGCGTCAGGCCGTAGAAAATGCCCATCAGGACCGCCGTTGCGATGGTGGTGCGGATCACGGCACGCAGCATATGCGGCCCGCGCGGCGCGCTCGGCACCGTGCCCAGCGTCACGTCGTGATCGTCGTCCTGCGTTCTCACGCTGAACGGCAGGACGGCAAACAGCACCACCCACCAGGTCGCGAAAAACAGCGCGGTGAACGAGACCCAGCTCATGATTGCTCCAGTTCGATCAGCGTGCCGAAGAAATCCTTCGGATGCAGGAACAACACCGGCTTGCCGTGCGCGCCTGGTTTGGGATTGCCGTCGCCAAGCACCCTGGCACCGGCGGCCTTGAGCTGGTCGCGCGCGGCCAGGATGTCGTCGACCTCGTAGCAGAGATGATGCATGCCGCCCGACGGATTCTTCGCCAGGAATGCCGCGATTGGCGAGCCCTCGCCAAGCGGCTCCAGCAACTCGACCTTGGTGTTGCCGACATCGACGAACACCACGGTGACGCCATGCTCCGGCAAAGCCTGCGGCTCGGTCACTTCGGCGCCGAGCGTGTTGCGGTAAGCTGCAACGGCGGCGGTCAAATCCGGCACCGCAAGCGCGACATGGTTCAGCCGTCCGAGCATGTCCGAGCTTTTCTCCCAGGTCCAACGACTGGCGTCATACGTCAAATCAGCCGAGATCAACAGCCTTTCGCGAGGAGCGCACTGTCGCACCTGTTGCAACCGGCAGCCACAAAGTACAAAGGCCAATGTCCGGAATCAGCCCTGCCCGCCCCCGCGTTTTCACCTTCGATCTCGGGTCGTTCAAAATTGCCGCTCTGCTCGATGCCGTCGATGTCAGAGACGGGCTTGCATCGGCCTTCGCGGCCGGACAGCCGCCGGCGGCCGTGCTCGAACTCGCGGTTTCGAACTTCATCGACCAGGATCGCTACGAGCATTGCTTCATCCCGACGCTGGTCGATACCGGTTCCGAAAAGATCCTGTTCGACACCGGCTGCGGAGATGAAGACAGTTCACTCCTGGAGTGCTTGCAAGCCCTTGGGCTCGGCCCTGATGACATCGATGTGGTGGTCATCACCCACGGGCACCCGGACCACATTGGCGGGCTTGTCCGGAATGGCGCATCCGTTTTCAGCCGCGCACGCCTGGTATTCGGCGCAGCGGAATTCGCCTTCTGGACCGAAGGAAATGCGGTGCGTCCGGCCAGGTTGGCCAATCGTGATCTCTTCAGGCGCATTTGCACCGGCCTGGCCGACCGCGCGACGTTCATAGCGCCTGGAGACGAAGTGGTGCCGGGCATCACTGCCATCGACGCGGCCGGTCACTCCGCCGGGCTTTTGGCCTTCCTTGTCGAAAGCGACGGACAGCAATTGCTGATCTGGTCGGACGCTTTCCTGCATTATGTCGTGTCGATCCAGCGTCCGCAGTGGCATGCCGATTTCGACGACGACAAGGAAAAGGCAATCGAGACCCGCAAGCGGCTGCTCGGCATGGCCGCCGAGCGGCGCCTGCTCGTCGCCGGCCACCACATGCCGTTTCCGGGCTTGGGCTATGTCGGGCGGATAGACCATTCCTTTCGCTGGATTCCGGTCAGCTATCAGCTGAACATCCGAGCACCCGACGTCTCCGTCACCGGGTGACGAAAACCGTCACCAGCGGTTTCTTGCCCCAGGCTTCGTTGGCCGCGCCGCGCACTGCGCGTCGCACCGCCTCCTGCACCAGGTCGAGGTCCTTGCGGCGCTGGCGGGGGATCGAATCGACCGCACCGACGGCCGCATCGATCATCAGGTCCTCGAGCGTCTCGCCACGGGCGTCGGTTTCGGCGACGCCAATGGCGACCAGGTCGGGATCGCCGGCCAGCTCGTACTTGTCATCAAGCACGACATTGACCGCGACATGACCGGCAAAGGACAGTTTGCGCCTGTCGCGAATACCCATCGCCTGATCGGTGCCGATCAGATTGCCGTCCTTGTAGACGCGGCCGAACGGCACCTGGTCGATGATCGTGGCGGGACCTGGAGCGAGCCGCAGCATGTCGCCGTCGCGCACCTGCGCCACCTGGCCGATGCCGGAGGTGGACATCAGCGAGCCCTGCGCCACCAGATGCGCCGCCTCGCCATGCACGGGAACGCCGATTTGCGGACGCACCCATTCATACATCTTGCGCAGTTCGCTGCGGCGGGGATGGCCGGAGACATGCACCAGAGCATCGCCGTCCTCGATGATCTTGATGCCGAGATCGATGAGGCGGTTCTTGATCTCGAGGATCGCCTTCTCGTTGCCGGGAATGGTGCGCGAGGAAAACACCACCGTGTCGCCCGCTGTCAGCGACACCGATTTCATCTCGTCGCGCGACAGCTTGGCAAGTGCCGCCAACGGCTCGCCCTGGCTGCCGGTGCAGATGATGACCAGGTTCTCGCGCGGGATGAAGCCGAAATCCTCCTCGGCGATGAACTCCGGCAGGCCGTCCATGTAGCCAAGCTCGCCGGCCACATCGATGACGCGCTTCAACGAGCGGCCGAGCACAAGGCACTGGCGGCCGGCATCGCGCGCTGCCCTGGCGATGGAAACGATGCGTCCGACATTGGAGGAGAAGGTGGTGACGGCGACGCGGCCCTTGGCCGCCTGGATGACGCCTTTCAGGCCCTCGCCCACGGCCACTTCCGAAGGCGACTCGCCTTCGCGCAGCGCATTGGTCGAATCGCAGATCAGCGCCAGCACGCCCTTGTCGCCATAGGCGCGGAACCGCGCCTCGTCGGTCTTGGGACCGATCGTCGGCTCCGGATCGATCTTCCAGTCGCCGGTGTGGATGACGGTGCCGGCCGGCGAGGTGATCGCCAGCGACATGGGTTCGGGAATGGAGTGTGCCACCGGAATGGCTTCGATCTCGAAGGGGCCCACCGTGAACTTTTCGCCCGCCCGGTAGATCGTCAGCGGGATCTTCGGCGCGCCCTGCTCGCCCTGACGCTTGGCTTCCAGCAGCCCGGCGCTGAACGGCGTCATCCAGACCGGCGCCTTCAGCTTCGGCCAGATGTCGAGCAGCGCGCCGTAGTGGTCCTCATGCGCGTGGGTGATGATGATGCCGCGCAGATTGGCGAGGTTCTCCTCTATGAAGCGCGTATCGGGCAGGATCAGGTCGACGCCCGGATGCGCCGCGTCGGGAAAGGTGACGCCGACATCGATGACGATCCATTCGCGCGCGCTCGGCGGGCCATAGCCGTAGAGGGCGAAGTTCATGCCGATCTCGCCGACGCCGCCGAGCGGCACGAAGACGAGTTCGGCGTTGTCCGCTTTCGCCATGATTTTTTCCTTCCTGACCCTCAGGCCAAGCCGTTAAAGCAATTCCAGCAAGTGCCTACCGGTTTTCCGTCCGGAATTGCCCAAAAACAAATTATATCCGCGCGGACGCCACCGCGCCGAAATGCACATCGCCGGCGGCGACCGTCAGAACAGACCCGTCATCGTCGCGGATCACGAAACGGCAGTCCTCGTCAATGGTCTCGAACACGCCACGCACCACATTACCGTCAATTCTGACAGCAACCTCGCCGCCAAGGCCCGCTGCGCGGGCCAGCCAACGCTTCCTGATGGCGGCAAGGCCACGTCCTTCGTCCCACAGGCGGGCATTCTCGCTCCAGGCATCCGACAGCGCCAGAAACAGCGTTTCGGCATCGCAAGCCGCGCCCAACGCGTGAAGCGATGTCGCGGGATAAGGCAAATCCCGCGGGTGCGCCACCACATTGACGCCGATGCCCACCGCCACCGCGAAGCGGCTACCGTCAAGCATCGCCGACTCCAGCAGGATGCCGGCCAGCTTGGCGCCGGAGGCGAGCACATCGTTTGGCCATTTCAGCTCGAACCGGTTCTGTCCCTGGCTCGCTCCGTCGAGGCCTATCGCGATGCGGCCCTTCGGCACCACCGCGTCGAGCGCGTCGGCCAGCGCCAGCCCCGCGACGAAGCCGAGCGTCGCGGCAAGGCGCAATTCGCCGCCGGTGATGAGGAGCAGCGTCGCCGCCAGATTGCCTTCCGGCGTTGCCCAGGCACGGCCACGCCGGCCGCGCCCGCTTTCCTGCTTCTTGGAAACGACCCAGAGCTTGCCCGGGTCGCCCGCCCGGGCATGATCCAGCGCCAGCGCGTTGGTGGAGCCGACACTGTCATGCGCCTCGAGCCGGAACCCTTCCGACGCCGAGGTTGGAGCCAGCCGAAATGCCATCCCGTCAGAAAAATGTCTTGGCGGCGGCTTCGGCATAGGTGCCGATCGGCCCGCCGATCAGCACGTAGAACAGCACGAAGGCGCCACTGACGCCGAGCACGACACGCAACTCGCTGGCCATCGGCACGAAGCCGCCGACCGGCTCATCGAACCACATGATCTTGATGATGCGCAGGTAGTAGTAAGCGCCAACCACGGAAGCGAGCACGCCGATGATTGCCAGTGCATAGAGATTGGCGTTGATGGCGGCGAGGAAGACGTACCACTTCCCCCAGAAGCCGGCGAGCGGCGGAATGCCGGCCAGCGAGAACATCAGGATGGTCAGGATCGTAGCCATGATCGGGTTGGTCGACGAGAGGCCGGCGAGATCGCTGATCTGCTCGACATTGCCTTCCTTGCGCCGCATGGCAAGGATGAAGGCGAAGGTGCCGAGCGTCATCACCAGGTAGATCAGCATGTAGATAGCGACGCCACGCACGCCGGCCTGGCTATTGGCGGCAAGGCCGACCAGCGCGTAGCCCATATGGCCGATCGAGGAATAGGCCATCAGCCGCTTGATGTTGGTCTGGCCGATCGCGGCGAAGGAGCCAAGCGCCATCGAGGCGATCGAGATGAAGACGATGATCTGCTGCCAGTCGGAGGCGATCGGCTTGAACGCACCCATGGTGACGCGCACGATCAGCGCCATCGCCGCCATTTTCGGCGCTGCCGCCAGGAAGGCCGTCACCGGTGTCGGTGCGCCCTCATAGACGTCTGGCGTCCACATGTGGAACGGCACCGCCGAGATCTTGAAGGCAAGCCCGGCCAGCACGAAGACGAGGCCGACGACAAGGCCAAGCTGGCGCTCGCCGCCGCCCAGCGCCGTGGCGATCTCCTGGAAGCCGGTGTTCCCGGTATAGCCGTAGACCAGGCTGATGCCGTAGAGCAGCATGCCCGACGACAGCGCGCCAAGGACGAAATATTTCAGGCCGGCTTCTGTCGAACGCAGATTGTCGCGATTGATCGCCGCCAGCACATAGATCGCAAGCGACTGCAGTTCGAGGCCGAGATAGAGCCCGATCATGCCGTTGGCCGAGATCATCAGCATCATGCCGAGCGTGCAAAGCAGGATCAGCACCGGATATTCGAACTTGTCGAAACGCTCCGCCTTGGCAAAGCGCATCGACATGATCAGCGTCACCGCCGAGCCGATCAGCGCCAGCACCTTCATGAAGCGGGCGAAGGAATCCTGGATGAAGGCATTGCCATAGGCGCTGCCCTGCCCTGCGTGGAAGATCAGCCAGGCGCCTGCGATCACCAGCACGGCGACGGCAAGGCCGGTCACGGTATTGGCGGTGTTGGAACGCGAATAGGCCCCGACCATAAGCAGCGCGAGCGCGCCGATGGCAAGGATCAGCTCGGGCGTCGAGAGCGACAGGCTGGAGAGAAGGTCCGGCGTCATGGTTCGCAAAACCCCTGGGTCAGTTCGCCGCCGCGGTCTGCGCGGCGCCGATGGATGCGGTGACATTGGTGACGAGCGACTTGACCGACTGGGCCGTCGCGTCGAAGACGGGTGCGGGATAGACGCCGAAGAAGATGACCAGCACGACCAGCGGATAGATGATCGCCTTCTCGCGGGTCGACAGGTCGAGCAGCCCCTTCAGGCTGTCCTTGGTCAGCGCGCCGAAAATCACCCGGCGGTAGAGCCAAAGCGCATAGGCCGCCGACAGAATGACGCCGGTGGCGGCGAAGAACGCCACCCAGGTGTTGACCCGGAACACGCCAAGCATGGTCAGGAACTCGCCGACGAAACCTGACGTGCCCGGCAGGCCGACATTGGCCATGGTGAAGATCAGGAACACGGTCGCGTATTTCGGCATGTTGTTGACGAGACCGCCATAGGCGGCGATCTCGCGGGTGTGCATGCGGTCATAGATGACGCCGACGCACAGGAACAGCGCGCCCGACACCAGACCGTGGCTGAGCATCTGGAAGATAGCGCCCTGCACGCCTTCCTGGTTCATGGCAAAGATGCCCATGGTGACGAAGCCCATATGGGCGACCGACGAATAGGCGATCAGCTTCTTCATGTCCTCCTGCATCAGTGCCACCAGCGAGGTGTAGATGATGGCGACGACCGACAGCGTGAACACCAGCGGCGCGAACATTTCGGAGGCCAGCGGGAACATCGGCAAGGAGAAGCGCAGGAAGCCGTATCCGCCCATTTTCAGCAGGATGCCGGCCAGGATGACCGAGCCCGCCGTCGGCGCCTCGACGTGGGCGTCGGGGAGCCAGGTGTGCACCGGCCACATCGGCATCTTCACCGCGAAGGAGGCGAAGAAGGCAAGCCACAGCCAGGTCTGCATGTTGGCCGGGAAGCTGTGCGTCAGAAGCGTCGGGATGTCGGTGGTGCCGGACTGGAAGAACATCGCCATGATGGCGAGCAGCATCAGCACCGAGCCGGCCAGCGTATAGAGGAAGAACTTGAACGAGGCGTAGACGCGCCGCTTGCCGCCCCATACGCCGATGATGATGAACATCGGGATCAGTCCGGCTTCGAAGAAGACGTAGAACAGCACGATGTCCAGCGCGCAGAACACGCCGATCATCAGCGTTTCCAGAAGCAGGAAGGCGATCATGTAGGCCTTGACGCGCTTTTCGATCGCTTCCCACGACGCCAGGATGCAAAGCGGCATCAGGAAGGTCGTCAGAATGACGAACAGCATGGAAATGCCGTCGACGCCCATATGGTAGGAAATGCCGGAATCGAGCCAGGCGACCTTTTCGACGAACTGGAATCCGGCCTGCGAATTGTCGAAGCCGGCCCAGATGAACAGCGACACCAGGAAGGTGAACGCCGTGGTGATGAACGCAATGGCGCGGATGTTGCGGCGCGCGTTTTCGCTGTCATCGTTGATGAACAGGATCAGCAGCACACCAACCAGCGGCAGGAAGGTGACCAGCGAGAGGATTGGCCAGGCGGTCATCAGAGCATCATCCAGGTGACGAGTGCGGCAACGCCGATCAGCATGGCGAAGGCGTAGTGGTAGAGGTAGCCGGTCTGCAGCTTGACGACGCGGTTGGTGACGTCGACGACGCGCGCCGAAATGCCGTCAGGCCCGAGCCCATCGATGATGGTCCCGTCACCGGTCTTCCACAGGAAGTGACCGAGACGCTTGGCAGGGCGAACGAACAGGAAGTCGTAAAGCTCGTCGAAATACCACTTGTTGAGCAGGAAGGCGTAAAGCCCGCGATGCTGGGCGGCCAGATTGACCGGCATCTCCGGCGAGCGGATGTAGAACTTCCAGGCCAGAGCGAAACCGATCAGCATGGCGATGAAGGGCGAGAGCTCCACCCACAGCGGCAATTCGTGGATCTCGTGCAGGATATGGTTGTCCGGCAGCGTGAACAGCGACGCCTTCCAGAATTCGGCATAGCCTTCGCCGATAAAGGAATTGTGGAAGATGACACCGGCAAACAGCGCCCCAGCCGCCAGGATGAACAGCGGCACCAGCATCACCGGCGGCGATTCATGGACGTGGTGCATCACCTCGTGGCTCGCCCGCGGCTTGCCATGGAAGGTCATGAAGATCAGCCGCCAGGAATAGAAGGAGGTGAAGCAGGCGGCGATGACCAGCAGGATGAAAGCCAGGCCGGCGACCGAATTGTGGCCGGCGAAGGAGGCCTCGATGATGGCGTCCTTGGAGAAGAAGCCGGCGGTGCCGATGACGGTCACCGGAATGCCGACGCCGGTCAGCGCCAGCGTGCCGATCACCATCATCCAATAGGTGGTCGGGATCAGCTGCCTCAGGCCACCCATCTTGCGCATGTCCTGCTCGTCGGAGACGGCGTGGATGACCGAGCCGGAACCGAGGAACAGCAGCGCCTTGAAGAAGGCGTGCGTGAACAAATGGAAGATCGCCGCGCCATAGGCGCCGACGCCAAGCGCCACGAACATGTAGCCGAGCTGCGAGCAGGTCGAATAGGCGATGACGCGCTTGATGTCGTTCTGGACCAGGCCGACGGTCGCCGCGAAGAAGGCGGTGAAGGCGCCGATGAAGGTGACCACCGTCAGCGCCGAGTGCGACAATTCGAACAGCGGCGAAAGCCGCGCCAGCATGAACACGCCGGCCGTCACCATGGTGGCGGCATGGATCAGCGCCGACACCGGGGTCGGGCCCTCCATGGCGTCCGGCAGCCAGGTGTGCAGCGGCACCTGCGCCGACTTGCCCATGGCACCCATGAACAGCAGCAGGCAGACGACGGTCATTGCCGCCTGCTTGTCGAGCGCATGGCCGAGGAAGGTGAGTACGGCGGCACCCTGCGGCGCGCCTTCGGCCGGGATGAACGTCGCCGCATTGGCAAAGATCGTGCCGAGATTGACCGAGCCGAACAGCACGAAGACGCCGAAAATGCCGAGCGCGAAGCCGAAATCGCCGACGCGGTTGACGACGAAGGCCTTTATTGCCGCGGCATTGGCCGACGGCTTCTTGTACCAGAAGCCGATCAGCAGGTAGGACGCGAGGCCCACCCCTTCCCAGCCGAAGAACATCTGCACGAGGTTGTCGGCCGTGACCAGCATCAGCATGGCGAAGGTGAACAGCGACAGATAGGCGAAGAAGCGCGGCCGGTTCGGATCGTGGTGCATGTAGCCGATCGAATAGATGTGAACCAGCGCCGACACTGTGTTGACCACCACCAGCATCACCACCGTCAGCGTGTCGATCCTGAGCGCCCAGGAGACGTCCAGCCCGCCGGACTGGATCCAGTGCAGCACCGGCACGGTGAACACCTCGCCGTGGCCGAAGCCGACGGAAAAGAAGGCGACCCATGACAGCACGGCCGCAATCACCAGGAAGCCGGAGGTGATGTATTCGGATGCCTTGGCACCGAGCGCATTGCCGAACAGGCCGACGATCAGGAAGCCGAGCAGCGGAAGGAAGACGATCGCTTGATACATAGTCGCCCCGTCAACCCTTCATCATGTTCACGTCTTCGACCGCGATCGAGCCGCGGTTGCGGAAGAAGACGACGAGAATGGCAAGCCCGATGGCGGCTTCAGCCGCCGCGACCGTCAGCACGAACAGCGCGAACACCTGGCCGACCAGATCGCCGAGCGCCGCCGAAAAGGCGACGAAATTGATGTTGACCGCCAGCAGGATCAGCTCGATCGACATCAAGATGACGATGATGTTGCGGCGGTTGAGGAAGATGCCGAACACGCCGAGCGTGAACAGGATCGCCGATACGGTCAGATAATGTGCGATGCCGACGACCATCTCAGACTCCTTCGCCCGACTTGACCTTGCGGATTTCCATGCCGGTCGCCGCGGTGCGGCCGACCTGGGCTGCGATCGACTGCCGCTTGACCCCTTCCTTGTGGCGCAGCGTCAAGACGATGGCGCCGATCATGGCGACCAGCAGGATGAGGCCCGAAATCTGGAAGTAGTAGAGGTAGTCGGTATAGAGGATGTCGCCGAGCGCCGCCGTGTTCGATCGCGCGGCGAGATCCGGGATGGGCTTTGCGACTGTCGAGGCGAGCTTCGGCGCGAAGGTGTAGCCGCCCAGCACCACGATCAGCTCCGCCGCCAGGATCAGCCCGACCAGCGCGCCGATCGGCGCGTATTGCAGGGCGCCGCTCTTCAATTCGGCGAAATCGACGTCGAGCATCATGACGACGAACAGGAACAGCACCAGGACCGCGCCGACATAGACGACGAGCAGGATCATCGCCAGGAACTCGGCGCCGGTCAGCATGAACAGGCCGGCGGCGTTGAAGAAGGTCAGGATCAGGAACAGCACCGAATGCACGGGGTTGCGCGACGAAATGACCATGAACGCCGACGCCACGGCGACAAAGGCGAAGAGGTAGAAGAAGGCCGCCTCTAGTCCACTCAGCATTGGGGATCCCCCGGGTTCCTGTCCAAACAGGACGCTCGTCCTGTTTGATGTTTGCGACCGCCTCCGGTCGGCAAGTTTCGTTGTGTCCTATCGCATGTTCCGATCGGGTTGAAATACCTGATCAAAAGAAACATGCGACACTTTTGCCTTCCGGAGGATGATCTTGTCCGAAAAGTCCGCAACTTTTCGGGATCATCCCCTGGACGAGGCCCCTCGCCCCCGTCCATGCGTCAGATGTCAGCGATAGGGCGAGTCCAGTGAGATGTTGCGCGCCAGTTCGCGCTCCCACCGGTCGCCATTCGCCAGCAGCCTGTCCTTGTCGTAGTAGAGTTCCTCGCGCGTTTCCGTCGCGAATTCGAAATTCGGCCCCTCGACGATGGCGTCGACCGGGCAGGCTTCCTGGCAGAAGCCGCAATAGATGCACTTCACCATGTCGATATCGTAACGCACCGTGCGGCGCGTGCCGTCATTGCGGCGAGGGCCGGCCTCGATGGTGATCGCCTGCGCCGGGCAGATCGCCTCGCATAATTTGCAGGCGATGCAGCGTTCCTCGCCATTGGGATAGCGGCGCAACGCATGCTCGCCGCGAAAGCGCGGGCTGATCGGGCCCTTCTCGTGCGGATAGTTGATCGTCTCCTTCGGCGCGAAGAACTGGCGCATCGACAGGAAGAAGGCGCTGACGAAATCCTGCAGCAGCAGCGATTTTGCGGCCTGGGACAAAGCGGACATCACGCAAACCCCGTGATCTTGAGGAAGGCGGCGGTGGCGACCACCATGAACAGCGAGATCGGCAGGAACACTTTCCAGCCCAGCCGCATCAGCTGGTCGTAGCGGTAGCGCGGCACGAAGGCCTTCACCATCGAGATGCCGAAGAACACGAAACAGACCTTCAGCACGAACCAGATCACGCCGGGCACCCAGGTGAAGGGCGCGAAGTCGAAGGGAGGCAGCCAGCCGCCGAGGAACAGGATGGTGGCCAGCGCGCACATCAGCACGATCGCGACATACTCGCCGAGGAAGAACAAAAGGAACGGCGTCGACGAATATTCGACCATGTGGCCGGCGACCAGCTCCGATTCGGCTTCGACCAGATCGAAGGGCGGACGGTTCGTCTCCGCCAACGCCGAGATGAAGAAGATGACGAACATCGGGAACAGCGCCAGCCAGTTCCAGTCGAGGAACGTGTTGGGCAGGCCGAGCCGCGTACCAAGCCCACCCTGCTGCGACAGCACGATATCGCTGAGGTTGAGCGAGCCGGCGGTGAGCAGCACGGTGACGATGACGAAGCCGATCGAAACTTCGTATGACACCATCTGCGCCGCCGAACGCAACGCGCCGAGAAACGGATATTTCGAGTTGGACGCCCAGCCGCCCATGATCACGCCATAGACCTCGAGCGAGGAGATGGCGAAGACATAGAGGATGCCGACATTGACGTTGGCGATCGCCCAACCCTGGCTGACCGGTATGACCGCCCAAGCCGAGATCGCCAGCACGGCGGAGACAAGGGGCGCCAGCAGGAAGACGCCCTTGTTGGCGCCCGACGGGATGACCGGTTCCTTGAAGACGAATTTCAGCAGGTCGGCGAAGGCCTGCAGCGTGCCCCAGGGGCCGACGACATTCGGGCCACGGCGAAGCTGCACCGCCGCCCAGATCTTGCGGTCGGCATAAAGGATGTAGGCGACGAAGATCAGCAGCACCACGATCAGCACGACTGACTTCAAGAGGATCAGCAGCGCCGGCAGCACGTAGAAGGAGAAGAAGGTGTCCATGCTTATTCCGCCGC
This sequence comes from Mesorhizobium sp. BR115XR7A, assembly GCF_020165315.1. Lineage (NCBI taxonomy): Bacteria > Pseudomonadati > Pseudomonadota > Alphaproteobacteria > Hyphomicrobiales > Phyllobacteriaceae > Mesorhizobium > Mesorhizobium sp. BR115XR7A. The sequence continues at coordinate 108,086 of NZ_JAIUHW010000010.1, forward strand.
CTGCTTGAAGCCGCTCTTGGCCAGTGCCGAGCATTCCGCCATCACGGCCGATGCGCGCGCGATCGGGTTGGTCAGGTAGAAATCCTTGACCGGCGAGGTGAAGGTTCCCTTGTTCAACCGCCCGCCGAGCTTCGCCACGCCGGCGATATCCTCGGCATTGCCGGCCGCGACCTGGTCGATGCGGGCCAGATGCGGGTATTCGCCATAGAGCTTTGCGCGCAGCTGCGGCAGCGAATCGAACGGCAGTTTCTTGCCCAGTACGTCGGACAGCGCCCGCAAGATGGCCCAATCCTCGCGCGCGTCGCCCGGCGCGAAGCCGGCGCGGTTGGTCTGCTGCACGCGCCCTTCGGTGTTGACGTAGGTGCCGGACTTTTCGGTATAGGCAGCCGCCGGCAGGATGACATTGGCGCGATGCGCGCCGGCGTCGCCGTGCGTGCCGACATAGACGACGAAGGCGCCGCCGGTCTTGCTCATGTCGATCTCGTCGGCGCCGAGCAGGAACAGGACATCCGTCTCGCCCAGCATGCCGGCGACGTTCTTGCCGCCCTCGCCCGGCACGAAGCCGAGGTCCAGGCCGCCGACGCGCGCCGCTGCGGTGTGCAGCACGGCAAAGCCATTCCAGTCGGCGCGTGCGGCATTCACGGCGGCGGCGAGCCTGGCCGCTTGGCCGAGCACGGCCGCGCCATCGGCGCGCGCCAGAGCGCCCTGACCGACGATAATAAGGGGATGCGTCGCCTTCTTCAGCGTCTGGAAGAACTTGCCGTTGCCGTCCGCCAGATCCTTCAGCGAATCCGGCCCGGCGCCCAGCTGTTCGTAGTCATAGCGCGTGTCGCCGACATCGCCGATGACACCGACCGGCAGATTGCCGAGGCGCCAGCGCTTGCGGATGCGGGCGTTGAGCACCGAGGCCTCGAAGCGCGGATTGGCCCCGATGATCAGCACCGCGTCGGCCTGCTCGATGCCTTCGATGGTCGGGTTGAAGATATAGCTGGCGCGTCCGAGTGCCGGATCGAGCGCCGCGCCGTCCTGGCGGCAATCGGTGTTCTTCGAACCGAGCGAGGCCATCAGAAGCTTCAGCGCATAGATTTCCTCAACCGCCGCGAGATCGCCCGCGATGGCGCCGATCTTGTCGGGGGCCGCCGCCGAAACCGCGCCCTTGATCGCCGCGAACGCTTCGGCCCAGCTCGCCGGAACCAGCCTGCCGTCCTTGCGCACATAGGGGCGATCGAGGCGCTGCGTGCGCAGGCCGTCCCAGATGAAGCGGGTCTTGTCGGAAATCCATTCCTCGTTCACGGCTTCGTTGACGCGCGGCAGGATGCGCATCACTTCGCGCCCACGGCTATCGACGCGGATCGCCGAGCCGACGGCATCCATCACGTCGATGGATTCGGTCTTGGTCAGCTCCCACGGCCGCGCCTGGAAGGCGAAGGGCTTGGAGGTCAGCGCGCCGACCGGGCAGAGATCGATCACGTTGCCCTGCAACTCCGAGGTCATTGCCTGTTCGAGATAGGTGGTGATCTCGGCATCCTCGCCGCGGCCGATCAGGCCGAGTTCGGAAATGCCGGCAACTTCGGTGGTGAAGCGGACGCAGCGCGTGCAGTGGATGCAGCGGTTCATCACTGTCTTGACCAGCGGGCCGATATACTTGTCTTCCACCGCGCGCTTGTTCTCGTGGTAACGCGAGGAATCGACGCCGAAGGCCATCGCCTGGTCCTGCAGGTCGCACTCGCCGCCCTGATCGCAGATCGGGCAGTCCAGCGGATGGTTGATCAGCAGGAATTCCATCACGCCTTCCCGGGCCTTCTTGACCATCGGCGTGTTGGTGAAGATTTCCGGCGGCTCGCCGTTCGGGCCGGGGCGCAGGTCGCGCACGCCCATGGCGCAGGAGGCCTGCGGCTTGGGCGGCCCGCCCTTCACCTCGATCAGGCACATGCGGCAATTGCCGGCGATCGACAGCCGCTCATGGAAGCAGAAGCGCGGCACTTCCGCGCCCGCGTCCTCGGCCGCCTGCAGCAGCGTGTAATGGTCGGGTACAGTGATTTCTTTCCCGTCGACCTTGAGCTTTGCCATTCGCCTCAAACCCCTGCGGATTTCCCGCAATCTCATTTTCCGGGCGCGACAGACGCAGCGCCCGACATTTCATTCACTTCTTCACGGCCAGCGCCGCCGCCTGGGCAGTCCAGTCGTCACGGCCGATGCGGCCCTTGAACGACAGATAATCGTCGACCCAGGCAATCTCTTGCGGCGACCATGCGGCGATCTGGGCAAACGTCCAGATACCGAGGCCGTTCAGCACCTTTTCCAGCTTCGGGCCGATGCCCGATATAGCCTTGAGGTCGGACGGCCTCGTCGGCTTCTCCATGGCCTTGGGCTGCCTGAAATCTTCCGGCAGCAGCACATCCGCCGTCTCGCTTGTTGCCGGAGCGGCATTGGCGGCCGGCGCGATGGTGGCGGCTTCCCTGGCTGCGATATCGGTGACTTCCTGGGCGAAGGACTGCGCCTCGGCAATCATCGTCTTCGCAGTCGCCCGCGCCCTGATGGACGACGAGTTCGCATCCTCGAATTGCTCGACGCGGGCCTCGAAATCCTCGATCAGCGGCTGCATGAGGCGTTGTGATGCCTCGGCGGCCCCCGAAAGCGCGCCCATCCAGACGCCGAACGCATGATTGGCGAGCCCCATGCCAAGCGCCGACATCGCCGCCGCACCCGCGACAGGGTGCGCGAAAAGGTTGACGGCGCTGGCCATCTCCTTCGGCATCATCCTGGTCAGGTCCTGGTTCATCTTCTCGATCTGGTCCAAATTGGGCATCAATGGGTAGGGTGTCGAATACGGCGCCATAGAGTTCTCCTGGTCGTTTCTTCGTTCGCCCCGCCCCGTTTCTTCCCGCGTTCAAAAGTTTCTTGTTATTCCGCCGCCACCATCACCGGTTCGGCCCGGTGCGCGTTGCGCGAAAACTCGTCGATGCGCCGCTCCACCTCGCCGCGGAAATGCCGCATCAGGCCCTGGATCGGCCATGCCGCCGCATCGCCCAGCGCGCAGATCGTGTGGCCTTCGACCTGCTTGGTGACGTCGAGCAGCATGTCGATCTCGCGCTTCTGAGCCTCGCCGCGCACCAGCCGCTCCATCACCCGCCACATCCAGCCGGTGCCCTCGCGGCACGGCGTGCACTGGCCGCAGCTTTCATGCTTGTAGAAGTAGGAAAGCCGCGCGATCGCCTTCACGACATCGGTCGACTTGTCCATGACGATGACGGCGGCCGTGCCGAGACCGGACTTGAGATCGCGCAGCGCGTCGAAATCCATCGGCGTATCGATGATCTGCTCCGCCGGCACCAGTGGCACCGAGGCGCCGCCCGGAATGACGGCGAGCAGATTGTCCCAGCCGCCGCGGATGCCGCCGCAATGGGTCTCGATAAGCTCGCGGAACGGGATCGACATCGCCTCTTCGACGGTGCACGGATTGTTGACGTGGCCGGAAACGCAGAACAGCTTGGTGCCGACATTGTTGGGCCGGCCGAAGGACGAGAACCAGGCAGCCCCCCGGCGCAGGATGGTCGGCGCCACCGCGATCGATTCGACATTGTTGACAGTGGTCGGGCAGCCATAGAGGCCGACATTGGCCGGGAATGGCGGTTTCAGCCGGGGCTGGCCCTTCTTGCCTTCGAGGCTTTCCAGCAGCGCCGTTTCCTCGCCGCAGATATAGGCGCCGGCGCCGTGATGCATGTAGATTTCAAAATCGTAGCCCGACGTGTTGTTCTTGCCGATCAGCTTGGCCTCGTAGGCCTCCTCGATCGCCCGCTGCAGCGCCTCGCGCTCGCGGATGAACTCGCCGCGCACATAGATGTAGGCGGCAATCGCGCCCATGGCGAAGCCGGCCAGGAACGCGCCCTCGACCAGCGTGTGCGGATCGTTGCGCAGGATGTCGCGGTCCTTGCAGGTGCCGGGCTCGGATTCGTCGGCGTTGATGACGAGATAGCTCGGCCGGCCGTCGCTCTGCTTGGGCATGAACGACCATTTCAGCCCGGTCGGGAAGCCGGCGCCGCCGCGGCCGCGCAGGCCCGACGCCTTCATCTCGTTGACGATCCACTCACGCCCCTTGGCGACGATGCCGGGCGTGTTGTCCCAGGCGCCGCGCGCCATGGCGCCGGCCAGCGACTTGTCGAAGAGGCCGTATATGTTGGTAAAGATGCGGTCTTTGTCCTGAAGCATTTTTCGTCCCTCAGACCGGCTTCTTGGTCGGCTTGGCGGCAGGCTGCTTGGTCTCCGGCGCCTTGAAGGCGCTGCCCGGTTCGGCCCGGTTCTTCGGCCCATTGCGTTGTTTTGGAGTCGCCTCGACTTCAGGAGCGGCCTTGTTGGCGTTGGCGGCCGAGTGGAGGGGTGGCGCAACGCTGGCCGCGTTCTCGGTGACCGGCGCGACCTTGGCCGGCGACGGCGTCTTCAACGTCGGGTTGGTCTCTGGCGCGGCGGTCTTCGGCCTGCTGGATTTCGACGGAGCAACCGGACCAGGCGCAGCTGGGGCGGCCGGTGCCGGCACCGGCGCAGCGATGATCGCGTCGGGCGCTGCCTTCGCGGCCTTGGCCGCTTCCCGGGCTTCACGGTCGCGAGTCGACTTGAGGATCGCCTTTTCGCTCTTCAACGTGGTCAGGCCGGAGGCCGGCTCCGAGCCGGTGCGGCCGTTCTGCGGTCCCGGCGTCACCGAGGCGCCCTTGCCCGCATCGTAGAGATCGATGATTTCAGCCAGCCGTTCCGGTGTCAGATCCTCGAACGTATCCTTGAACACCATGACCATCGGCGCGTTGACGCAGGCGCCGAGGCACTCGACCTCCTCCCACGACAAGGTGCCCTTGTCGTTGGTGTGGAATTGGTCGTGATGGATCTTCGAGCGGCACACATCCATCAGCGCTTCCGAGCCGCGCAGCATGCAGGGCGTGGTGCCGCAGACCTGGATGTGCGCACGGGTGCCGACGGGGTTCAACTGGTACTGCGTGTAGAACGTCGCGACCTCGAGGCCGCGGATACGCGGCATGCCGAGCATGTCGGAAATGGTCTCGATCGCCGCCTTGGTGACCCAGCCTTCCTGCTCCTGCGCTATCATCAGCAGGGGAATGATCGCCGACTGCTCGCGGCCCTTGGGATACTTCTTGATCCATTGCTTCGCCGCTGCCGCATTCGCCCGGTTGAAGGCGAAGGAGGCTGGCTGGACGCTGGCTTCTGCGAGACGGCGGACTGACATTTAGCGATCGACCTCACCAAACACGATGTCGAGGGAGCCGAGGACGGCTGTGACGTCGGCCAGCATGTGGCCGCGGCAGAGGAAATCCATGGCTTGCAGATGCGCGAAACCGGGTGCGCGCAGCTTGCAGCGGTAGGGCTTGTTGGTGCCGTCGGAGACCAGGTAGACGCCGAACTCTCCCTTTGGCGCCTCGACCGCCGCATAGACCTCGCCGGCCGGGACGCGGTAGCCCTCGGTGTAGAGCTTGAAGTGATGGATGAGCGCTTCCATCGAACGCTTCATCGCCTGGCGCTTGGGCGGCACCACCTTGCCGTCGAGGTTCGACACCGGCCCGGTGCTTTCCTTGCCGAGCAGGAGATCGATGCACTGGCGCATGATCCGTGCCGATTGGCGCATTTCTTCCATGCGCACCAGGTAGCGGTCGAAACAGTCGCCGTTCTTGCCGATAGGAATGTCGAAATCCATTTCCGAATAGCATTCATAGGGCTGCGACTTGCGCAGGTCCCACGGCGAGCCCGAACCACGGACCATGACGCCCGAAAAGCCCCAGGCCCAGGCATCTTCCAGCGAGACGATGCCGATGTCGACATTGCGCTGCTTGAAGATGCGGTTGCCGGTGAGCAGCCTGTCGAGATCGTCGAGCGATTTCAGGAAAGGGTCGATCCACTTGCCGATGTCCTCGACCAGCTGGCGCGGCAGGTCCTGGTGGACGCCGCCGGGCCGGAAATAGGCCGCATGCATGCGCGAGCCGGAGGCGCGCTCATAGAACACCATCAGCTTTTCGCGCTCGACGAAGCCCCACAGCGGCGGCGTCAGCGCGCCGACGTCCATGGCTTGCGTCGTCACATTGAGGATGTGCGACATGATACGGCCGATTTCGCAATAGAGCACGCGGATCAGCTGGCCGCGCCTCGGCACCTCGATGCCGAGCAGGCGCTCGGCGGCCAGCGCGAAGGCGTGCTCCTGGTTCATCGGCGCGCAATAATCGAGCCGGTCGAGATAAGGCAGCGCCTGCAGATAGGTTTTTGCCTCGATCAGCTTCTCCGTACCGCGATGCAAGAGCCCGATATGCGGATCGACGCGGTCGACGACTTCGCCGTCCAACTCCAGCACGAGGCGCAAAACGCCGTGCGCCGCAGGGTGCTGCGGGCCGAAATTGATGTTAAAGTTGCGGACGGAGGTTTCAGCCATTACTGCTTTGCCTTCTCATCCCCTGGCAGCACGTAATCCGTGCCTTCCCATGGGGACAGAAAATCGAAATTGCGGAATTCCTGCTTCAGTTCCACCGGCTCGTAGATGACGCGCTTGGCTTCGTCGTCGTAACGCACTTCGACGAAACCGGTCAGCGGGAAATCCTTGCGCAGCGGATGGCCTTCGAAACCGTAGTCCGTCAGCAGGCGGCGCAGGTCCGGGTGGCCCGAGAACAGCACGCCATAGAGATCGTAGGTTTCGCGCTCGAACCAGTCGGCGCCAGGATAGACGCCGGTGATCGAAGGCACCATCGTTTCCTCGTCGACCTGCACCTTGATGCGAATGCGCACATTCTGCTTCGGCGAAAGCAGGTGATAGACGACATCGAAGCGCTTGGCCCGCGACGGGTAGTCGGCACCGCAGACATCGATGATCGAGATGAACTGGCAGCGCGCATCGTCGCGCAGGAAGGTCATCACCTCGATCAGGTTTTGAGGCTCGACGTGAACGGTGAGCTCGCCATAGGCGAATACCGCATCGCCGAAGCGGCCAGGCAGCTTCTCGCCGAGATAGGTCGACAGTTCGCTTAAGGAGGCGGCCATGGATTTACCGTTCGATCGTGCCGGTGCGGCGGATCTTCTTCTGCAGCAGAAGAATGCCATAGAGCAGGGCTTCGGCGCTCGGCGGGCAGCCGGGCACATAGATGTCGACCGGCACGACGCGGTCGCAGCCGCGTACCACCGAATAGGAATAGTGATAGTAGCCGCCGCCATTGGCGCACGAGCCCATCGAGATGACGTAGCGCGGCTCCGGCATCTGGTCGTAGACCTTGCGTAGCGCCGGCGCCATCTTGTTGGTCAGCGTGCCGGCGACGATCATGATGTCGGACTGGCGCGGAGACGCGCGCGGCGCGACACCGAACCGCTCCGAATCGTAGCGCGGCATCGAGGTGTGGATCATCTCGACCGCGCAGCAAGCCAGACCGAAGGTCATGAACATCAGCGAGCCGCTGCGCGCCCAGGTGATCAGCGCCTCGGTCGAGGTGACCAGAAAACCCTTGTCGGCAAGCTCATTGTTGATTTCGAGGAAGAAGGGATCGTCCTCCCCTACCGGCCTGCCGGTGTTGGGGTCGATAATACCTTTGGGCTTCGGCGCGACGAGGGTGCCTGAACTGTCGTTCAATCCCATTCCAGCGCTCCTTTTTTCCATTCATAGGCAAAGCCGATGGTCAGCACTGCCAAAAACACCATCATTGACCAGAAACCGAGCATGCCGATCTTCGAGAAGGACACTGCCCAGGGGAAGAGGAAGGCAACTTCCAGGTCGAATATAATGAACAGGATCGACACCAGGTAGAAGCGGATGTCGAATTTCATGCGGGCATCGTCGAACGAGTTGAAACCGCACTCGTAGGCGGAAAGCTTTTCGGGATCGGGGTTGCGATACGCCACCAGGAACGGAGCCGCCAGCAGCGCCAGGCCGACGACCAGTGCCACGCCGATAAACAGGACGATGGGCAGGTACGAACTGAGAAGTGCGTTCATGCAGCGGCTTTCCGTTGGCGCCAATCCATTTTGACTACAGCACCGAACCTTAATGCGGAAGCGTGACAGATTAACCGCTGAACCGTTTTAAGGGGCCTATGCTGCAACGCGGCGAGGGTTAGCGCAGCACTTCCAGCGAAGCAAGTCAAACCTTGTTCAAAACACCGAGCTGGACGGCATTCCGGGAGAAACTGGTCCCATCCGCTCCTGTTTGATTTCCTTCGCTTTTAACTCCACTTTTCTCTCCTGACAGGGTTGCCGCCAAAACCCTGCTAGCATGGACGGGAATCACGCCGGGCAATGACGCCAGACAGGTCCATCAGGGACGCATACGCATGAAGGAAAAGATCTCGCTTGCCGCCGCCCGGCGCATCGCCCTCGCCGCCCAGGGATTTCTCGATCCCCGCCCCGCCGGCACGCCGGACCGCCGCCATTTCGCCCGCGTTCTGTCCCGCACCGGCCTGTTGCAGATCGATTCCGTCAGTGCGGTGGTGCGCGCTCATTACATGCCGCTCTATTCGCGTCTCGGCCCCTATCCCCTCGCTTTGCTCGACAACGCCGCCGTAACGCGCAAGCGCACCGTCTTCGAATATTGGGCGCATGAAGCCTCGTTCCTGCCGGTCGAGACCTACCCACTGATGCGCTGGCGCATGCAGCGCGCTGAGCAAGGCGATGAAATGTATCTGGGGCTGGCCAAATGGGGCCGCGAGCACGCCGCCTATATAGAAGAGATCTACCGCGAGGTCGTCGCGCGCGGGCCGATCGCCGCTTCGGCGCTCGAAGGCCAGAAAGGCTCCGGTGGCTGGTGGGGTTGGAGCCATGCCAAGCACGCCTTCGAATGGCTGTTCTGGGCCGGGCGCATCACCACCGCGCACCGGCGCGGCTTCGAGCGCTTTTACGACCTGCCGGAGCGCGTGCTGCCGCAGGCGATCCTCGATCTGCCGGTACCGACGCCTGAGGACGCGCACCGCGAATTGCTGCGCATTTCCGCCCGTGCCCATGGCGTGGCGACATCAGGCGACCTGCGCGATTATTTTCGACTCTCGCCGGCCGACATGAAAGGCCGGCTGGAGGAACTGGTCGAGCTCGGCGACTTGCTGCCGGTCCGTGTCGAGGGCTGGGACAAGCCGGCTTACCTTCACAAGGGCGCCCGTATCCCGCGCAAGATCGAGGCCCGCGCTCTGCTGGCGCCGTTCGATCCGGTCGTCTTCGAGCGTTCGCGCTCGGAGCGGCTGTTCGACTTCCATTACCGCATCGAAATCTACACGCCGGCCGACAAGCGCCAATACGGCTACTATGTCCTGCCTTTCCTGCTCGGCGACAGGATCGTGGCGCGCGTCGACCTCAAGGCTGACCGGCCGGCCAGTGTCCTGCGCGTCCATGCCGCCTACGCCGAGCCCGGCGCACCGCCCGAAACCGCAGCCCAGCTCTTCGAGGAATTGAAGCAGATGCAGGGCTGGCTTGGCCTCGAGCGCATGGAAATAACACCTGCCGGCGACCTCGGCCCGGCGCTGTCCGACATCGCGGTGTCGTAAGCTCGCGTTGACACCGCTGCCCGCAAGAGCCTAAATCCCATCCAGACGGTCTCCTCTCGGCAAAGGGAGGAGCCAAGAGGGAATGCGGTGCGGGATTGAAGATCCCAAATCCGCGGCTGTCCCCGCAACTGTGAGCGAAGAGCCAAGGCCGAAAGCCACTGGGATTGTCCCGGGAAGGCGGCTACCCAAGGCGATGACCCGCGAGCCAGGAGACCTGCCGTCTGGAATGCAAGAATCCGATCGCCTGGCGGGTTTTCCGGGCAAGGAGCCTGATGTGGATCGCGACAGCAGTTTTTCGGCTGAAACAACCGACATTTCGTCCGGCGGGGATCATCCCCTGGCCGGCATCACGGTCATCGTCTGCGCTTCCTGTCGCGACGAGACCGGCTCCGATGCCCATCCCCGGGCCGGCGAACTTTTGGCCGAAGATACGCGCCAAGCCGCCTCGGGCGAGAAGATTCGCATCCGCACGGTCGAATGCCTCGGCAATTGCAAGCGCCGGCTGAGCGCCGCGGTCCTGCGCGACGGCTGCTGGAGCTATGTGTTCGGCGATCTAACCACGACCAGCGGCGCCGATCTCGTCACCGGCGCGAAACTCTTCGCCACCTCGAACGACGGCCTCATTCCCTGGCGAGGCAGACCCGATAGCCTCAAGCGCGGCCTCGTTGCCCGCATCCCTCCCCTCGACATGCTGAAAGATTGATCATGACAACATCTCTGTCCCGCGTTCCCTGCACCGTCGTCACCGGCTTCCTCGGCGCCGGCAAGACGACGCTGGTCCGCCATCTCCTGGAAAACGCCGGCGGCAAGCGGATCGCCATCATCGTCAACGAGTTCGGCGACATCGGCATCGACGGCGAGATCCTCAAGGGATGCGGCATCGACACCTGCCCAGAGGAAAACATCGTCGAACTGGCCAATGGCTGCATCTGCTGCACCGTGGCCGACGATTTTGTGCCGGCGCTCGACAAGATCCTGTCGCTGACGCCGAAGGTCGACCATATCCTGATCGAAACCTCGGGCCTCGCTCTGCCCAAACCGCTGGTCCAGGCTTTCCAGTGGCCGACGGTGAAGAGCCGCGTAACGGTCGATGGCGTCATCGCCGTGGTCGACGGTCCCGCACTGGCGGAAGGCCGCGTCGCCAATGACATGGACGCCCTGCAGGCGCAGCGCGCGCAGGACCAGAGCCTCGACCATGACGATCCGGTCGAGGAAGTGTTCGAGGACCAGATCGCCTGCGCCGACCTAATCATCCTGTCGAAGAGCGACCTGATGGACGCCGCCGGCTCGGCTCGCGCCAAGGCCATCGTCAACGAACACTCCGCCCGCGCCGTGAAGATCGTGCCGACGTCTCATGGCAAGGTCGATCCCTCGGTGCTGCTCGGGCTCGGTCTCGCCGTCGAGGACGACATCGAGAACCGCAAGTCCCACCATGACGGCGCATTCGATCACGAGCATGACGACTTCGACACGTTCATCGTCGACATTCCCTCGATCGCCAATCCCGACGAGCTGGCAAAGCGCGTCGCCGCGGCCGCCGAACAGGAAAACGTGCTGCGCGTGAAAGGCTTCGTCGAGGTCGGCGGCAAACCTATGCGGCTCCTGCTGCAAGCCGTCGGCCCGCGCGTCAATCATTACTATGACCGCGCCTGGACCGCTGGGGACGACCGCCGCTCGCGGCTCGTCGTTATTGGCCTCAAGGGGCTGAACCGCCCGGCGATCGAACGTATCCTCGCCGGCTGATTTTCAGGCCCGGGCCACGATGCACATCCTCACCACGACCTCCGCCTCGCTCGACGACCTCGCCGAGCCTGTCGATCTCAGGCAGACGCCAGCGGATATCGTGGCCCTGTCCTTCACCGACAGCGATCTCGCCGGACTGGCTGCGGCGTGGAAGGCCGATGCCGGTCGCCTGCCCTCTATGCGCTTGGCCGCACTGCGCGACCTGCGCCATCCCATGTCCGTCGACCTCTGGATAGACAGCGTCGCCCGCCACGCCAAAATCATCCTGGTGCGCATCCTCGGCGGCTACGACTGGTGGCGCTATGGCTGCGACCAACTGGCGGTGATTGCCCGCGAACGCGGCATCAAACTGGCGCTGCTTCCCGGCGAAAGCCACGACGAGGATCTTAGGCTGGTCGAAGCCTCGACGCTGCGGCGCGCCGAACTGGACGGCCTGCTCGGCTATTTCCACGAGGGCGGCCCGGCCAATATGGGCGCGCTGGTGCACAGGCTGGCAGGCTTGGCTGGACAGGATGCGCCCGTCGCCAACCCGGTCAGGGTGCCGAAGGCCGGTTACTATCAGGCTGGATTGGGGGTCGCGGAGGAGCCGGCCGGTTCCAATAGCGGCACTCCCATTATCCCGATTCTCTTCTACCGATCGATGCTGCTTGCCGCCGATGTCGCCCCGATCGATGCGCTGGCCGAGGCTTTGCGCTCCAGGGGATTGGCACCGGTCCCGATCTTCGTTTCCAGTCTGAAGGATCCGGTGTCGCTGGCGTTCGTCGAAAATGCCATCGCATCGCTGAAACCCGCCGCGATCGTCACCGCGACCGCGTTCGCTTCCGGCGCCGAGCCCGGCGTCGAAACCCTGTTCGACCGCGCCGGCGCGCCCGTCTTCCAGGTCATCGTCGCCACCACGCGCCGTGACATCTGGGAAAACAACCAGCGCGGCCTGGCGCCCGCCGACCTTGCCATGCATGTCGTGCTGCCCGAACTCGACGGCCGCATCCTCGCCGGCGCCATTTCCTTCAAGGCCGAGAGCGATATCGATCCGGCGCTTGGCCATCGTGCGTTGGCGAACCGGCCGGAACTGGATCGGGTGGAGCAAGTGGCGGGTCGAGTCGCGGCTTTCATCCGGCTGCGCGAAACGAAGCGGGAGGAGCGCAAGCTCGCGATCCTCATTCCCGATTATCCCGGTGCCCCCGGCCGCACAGGCTATGCGGTCGGGCTGGACGTGCCGTCCAGCGTGCTGGCCATGCTGCACGACTTGAGCGAACAGGGCTATGCCATTGACGGGATTCCGCAAACGCCGCGTGAATTGCTGGATTTGCTGGAGCGGGGCAGTGATGGGCTGGGGTTGAATGACTATCTCGACTTCTCGAAAGAGTTGCCGACATCGGCGATTGCTGCGGTAAAGGCTGCGTGGGGCAGAGCGGAAAATGAGACAGGTCTTCGCTCGCACACACCTTCGCTATCAGGCAAACACCACTTCCCCTTCCGCGCCGCGCATTTCGGCAATGTCACCGTGGCCCTCGCCCCCGACCGGGGCCGCTCGGCCGATCGCCGCGCCGACTATCACGACCCGACCCTCCCCCCGCGCCATGCCCTGATCGCCTTTGGCCTGTGGCTGCGCAAATCGCTCGGCGTCCACGCTCTCGTCCATGTCGGCGCCCACGGCACGCTGGAATGGCTGCCCGGCAAAACCGTCGCGCTGTCGCAAACCTGCTTTCCCGAGATCGTCACCGGCGCATTACCCGTCATCTATCCGTTCATCGTTTCCAACCCAGGCGAAGCAGCGCAGGCCAAACGGCGCATTGCCGCCGTCACGCTTGGCCATTTGCCGCCGCCGCTGGCAGGCGCCGGGCTGGACGAGGACCAGCACAAGCTCGAGCGGCTGGTCGACGAATACGCCCAGGCCGACGGGCTCGACCGCCGTCGCCGCGACCGGCTCGCCAGGCTGATTGTCGAAACCGCGCAAAAGACCGGCCTTGCCTCGGAAGCCGGCGTCGCCAAGACCGACGCGCCCGACGAAGCGCTGCGCCGCATCGACGCCTGGCTCTGCGACCTCAAGGATTTCGCCATCAAGGATGGGCTGCACATCTACGGCCGCGTTCCAAACGACGAACCAGACTCCAGGCGCCGGCAAAGCGCGGACACCGAGAAGGCCTCCCTGCTCGCCGCGCTCGATGGCCGTCACGTCAAGGCGGGCCCGGCCGGCGCACCCGCGCGTGGTCGTTCCGATGTTTTGCCCACTGGCCGCAACCTGTTCACCTCGGATCCGCGCACCATGCCGACGCCGACCGCCTATGATCTTGGCAAAGCCGGGGCGGAAGAAGTGGTGCGCGGCTACACGCAGTCGCATGGCGACTGGCCGCGTTCGCTGGTGATCGATCTCTGGGGTTCGGCCTCGCTGCGCACCGGCGGCGAGGAAGTCGCGCAGGGACTGGCCTTGATGGGCTGCCGGCCGCAATGGGACACTGCCACCGGCCGCATCACCAGCATCGAGGTATTGCCCCCGGCGGCGCTCGGCCGCCCACGTGTCGACGTCACCTGGCGTATATCAGGTCTGTTCCGCGACATGTTCCCGACCCAGATCGCGCTGATCGACGCCGCCGCCAAGGCCGTTGCCGCGCGCGACGAGGACGATTCGGAAAACCCGCTCGCCGCCAAAACCCGCGCCGACGGCAAGGTCAGCCCACGTATCTTCGGCACTTCGCCCGGCACGTACGGCGCCGGCGTCGAGGACATGCTGTCGAGCGGCGACTGGACGGCGCGCGAAGAGATCGGCCGCGCCTATCTCGACGCGACCTCGCATGCCTATGGCGGTGCCGGCGGCGAAGGCGTCTCGGCACCTGGAGCGTTTGAAGACCGCATCGCCGAGGCCGATCTTCTCGTCCACACCGGCGACGACCCCGGCCGCGACATTCTCGAAGGCTCCGCCGACGTCGCTTTCGTCGGCGGCTTCTCGGCCGCCTTGGCCACACTTGGCAGGAACGCCGATGTCATCGTGCTCGATACGACCGATCCGCAAAAGCCGAAACCGCGATCGGTCGGCGAAGCGGTGTCACGCGTGGTGCGCGCCCGTGCGGTCAATTCACGTTTCATATCGGGCCAGATGCGCCACGGTCCGCGCGGCGCCTCGGAATTCGCCGAAACCGTCGACCGGCTGGTCGGCTTCGCCGAGACCACCCATGCCATTTCAGGCTCGCTGATCGAGGCTGTGCACGATGCCTATCTTGGCGACGCGGACGTCCGCGCCTTCATCCTGCGCGAAAATCCCGCAGCCGCCAAAGTCATTGCCGAGCGCTTCTTGTCGGCGCGCCGGCGTGGCCTCTGGCATCCCTTGCGCAATTCCATCGACGACGATCTCGCCGCGCTGATCGCCGAGGCCAACGCGCTCGGGGTCGCGGCATGAACGCCTTCTCGCGCCGTGGCGCCTGCCCTGCTTTGTCGGCGCCGATGCAGACAGGCGACGGCCTGCTGGTGCGGCTCAACCCGGTCGCCGGAGGCCCATCTTCCGGAGGATTGTCGCCGAAGCTTTTGATCGGGCTGGGCGAATCCGCGTTGCGGCATGGCAACGGCATCATGGAAGTGACAGCGCGTGGGAGCTTGCAGATACGTGGGCTGACAACGGAAAGTGCCGCGTTGCTGGCGGCGGAGGTCGATGCGCTGGGCATCGCGGTGCGCACCGGCGTACCGGTCGAGACCGGCCCGCTGGCGGGTATCGACCCACACGAGATTGCGGATCCCCGGCCGATGGCTGAGCGCATTCGGGTAGCTGTTGAAGAAGCCGGGCTGGCAACAAGGCTCGGGCCGAAGGTTTCGGTGATCGTCGACGGCGGCGGGCAACTGACGCTGGATGGGGTGACGGCCGATGTCAGGCTGAAGGCGGTTGGGGTCAGCGCTGGCACCCTTTGGGCCATATCAGTTGCCGGTGACCGCCAAAGTGAGAAGCGACTTGCGACGGCTGGCGAAGGTGCAGCGCGCGACATTGCTGTCGCGGCGCTTCGGATGGTCGCTGAGAAAGGTCCGGACGCACACACACGGGATTTGTCGGAGCGGCAGTTGGCGTCTCTCACAGGTTGGCACTCTACGGCGCCCCTCTCTGTCCTGCCGGACATCTCCCCCACGCGGGGGGAGATCGGCAGCTTGAGCGCCGGCATTCCCCTTTCAACGTCGAAGATTGGCGAACACAGCGACAACAGCGCAATCTCCCCCCTAGAGGGGGAGATGTCCGGCAGGACAGAGGGGGGCGCCTCGCGCAAGCCTATCGGCCTTTTCTCCTTAGCCGGCGACATTTTCGCCTTCGGCATCGGCCTCCCCTACGGCAGCATGCCGGCGGACAAGATCATCGGCCTCGCGCAAAAAGCTCTTGCCCTCGGTACGTCAGAAATCCGCCTCGCCCCCGGCCGCGCCTTGCTTTTCCTCGGTCAACCGGCGGAAGCCAATCAATCCCTTCAAGATACCGCCGCCACCCTCGGCTTCGTCACCTCTCCCACCGACCCGCGCACGCGCATCGCGGCTTGCCCCGGCGCCCCGGCCTGCGCCTCCGGCCGGATCGCGACCCGCGACATCGCCGAGGCGATCGCCACCGAAAACGCCGACATCCTCGATTTCACGCTGCACGTCTCCGGCTGCGCCAAGGGCTGTGCGCATCCCGGCCCGGCAGCGCTCACAATTGTCGGCGGCGAAAATGGAGCCGGACTTGTCGTGAACGCGACGGCAAAGGCCCTTCCTGCCGGCTACAGGCCGGGTTATGACGCCGCGCGCGGCTTCAGCCGCGTCGCGGCGATGATCCGCGGCGCACGACATCAGGGCGAAACCGCCGCCGCTTGCCTGACAAGGCTTGGCACGGCAGCAATCGCCGAAATGTACCAACAGGAATGAGCATGGCCGCCTACGACTATATCCACGACGGCACGGCGATCTACGAGCGCTCCTTCGCCATCATCCGCGCCGAGGCCGATCTCTCGCGCTTTTCCGAGGCCGAGGCCGATGTCGCCATCCGCATGATCCATGCCTGCGGCCAGGTCGAGGCAGCAAGTCATTTCGTTTTCTCCCCCGACTTCGTCAGCGCCGCGCGCAAAGCCCTTGCCGCCGGCGCGCCGATCTTCTGCGACGCCGAAATGGTCTCGCATGGCGTCACCCGCGCCCGGCTGCCGGCCGGCAATGAGGTGATCTGCACCTTGCGCGACCCGCGCACGCACGACATCGCGAGGCAGATCGGCAATACCCGCTCGGCGGCCGCCATCGACCTCTGGGGCGAGCGCATCGCCGGTTCGGTGGTCGCCATCGGCAACGCACCGACCGCCCTCTTTTATCTCCTGGAGAAGTTGCGCGATGGCGCGCCGAAGCCGGCGGCCATTATCGGCATGCCGGTCGGCTTCGTCGGCGCTGCCGAATCCAAGGACGCACTGGCCGAGAATTCCTATGGCGTGCCCTATGCCATCGTGCGCGGCAGGCTTGGAGGCAGCGCCATGACCGCCGCCGCGCTCAATTCACTGGCGAGGCCGGGTCTGTGAACGCGCTCCCCAAAGGCCGTCTCGTTGGTGTCGGCACCGGTCCCGGCGACCCAGAATTGTTGACGCTGAAGGCCGCGCGGGTGCTGGCCGAGGCCGATGTCGTGGCGTATTTCGCCAAACGCGGCAACAACAGCAATGCGCGCGCCATCGTTGAGGCGCGCTTCCGGCCCGACATGCTGGAACTGCCGCTGCTCTATCCCGTGACCACCGAGATCGACAAAGATCACGACGATTATCGGTCGCAGATCACGGGTTTCTACGAGGGGTCGGCGGAACAGGTCGCCGAGCACCTCGACGCCGGCAGGATGGTTGCCGTGCTGTCCGAAGGCGATCCCCTGTTCTACGGCTCCTACATGCACCTGCATGTCCGCCTTGCCCATCGTTTCCCCACCGAGGTCATCCCCGGCATCACCGCCATGTCCGGCTGCTGGTCGCAGACCGGTGTGCCGATCGTCCAGGGCGACGACGTGCTGACCGTGCTGCCCGGCACGATGAGCGAGTTCGAGCTGACGCGCCGCCTCGCCGACACCGACGCCGCCGTCATCATGAAGGTCGGCCGCAACCTACCCAAGATCAGGCGCGCGCTTGAGGCGACCGGCAGGCTGACGCGCGCCGTCTATGTCGAGCGCGGCACGATGGCCGGCAGCGTCTCGATGAAACTTGCCGACAAGCCGGACGACAAGGCGCCCTACTTCGCCATCGTGCTGGTTGCCGGCTGGTCCGGTCGACCGGGCGCGGCTGGAGCCCAGATATGAGCGGCCGTCTCACCGTCATCGGCCTTGGGCCCGGCAATGCCGACCAGGTCACGCCGCAAGCCAGCCGCGCTATCGTCGAGGCAAAATTCTTCTACGGCTACAAGCCATATCTCGACCGGCTCGACCTGCGCCCGGACCAGACCCGTGTCGCTTCCGACAACCGCGAGGAACTCGCCCGCTCCAAGGATGCCTTGACCAAGGCCGCCGAGGGTCACGACGTCGCCGTGGTGTCGGGCGGCGATCCCGGCGTCTTCGCCATGGCCGCAGCGGTCTGCGAGGCCATCGAGGCCGGCCCAGCCGAATGGCGCACGGTCGATGTCGCCGTCGTGCCCGGCGTCACCGCCATGCTCGCGGTCGCCGCACGCATCGGCGCGCCGCTTGGCCACGACTTCTGCGCTATCTCGCTGTCCGACAATCTAAAGCCTTGGGATCTGATCGAACTGCGTCTTCTGGCGGCGGCCGGCGCCGGCTTCGTCATCGCGCTCTACAATCCGATCAGCAAGGCGCGTCCCTGGCAGCTTGGCCGCGCCTTCGAATGCCTGGCCGCCATCCTGCCCGGCACGACGCCGGTGATCTTCGGCCGCGCCGCCGGCCGGCCCGACGAGCGCATCGAGGTCTATCTGCTGGCCGATGTCGACGCAGAAAAGGCCGACATGGCGACCTGCATCATCATCGGCTCGCCGGAGACCCGGATCATCAGGCGCGGCGAAAAGCCGGCGCTGGTCTACACGCCGCGCTCGGCATCGGGCTCGACGAAATGACGGACCATCGCGGCCAGCGCTTCGACTGTGTCAGCCGAGGGCACATCCGGCAGGACGGGCCTGCGCACCATGATCACCTCGATGCCGAGCGTTCGCGCCGCGGCAATCTTCCCGTATGTCGCCGTGCCGCCGCTGTTCTTCGACACCACGACATCGATGCGATGCTTTTCGAGCAGCACGCGCTCGTCGGTCTCGCCAAACGGCCCGCGCGCCAGCAGATAGTCGGCATCGGGCACAACCAGCTTCGGCTCGACCGGATCGACACTGCGGATGAGGTAGTGGTGCTGGGGTGCGGCCTCGAAGGCGGTGACCTCCTGCCGGCCAAGCGCCAGAAATACACGGCGTGGCGCCGGTCCAAGCGCCCGTGCCGCCCCGGCAACGCTGTCCACCTCAAGCCAGCGGTCGCCCTGGACGACATCCCAGCCCGGACGCCGCAAGGCAAGGATCGGCACGCCAGTGGCGCGTGCCGCTTGCGCGGCATTGGCGGAGATACGCGCCGCGTAGGGATGCGTGGCGTCGATCAGCAGACCAGTGCCTGTCTCCCTGAGATAAGCGACCAAACCGTCGGCACCGCCGAACCCTCCACTTCGCACGGGTACGCCCTGCGCGACGGGGTTTTCCGTACGGCCGGCCAGCGACAGCGTGACCGAGCAATGGGCGCGCGCCGCCAGTCTTCCGGCCAGTTGCCGGGCTTCGGTGGTGCCGCCAAGGATCAGAATGCGGTGGGTCATCATGCCTGCTGAGGGTCCGCGCGCCGCCAAGCCCAACCCGAGATGGCTCACAATCATCGGCATCGGTGAGGACGGTTTAGCGGGTCTCGGCGACGAGGCCAAGCGGCGGATCGCCGAGGCGGAGTTCATCTTCGGCGGCAAGCGGCACCTGGCGCTCGTCGCTTCCTTCGCCAAGGGCAAGCCGCGTCCCTGGCCGGTTCCTTTCGATGCCGGGATGGCCGACGTCCTGGCGCTTGCCGGTAGGAACGTCTGCGTGCTCGCCTCCGGCGACCCGTTCTTCCACGGGGTCGGCGCCACCCTCGCCCGCAAGGTCAAGCCGCGCGAGATGCACGTCATACCAGCGCCGTCGGCGTTGTCGCTGGCCGCGGCGCGGCTTGGCTGGGCGCTACAGGATATCGAGACCGTCTCACTGCACGGCCACCCGATCGACCTGATCCGCCCACTGCTGCAGCCCAACGCCCGCATCCTGGCGCTGACATCCGATGGCTTCGCTCCGGCGGCGGTTGCCCGCCTGCTCGCCGAACTCGACTTCGGCACTTCGCGGCTGACGGTGCTGGAAGCGTTGGGCGGGCCGAAGGAGACATTGCGCTCGGCTCGCGCCGATGCTTTCGACCTCGAAAACATCAATCCGCTCAATGTCCTGGCCATCGAAATTGATTCGGCCCCGCAGGCGCGCGTGCTGTCGCTCACGGCAGGCCTCGCCGACCATCTGTTTGAGCATGACGGCCAGATCACCAAGCGCGAAATCCGCGCTATCACCCTGTCGGCGCTGGCGCCGAGGCGGGGCGAATTGCTGTGGGATGTCGGCGCCGGCTCGGGCTCGATTGGCATCGAATGGATGCTCGCCCACCCTTCGCTGCGCGCCATCGCCATCGAGGCCGACCCGGCTCGCGCCGCCCGCATCGGCCACAACGCCGTTGCCTGCGGCGTTCCCGGCCTCGTCATTGTGGAAGGCAGCGCGCCCAAGGCCCTGGCCAGACTGGAGACACCTGATGCCATCTTCATCGGCGGCGGCGGCAGCGACGCCGGCGTCATGAATGCCGCCATCAGAGCCTTGCGCGCCGGCGGCCGTCTTGTCGCCAACGCGGTGACGTTGGAAATGGAAGCCCTGCTCCTCGCCCAGCACACAAAGCGCGGCGGCGACCTCACCCGCATCGGCATCTCCCGCGCTTCGCCGGTCGGCTCCATGCAGGCATGGCGGCCGGCCATGCCCGTCACGCAATGGAGCTGGGTGAAGCCATGATGGTCGCGGGCATCGGCAGCCGAAGGGGCGTCACCGTCGAGGACGTGCTCGCGGCCATAGAAACCGCACTCGAAACGCATGGCCTCGCGATGACAGCTCTTTCGGCACTGGCCACCGCGGCGCTCAAGAAGGATGAAGACGCCATCGCCGCCGCCGGTCGCAAGCTGAACCTTCCCGTCATTATCGTCGACGACGCAGCCCTTCAGGCCGCCTCGCCGGGGACGCTCAGCAGCTCCAGCCTCTCGCGGGAGCTGGCGGGCACGTCATCGGTCTCGGAAGCCTCCGCCCTTGCCGTCGCCGGCAAAGGCGCGACGCTGCTTGGGTCCCGCACCGTGCTCGGTCCGGTCACCTGCGCCATCGCCATCAGCGGAGACGCGCCATGACCGTCCATTTCATCGGCGCCGGCCCAGGTGCGGCGGACCTCATCACGCTGCGTGGCGCAAGGCTCCTGGCGAGTTGCCCGGTCTGCCTCCACGCCGGCTCCATCGTCGCGCCGGAACTGCTGCAACATTGCGCGCCGGGAACGAAGCTGATCGACACCGCGCCGATGTCGCTCGACGAGATCGAGGCTGAATATGTGGCCGCCCACATGGCCGGTCATGATGTTGCCCGCCTGCATTCCGGCGACCTGTCGGTGTGGAGTGCCGTCGCCGAGCAGATCCGCCGGTTGGAAAAGCATAACATCCCCTACACGCTGACGCCGGGTGTCCCTTCCTTCGCGGCCGCCGCCGCCGCACTTCGCCGCGAGCTGACCATCCCCGAAGTCGCGCAAAGCCTGGTGCTGACCCGCGTTTCCGGACGCGCGTCGAAAATGCCGCCGGGCGAAACGCTGGCCGGTTTCGGCCGCACCGGCGCCACGCTGGCCATCCACCTTGCCATCCACGCCATCGACCGCGTCGTCGCCGAGCTGACGCCGCACTATGGCGGCGATTGCCCGGTGGCGATCGTCTTCCGCGCCTCCTGGCCGGACCAGCGCGTGATGACCGGCACGCTGGAATCCATCGAGGCACAACTGGCGGCCGATCCGATGGAGCGCACGGCCATCATCTTCGTCGGCCGCTCGCTGGCGGCACAAGATTTCGGCGAGAGTTCATTATACGACGCCCACTACCAGCGGCGTTTTCGCGGACGGGACGGATTGTGAGCGCCAGCACTGGAAATAACCGCGAAAACGCCACACTCGAACAGGCGCTCGCACTGCTGAACTTCAAGCCGCGTCCGCTTGAGCCGGGGCATGTCTGGCTGGCCGGCGCCGGTCCCGGCGATCCCGGCTGCCTGACGCTGGAGGTGCTGGCGGCACTGGCCGAGGCGGATGCGCTGGTCTACGACGCGCTGGTTTCGCCCGATGTGGTTGCTGTTGCCGGAAATGCCGAGCTTTTCTTTGCGGGAAAACGCGGCGGCAAGCCCTCGATGAAGCAGGATGACATCACCGCTCTGCTGGTTCGACTGGCGCGCGAAGGCCGCCGCGTCATCAGGCTGAAGGGCGGCGATCCCTATATTTTCGGCCGTGGCGGCGAAGAGGCGCTGGCGCTGGCGCGTCAAAACATCCCTTTCCGGGTGCTGCCCGGCCTGACCTCGGGTCTCAGCGCGCTCGCCGCCACCGGCATTCCCGCCACCATGCGCGGCATCAACAAGGCTGTCATTCTGGCGACCGGCCACGCCGCCGGCACCGATGACGATCTCGACTGGGCGGCGATCGCCCGCACCGGCCAGCCGGTCGTCGTCTATATGGGCATGGCCAATCTGCCTCTCATAGCAGCCGCCCTGCTCGACGGCGGACTGGCGCCATCGACACCGGCGGCCGTGATCGTCGCCGCGACGACGCCGCGGGAAAGGACCGTCGTCGCCACGCTCGCCACCATTGCCGAGGCAGCGGCGGCGGCCGGGCTCGCCTCGCCGGCATTGATCGTCGTCGGCGGCATCGTCGCCATGCGCGCGGCGCTGGCGGGCGGGGCATGACGGCCCGGGCGATCATCATCGGCGCGCCGCGCTCTGGTTCGGGCAAGACCAGCGTCACCATCGGCATCCTGCGCGCACTCACCCGGCGTGGCCTGAAAGTGCGCGGCGCCAAGTCCGGCCCCGACTATATCGACCCCGGCTTCCACACCGCCGCCACCGGCCTGTCCGGCGTCAATCTCGACAGCTGGGCGATGTCGCCGCCGCTGCTCAATGCGCTCGCCGCACAAGCGGCCGACGACACCGATTTCGTCATCCTCGAAAGCGCCATGGGCCTGTTCGACGGCATCCCGGCCTCGCCTGGCCGCACCGGTTCGGCTGCCGATCTGGCCCGGCTCTACGGTCTGCCGGTGCTGCTGGTGCTCGACGTGTCAGGCCAGTCGACGACGGCGGCGGCCGTCGCCAAGGGTTTTGCCACGTACGACCCGGATGTGCGCATGGCCGGCGTCGTGCTCAACCGGCTGGGCAGCGAGCGCCATCGGAAGCTGTCCGGCGACGCCATCGAGGCGATCGGCCTGCCCGTCGTCGGCGCTATTTTGCGCGACCCCTCGCTCAATTTGCCCGAGCGCCATCTCGGCCTCGTCCAGGCCGGCGAATATGACGACCTGATGGCGCATCTCGACCGGCTCGCCGACACGGCGGAGAAGTCGCTCGACCTCGACGCGGTCATGGCCCTGGCAACGCCCTTCGCCCCGGCAGCAGGTTCCTTCGCCGACGCGCTGCGGCCGCCCGGTCAACGCATCGCGCTTGCCGAGGATGCCGCCTTCACCTTCCTCTACCCGCATGTCGCCGCTTATTGGCGCAAGGCCGGCGCGGAAATCGTCCCGTTCTCGCCGCTCGCCGACGAAGCGCCGGACGAGGATTGCGATGTTTGCTGGCTGCCCGGCGGCTATCCCGAGCTTCATGCCGGCAAACTCACGGCCGCCGCGAATTTCCATGCGGGGATGGCACGTTTCGCCACGACAAAGCCGATCCATGGCGAATGCGGTGGCTTCATGGTGCTTGGTGAAGCGATGGAGGATGCATCAGGCGAAACGCATCGCATGCTCGGCCTGCTCGGCCATTCCACCAGCTTCGCCAGGCGCAAGATGAATCTTGGCTACCGCGAGGCTCGGCTGCGTGCCGATTGCCCGCTGGGTTCGCAGGGCGCGCTGATCCGGGGTCACGAATTCCACTATGCGCAGATGACGGCCACCGGCAATGACGAGCCGCTGGCTGACCTTGCCGATGGCCAGGGCAATCCGCTCGGCGCCTCAGGCTACCGGCGCGGCCATGTCAGCGGCACCTTCTTTCATGCGATTGCGAGGAGCTAGGGTCATGAAGCTCCCGAAAATCACCCTGTCGCCCCGGCAAGTCCTCGACGACATCGCGCTTTGCCTGCTCTTCTTCACCCGCCTGCCGCTGCCCGTGTTTGATTTTCGCGGCCGCAACCTCGCCGCCGCGATCTGGGCCGCCCCCATTGCCGGCCTTGTCGTCGGCCTGATCGGCGCCATCGTTTTTGCCACGGCGGAACGCTTTGGCCTTGCCATTGGGCCGGCGGCTGCCCTTGCCCTTGTTGCAACCGTGGTTACCACGGGGTGCCTGCACGAGGATGGATCGTCGGACGTTGCCGACGGCTTCGGCGGCGGCAAGTCGCGCGGCCGCAAGCTCGAGATCATGCGCGACAGCCGCATCGGCGCTTATGGGGCCATGGCGCTGGCGCTGTCGCTGCTGATCCGCTGGAGCGCGCTGTCGCAAGTGGTGGAACCCACACAGGCTCTGTTTGCGCTCGTGGCGGCGCACGCAGCCTCGCGTGGCGTGCTCGGCGCCTTCATGCATCTCTTGCCACCGGCGCGGTCCGACGGCCTGTCGGCTGGCGCCGGCACCGTTTCGCTCGAAACGGCAATAGCCGGAGCCGTGCTCGGCGCGATACCACTGCTCCTGCTCGGGCTTGGCGGCGCCATTGCCGCGCTCATCCTGCTCGGCCTGTTCTTTGCCGCCTTCCACGCCCTTTGCCTCAACCAGATCGAGGGCCAGACCGGCGACACCGTTGGCGCCTTGCAGCAGTTGAGCGAAATCGCGGTGCTTCTCGTCGCTTCCGTCGCCCTTTCCTGACCCCCTTGACCTGATTCCCTTCCGGAGACATTGCCCCCATGCCCTTCAAATCCCTCGATGAACTGCGCGCCGCCTGCCTCGACCTGCCTGCCGGCAGCGAAGTGGCCGCCAGTGCCGTCGCTCGCCGCCAGGACACGCTGACCAAGCCGCAAGGCAGCCTCGGCAAACTCGAAGCGATCGCCGCCTGGCTGGCGCGCTGGCAAGGCCGCGACATGCCAAGGCTCGACCGCGTGAAAGTCTTCGTCTTCGCCGGCAACCACGGCGTCACCGCGCAGGGCGTGTCGGCCTACCCCTCCGAAGTCACCGTGCAGATGGTGGCGAATTTTGCCGGCGGCGGTGCCGCCATCAACCAGCTCGCCCGCATCGCCGGCGCGGAACTCGACGTCATCCCGCTTGATCTCGACCATCCCACCGGTGACTTCACGCAAGTGCCGGCAATGGATGAGAAGGCCTTCCTCGCCGCTGTCTCGGCGGGCTATGACGCCGTGACGAAAGACCTCGACCTAATCTGCTTTGGCGAAATGGGCATCGGCAACACCACGCCCGCCGCCGCCATTTCGGCTGCCTTGTTCGGCGGCGGCGCCGAAAAATGGACCGGGCGCGGCACCGGCGTCGACGACGCCGGCCTGAAGCGCAAGGTGGTCGCCATCGAAGCCGGCCTGAAGCGCCACGCCGCGGCCCTCGCCGATCCGCTGGGCATCGCTGCCGCGCTCGGCGGGCGCGAACTCGCCGCCATCTTCGGCGCCACGCTCGCCGCCCGCCATCTCGGCATACCCGTGCTGCTCGACGGCTTCGTCTGCACCGCCGCCGCCGCGCCGCTGGCGAAGCTGCACCCGACCGGCCTTGCCCATACGATCGCCGCCCACGTCTCAGCCGAATCGGGTCACCGCGGCCTCCTCGAAGCGCTCGCCCTGCCGCCGCTGCTCGATCTCGGCATGCGGCTCGGCGAAGGCTCCGGCGCGTGTCTGGCCGTCAACATCGTCCGCTCGGCGCTGGAGTGCCATGCGACGATGGCAAGCTTTGCCGAGGCTGGGGTTTCGGAGAAATAATCCGTCAAACTTTTAACGTGATTGAGCCAAAATAATAACGTCGTTTTGATTGTTACGTGAGATCAGTAGATCTCATGTGGAGATCAGGCGATGTATTTGAAGGCGATAATTGTCATTGCACTGCTTTTCGGCACTGCTGCGCCAGCTTTTCGCAGTATGTCGATGAGAACGGCCGCTTCCGGCACGCGGGCGACGATGGGCTGGCCAAGGTCCAGTCCAGCCTGACCATGACCCTTCCTGTCAAGGACGAAGAGGATGTCGCCACACAGCAGCAAGCCGCGCTGCGTTCGTTCTACAAGGTCGCTGCCGCCAGTTGCGCCATGGTGCTCGATACGTCGCCGACACGTGCGAGTAACCAGCGTGACCACGAACGTCAACGCCAGGGATCGCAGCATGGGAGGCGCTGCGGGATCGCAGATGACGGTGACCGGGCAGATCGCCATGAAGGTCAAGTTCAAGGCCAGTATTGGCAAAGCGGCGCAGTGAACGGCCATTGCGGTGCGAGACGCGCCAAACGCCTCTTGCCTTCAGGGTCTTTCCACCAAGTCTTCTAGGAATTTGGTGGGTGCGCACAGGATTGAACTGTGGACCCGCTGATTAAGAGTCAGCTGCTCTACCAACTGAGCTACGCACCCACTCGGCCGGCAAAAACCGGCGTTGGCGGGCATATAGCCGCCGATACCGGTCCTGTCCAGCCCTGCTGGAATCATTTCCCGACAAATCGACCGAGGCTCTCTCCAATCAGGCGAAAAGCTTGCCTTCCGCCACCTTGATCGCATGCCCGCCAATGCGCGCGGACGCCAGTTTTCCGCCTTGCACGGTTAGTTCGAGGCGGATGCGCGACGGCCGGCCCATCTCCAGTCCCTGTTCGATCCATAGCTGCGAAACCCCGTCCGTCGAGCCGTCGAAATGCATGATGGGGCCGGCGAAGGCCGCCGCCGCCGAACCGGTCGCCGGGTCCTCATAGGAAGGCGTGCCGGGAACGATCATGCGGACATGGAAAGCGCTTTCGTGGTTCACCGTTTCGCGGCAATAGACGTACGGGCTGGCGAAGGCCCATTCGCTCTTGCGCGGCGCCAGTTCCGACCACGCCTGGTTGTCCAGCTGGATGCGGCCCGCCGCTTCGAGATTGGCGACAGGAACGGTCACATAGGGCACGCCGGCCGACCAGAAGGCGATGCGGTGATTCTCGAAGCCGATCTCGTGCGGCGCCAGGCCAAGGGCAGCGCCGATCGCCTCCGGATCGGCCTCCAGCTTCAGCGGCTCCGGCAGTTTCGCCAGGTCGAACTCGGCGAAGGTGGCGCCATCATGCGTGCTGACCGCGCAACGCACCGGGCCGATGTTCTCTTCAAGCACGAAGATGCCGGCGCCGCCCTCGCCCGCCAGTTCGGCCAACGCGATGGCCGAGCCCACCGTCGGATGGCCGGCGAATGGCATTTCATAGTCGGGCGTGAAGATGCGGATGCGGTTGCGGTGCTTGGGATTGTCCGGCGGCAACACGAAAACCGATTCGGACAGGTTGAACTCGCGCGCGATGGCCTGCATCGCGGCCGTGTCCAGACCTTTGCAATCCAACACCACCGCCAGCGGGTTGCCAGCCAGTCGCTCGGTCGTAAACACATCATAAAGCAAGTAATTCCGGGTTTGCATCCCTGCCTCAATCCCAACATGGGCGAAATTTAATTTGATATTCGAACCGGTAAGCCTGATCTGTGCACAGACAGGGACATTACGCATCATAGGGGTCCGACGTGGACCAGATTGTCAATCTGCCAAAGACGGAATCGGATTCCGCCATCGAGACGGCGCTTGGGCTCGACCAGACCGGTCGGCGCAAGACGCGCCGGCGTGGCTGGCTCTATGCGTTGCTGACCCTCATCGTGCTTGCCGCCGGCCTTGGCCTCTATCAATGGTATGCGGGCACGCCGACCAGGATTGACTACACCACGGTGCCGGCCGCCAAGGCCGACCTCACCGTCCAGGTGTCGGCGACAGGCACGCTGCAGCCGCTCACCCAGGTCGACATATCAAGCCAGCTCTCAGGCATCATACGCTCGGTCGCGGTCAACGAGAACCAGCAGGTGAAGAAGGGCGACGTGCTGGCGGCCCTCGACACCGCCAAGCTGCAGGTCCAGATCGAACGCGCCGAAGCGTCCGCCAAGGGAGCGGCCGCCAATGTGGAGGACGCCAGGGTGACGCTCGCCGAGAACGAGAGCGCGCTTGTCCGCGCCGCGGCCCTGACCAAGCGTGGCATGGCAACCGACCAGTCGCTCGAGGCGGCGACGGCGACGCGCGACCGTTCCAAGGCGGCACTCGATAGCGCCGAGGCCAATCTCGCCATCGCCAATGCCGATCTCAAGTCGCAGCAGACCGACCTTGCCAACAGCACCATCTACGCGCCGATCGACGGCATCGTGCTGACGCGTTCGGTCGACCCCGGCCAGACGGTCGCTTCCTCGCTGCAGGCGCCGGTGCTGTTCATCATCGCCGCCGATTTGAGGAACATGGAACTGGTGGCGGCGGTCGACGAAGCCGATATCGGCGCGGTCAAGTCGGGCCAGCATGCCCGTTTCACCGTCGACGCTTTCCCGGAGCGGCCGTTCGATGCCAAAATCCGCGACATCTCCTATGCCTCGGTCACGACGGACGGCGTCGTCGCCTACAATGCGCGGCTCGAAGTCGACAACAACGAGTTGCTGCTGCGGCCCGGCATGACCGCCACCGTTTCTGTGGTCACGAGGGAAGCCAAGGGCGTGCTCACCGTGCCCTCGTCCGCTTTCCGCTATCGCCCGGCGCAGCAAGCGGCGCGCGGCTGGAGCCTGAGCGACCTGTTCACCGGCCGCATGGGCCGCGGCAATCGCCAGCGCCCGGTGGCGAAGGCCCCGACCGATGGTTCCCGCACGCTCTATGTGCTGGAGAACGGCCGCCCGCATCCGGTCAACGTCAAGATCGGTTCGACCGATGGCGAACTGACCGAGATCACCTCCGGCCTGGAGGAAGGCGCGCAGATCATCACCGCTTCGCAGTCGCGGAGCTGAGGCAGTGGCCGCGGGCGCCCCCCTCATCACCTTCGACAAGGTCTGGAAGAGCTACGGCCAGGGCGAAGCCAAGGTGCATGCGCTGGCCGGAGTCGACCTTGCCATCCGGCGCGGTGAATTCGTCGCCATCATGGGCCCATCGGGCTCCGGCAAGTCGACGGCGATGAACATCATCGGTTGCCTCGACACGCCTACGGCCGGAACCTATTCCTTCATGGGCGTCGATGCCGGCCGGCTCGACCGCAACCGCCGCGCCATGCTGCGCAACCTCTATGTCGGCTTCGTCTTCCAAGGCTACAATCTGCTGGCACGCACCACCGCGGCCGAAAATGTGGAACTGCCGCTGATCTATCGTGGTGTCGCCGCCCGCGAGCGCCGCGACCTCGCCATGCAGGCGCTGGCCGAGGTCGGCCTTGTCGGCCGCGAGCATCACACGCCGGCCGAACTCTCCGGCGGCCAGCAGCAGCGCGTGGCGATCGCACGCGCCATCGTCACCAGGCCGACGCTGCTCGTCGCCGACGAGCCGACCGGCAATCTCGACACCGCACGCACGCATGAGATCATGGAGCTGCTGACGCGTCTGAACAAAGAGCTTGGCCTGACCGTCACCATGGTCACCCACGAAGCCGATGTCGCCGAATATGCCGAGCGTACCATCCGCTTCCTCGACGGCCATGTCGCCTCCGACACCATGAATATGGAGGTGGCATGATCTGGGAAACCGTCCGCCTCTCGCTGCGCTCGATCCGCCGCAACGTGCTGCGCTCGTTCCTGACCTTGCTCGGCATCGTCATCGGCGTTGCCGCCGTCATTGCCATGCTGACCATCGGCTCCGGCACTACGCAAAAGGTCAAGTCCGACATTTCCAAGCTCGGCAGCAATCTTCTGGTCGTCCGAGCCGGGCGCCCGGCCGGCCCCGGCGGTCCGGGCGGGCTCGACCAGGCGGTGCGGCCGCTGGCGGAAAAGGATCTGGCGGCGCTGGTTGCGCATCTCACCGGTGCGCGCGCCATCTCGCCGGCGGCGCAGAAGCAGGTGCGCGTCATCTTCGGCACCGAGAGCCTGACCTCTGGCGTCACCGGCACCGACAGCGCCTATCTCGACGCACGCGACTGGAAACTGGTGTCCGGCCGCCCGTTCAGCGATTCCGAAACCCGCTCCGGCACCGGTGTGTGCCTGATCGGCGAGACGGTGCGCCAGCAATTCTTCGGCGCAGGCGATCCCGAGGGCGAGATCATCCGCGTCAACCGCACCTCCTGCAGGATCGTCGGGCTGCTCGAGCCGAAAGGCTACACCGGCTTCGGCCAAGACCAGGACAATGTCGTGCTGATGCCCCTCGCCGCCTATCAGCGCCGCATCGCCGGCAATCGCGACATCGACAACATCTACATCGCCGCCGACGACCGCACGCCGACCACCGAATTGCAGCCGCGCGTCGAGGACATCTTGCGCGATGCGCGCCGCATCACGCCCGACCGCGAGAGCGATTTCGCCATCCGCGACATGACCCAGATCGCCGACGCCATGGCCAGCGCCACCACGACGATGACCGGCATGCTGGGCGCGGTCGCCGGTGTCAGCCTGCTGGTCGGCGGCATCGGCATCATGAACATCATGCTGGTGTCGGTCACCGAACGCACGCGCGAGATCGGCATCAGGCTCGCCATCGGCGCGCATGAAAAGCACATCCTCATCCAGTTCCTGGTCGAGGCGACCGTGCTGTCGCTGCTTGGCGGCATCATCGGCATCCTGATTGGGCTGGCGCTGGCCGGCCTCGCCTCGGTGACGCTGACCATACCTTTCGCGCCTAGCCCGGCCGTCATTCTGCTTGCCGTCGGCTTCTCCGCGCTGATCGGCATGGTGTTCGGCTTCTTCCCGGCGCTGCGCGGCGCCAGGCTCGATCCGATCGACGCCTTGCGTCACGAGTAAAAGGGCAAGCTGCGAGGGCGTCCGGCACTCCGGGCCGGTTTTACACAACCTTCGACGTTTCCGCCTTGCCCAACCTATCGTCACTGTGTTGGCGATGTTATGCCAAGGCATATCTGGTCGAGGAGCAGCTGATGAGCAAGAAGGCGCGCGTGATCCTGGTGATGATCATCATCGAGGCCGCCCTTGCAGGCATCTGGTGGTATCTCGCCCGCTACGGCATGACCAATCCCGATCGCGTCACCGCCGATTTCCAGGCGGTCGTTGGCCAGACGATGGGAATGGCCATGGGTGGGTTGCTGGGTATCGGCTTCATCCTGTTCTTCGTCGCCGCGCGCAACGACCGCAAGGCACTCACAAGCAAGACATCATAGGGCCTGGCCGCTCCACGACATGGTCGCGGCACCGACGTACGGTTTCAGTGGCAGGCAAGGCTACGACGCGCTTTCCCACGGATTGACGGTGTTCAAACCGGCGGCCGCGAATGGACCGGTGTCACGTGTGGCGAGAGTGAGACCGTGCGCTACGGCGGTCGCCGCGATATAACCGTCAGCGTTGCCGATTGCCTTGCCTGCGGCTCTCGCCTGTACCATGAGATCGGCATAGGCGCGCGACGCGTCGAGGTCGAACGGCAGAATGCGGCCCGCAAACAACGGCAACGCGTCCTGCTCAAGACGATCATGCAGGATCGTGCGGCGCTTGCCGGAAGGCATGGCCGCGATCCCGAAACGCAACTCAGCCACGGTGACGGCCGAAAGATATAGAGTTTCGACGGCCTGGACGTCGATCCACGCGATGACGCGAGGATCGGGTGCAGGTCTCCATGGCTCAGACATGACGCTGGTGTCCATGAGGATCATTCGAACCGCACCGGCTCGCCCGGTGTTTTGTCGCGGAGCTGCTGCAAGGTATCGACATCCTCTTGCGACAATCCGGCCTCGCGGCCGATGGCGGCGAGCAGCGAACCGAGCTTGACCCGATTGGCCGGCCGCACGGCCGTTTCCAGGATCTCACGCATTTCGGCCTCAGTGCTGCGGCCATGATGCGCAGCCCGCACCTTCAAGGCGCGGAGCGTCTCCTCTGGCAAATTGCGGATCGTGACGGCGCTCATCGATATCATTCCAATCTGCAATGATGTCACTGCTATCAGTATAGAAAATCTGCTATCAGATACAACTGGTACGCATCGATATTAGTCTGCGCGCGCGAAATGCCACTCGATCAGCGGCTTCATGTGCGGCGACAGGCCGTCCGGCAGGTCGCCGGCATGGCGGATGATCACCGGCCCCTCGATCTCCGGGTCGGCTTCGGTGGCGACAAAGGCCAAGATTTGGCGCGCGATCTCATCGGCGGGCGCGTCGACGTGATAGCGGCGGAAGATGACGGTGCCGCTTGCCGTCGACAGGGCGTGCCAGCGCACACCACGCCTGGCATCCGACAGGTCGATGCCGGTCTCCTCGCGCACCTCGCGCATCATGTTGAAATCGACATCGACGAGACCGTCGCGGAAATCGATCGGCTCGAACGAACCGGCGGCGAAATAGACCCGGCCGGCACTGACGGTTCGCGGTCCCATGCGGATCGCCACCAGAGCGTTGTCCCCGGCCACCAGCACGGCATGGGCATAGGCGTGTTCGGCGCCGGAATTCTCGCGCCGCTTCCGCCACAGCATGAAGGTCGAGTAATTGACCGCATGGCAGCGGCCGATAAGGCTGCGGTCGCGATAGGCAAGCTCGGAAAGCAGCACCACAATGCCGTCGAACAGCGCCGGATTGGCCTCGATCTCGCCCCGCCAGTTCTCGGCAATCGCCGCGGCATTCTCCACCGCGAAGGGATGCGGGCCGGGATCGAGACGGACATCGATGGCATCGACCGGCAGGATGACATTGCGCGGAAGATCAAAACTCATGTCGGCTCAGGCCATGTCCAGCGTGATCGCCACCGGGCAGTGGTCCGAGGCCTTTGGCCGGTCCCAGCCGGCGCGCGGGAAGCGCTCGACTTCCTGGCCCGCGGGAAAGATCGTGCGCCAGGGCTGGCCATTGCGGATGATGTCGGGAACTGCGGTGGCGTTCTTCGCCGCCAGCCCCTTCGACAGCAGGATATAGTCGAGCTGGCACAGATGCCGCTCTTGCGGCCCGCGTGTGTGATAGAAGGTCCAGCGGTTCATTTCCGGCCGCCGCTCGACCACATTTTCACAGAAGCCGCCCGCCGTCAGCACATTGATGCAGGACAGGTTCTCGTCGACCACCTCGAAACGGTAGCCGTCGACCTCATCGCCGGCGATCTTCACCCGCTGGCGGTAATCGTTCATGTCGCCGCAGATCGCCCAGCGCTTGTCGGCCGCGTGCTCCGCCCCGAAACGCTCCTCGATGATGCGCCGCACGGCCTGCGCCTCCGCGATGCGCACCGGCATTGTCGCCTCGCGTCCGTCGAGCCCGTTGCGGGGAGAGCCCATGGACTTGAAGTGCACGAGATAGAGCGTCATCGGCGCGCCGCCCACCTTGATGTCGACCTCCAGGCAGTCGCGCCGGAAGATGCGTTCATTGGGCTGGTTGCCGAGGGCCGCCAGCTCGGGCGTATGCAACCCGAACTGCTCGTAGGTGACATAGGCGTGGCTGGTCATGCGCACGAATTCGATCGGCTGTCCCTGCGCGGTCTCGTTGCGCATCATCACCGCGACATCAATGCCGCGCGAATCATTGCCCGACGTGGTGTATTTCTGGCGGTAGCCCTGCCCCACCATCTTGAACAGATAGCCGTACTCGAAGGCCTTCAAGGCTTCGATGTTGTCGACCTCCTGCATGCAGATGATGTCGGCACGGGCGGCTGCAATCGCCAACGCCGTCAGCTGGCGCGTGTCGTCGGATTGCGCGATGGCGCGCGCCTGTTCCAGCATCTTGTATTCGGCCTCGCTCTGGATATCGAAGAGCGCCAGCGTGCGATCCTCGTTGAGCTGGTTGCGAAAGCCGGAAAAATCGAACCTGTTCATCAGGTTCTCGACATTGAAGGTGGCAAGGCGCAGCGACATGCGCTGACCTTTGCCTGCAAGAGCGGCGGAAAACAAGATCGCAGGACCACAAGCAGGGATCCCTTGGTTCTGGTGGCTTTCGCGCCATGGTTGACGGAACCTTTCCGTTCATCCGCCGTTCAGACGCAAAGGTCCACGGTAAGCCCATTCCCAGGGTAGGCGTGGGGCCTGTTCTCTTGGAGAAGTGCAATGAACGCGCTCTTTTCTTCCACTGTCAAATCCGGGCTGATAGCGCTCGGTATTGTCTCCGGCATCACGGCGCCATCCGCTGCCGCGCCGATTCTGCAGCCGGATGTGTCGATCCCGGCCAGCACCGCCGCGCCGACGGTCATCCCGGTCCGCGAGGGCTGGGCTGGCGGAAACAACGGCGGCGATTGGAGATGGCGCCGGTCAGGCAATTGGAACGGCCGCCACTGGAATGGCGGAGGCAACTGGAGCGGCCGCCACTGGAACGGTGGCGGCAACTGGAACCGCGGCGACAACTGGCGCTGGCGCCATGGCCGTCATTATTATCGTGGCGGACGCTACTACGATGATGGCGCTGCCGCGGTCCTCGGTCTCGGCCTGGGGCTCGGCCTCGGCAGCATGTACAACAACTACAACAACTACGATTACTATGCGCCGGCGCCGCGCCGCTATTATCGCGCCGGCCGGTTGTCGAACGCGCATGTGCAATGGTGCTATAACCGCTACCGCTCGTATCGCGCCTACGACAACACGTTCCAACCCTATAACGGCCCGCGCCAGCAGTGCTGGTCGCCCTATAGTTGAGTTGTAGCCGATCACACCAGAACGGCGTCGCATTGCGGCGCCGTTTTCGTTTGGCGAGATTAAGCGCCTCGCGGAGGTCATCTCTGCAGGGGTGGTACTGAATCATCGCTGGCATTATGTCCAGCCGCGCTCGCAACCTTCGCCCTTTCGTAAGCTAAATGATTCGGTGGAACGAACGACCCCAATACGAACCGGCCATTGAGGTCGCTAAATATTACGAGTCAGACTCCGCTGCAAGCTAGAGTTGGTAGCTCTGAGGATTTCCACATCAACAGCTAGGGGATGCGGAAAAAATCGTTGAACTTTTCCCCAGGTTAGCGCACCCTCCGAGATGCGATTCGACACTGAGAGTATGCTGTGACATACTTTAGTCATGTCGAACGTTGCCCGTTTTCCGAACGCATCGTCGAAGTCAACTGCCTCGCAGGAAACTGTGCAGGCCGAGCAGACTCTTGCCCTTATCAAGACCTTGCTTGGATCGCTCCCAGCAGCGCAAAGAGATCTCGTGGCCCGTGAGCTTTTGAAGGTGGTTGGCACGCCAGATTCGCCGAAGGCCGGCGACGTCCTCTCCAGTGTCGTCTCATTGATGAAACACCGTGAAGAGTTCACAGTTGCGGAAGTGAGGCAGCACGTAGAAGACCGCGTCGGCGCCGCTCCCAAGGAAGTCTACAACGCACTTGGCTATCTAACGCGCAAGGGTCGGCTGAAGCGGATCGGCTATGGTCGATATGAAGTGGACGGGGTCGGTCTTTCGACCTCCGATGACCTCGGAGGCGAAATGGACCGACACGAAGATTTGTCAGACGATGAAAGATAATACGAAGGCGCCCGGCGTTGCGGGGCGCCTTCGAGATCGAGTGTGATGCGGTGAATGCCTAGCCAGCGGCCGCATCACAGAGCCAAAACCGGAAGGAGGCGGCAAGGACCGCGAAACCTATGGCTTTAGTTGTCCCAGTCTAGCCGGCGTTGGTTGACGGTGCGTTAGCGCCGTCAGCCAATTCGACTCCCTCATTTTACACGACTGAACTCAACTCACAACCGCGTCGACAACGCGTCGCGGAAAGGAAAATTATGTCCAAGAAAAGCCCGTGGCACTCCAAGGCGAATAGTGATCGCAACGTGTACCACGATGAAACGAAGTGCACGGAAGGCAACAATATCGAACTCAAGAACGTGGTTTCTGGAACCGGTGGACTCCCGAAATGCGATCATTGTCGCCGCATCAGCGGCTAGCCTACTGATTACGGGGGGCATTTTGCCCCCCGTACATCACGTCCGGTGAGACGGAGATTAGTTCTTGGCCTTGTCGACCAGCTTGTTCTTGGAAATCCACGGCATCATGGCGCGCAGCTTGGCGCCGACTTCCTCGATCTGGTGGCCGTCGTTGTTGCGGCGGATGCCCTTGAAGCGGGACATGCCGGCGCGGTATTCCTGCATCCATTCCGAGGTGAACTTTCCAGTCTGGATGTCCTTCAGCACGCGCTTCATCTCGGCCTTGGTCTCGGCGGTGATGATGCGCGGACCCGAGACATATTCGCCCCACTCGGCGGTGTTCGAGATCGAGTAGTTCATGTTGGCGATGCCGCCTTCATAGATCAGGTCGACGATCAGCTTGACCTCGTGAAGGCACTCGAAATAGGCCATTTCCGGCGCATAGCCGGCTTCCACCAGCGTCTCGAAGCCGGCGCGGATCAGTTCGACCAGGCCGCCGCACAGCACGACCTGCTCGCCGAACAGGTCGGTCTCGCATTCCTCGCGGAAATTGGTCTCGATGATGCCCGAACGGCCGCCGCCAACGCCGCAGGCGTAGGAAAGCGCGAGATCGAGCGCGTTGCCCGAGGCGTCCTGGTTGACGGCGACCAGGCACGGCACGCCGCCGCCCTTCTGGTATTCGCCGCGCACCGTGTGGCCCGGGCCCTTTGGCGCGATCATGACGACGTCGACGGTCGACTTCGGCTCGATGAGGCCGAAATGCACGTTGAGACCGTGCGCGAAGGCGATCGCGGCACCGTCGCGGATGTTCGGCGCGATTTCGTTCTTGTAGATGTCGGCCTGCAATTCGTCGGGCGTCGCCATCATCATCAGATCGGCCCATTTGGCGGCGTCGGCGACGCTCATCACCTTGAGCCCGTCGGCCTCGACCTTCTTGGCGGTCGCCGAGCCGGCCTTGAGACCGATGGCGATCTCCTTGGCGCCGGAATCCTTGAGGTTGAGCGCATGCGCCCTGCCCTGGCTGCCATAGCCGATGATGGCGACCTTCTTGCCCTTGATCAGGTTGAGATCGGCATCACGATCGTAATAGACACGCATTTTGTCTTCCTTCCCGTTTTTGAAGATCAGAGGCCTTGCGGCCCGGTTTTTGCTCCGAAAAGAGCGAGAAACTGCTGCGTCGCGCGGACGGCATCGCCGCCGATCGTCGCTTCAGTCAATTCCAGCCGGTCGCCGAGCAGCAGGCGGATCTGCACGTCCCGGCCAACCAGCCCGAAAAAGGTACGGAAGGCCATCTCGGCATCCCCGAATTCAAGGAGCTCGGCCTGCCGGCCGGCTTCCAGCACGGGCTTCAGCCGCTTGGCCAGCGCAAAGCGCCCATTCTCCAGCACGACGGCGCCGAGATTGTCCTTCCCCGAACCGGCATGGCCGACCGCCACCCTATTTAGGGCGATCGACGTATCGCTGGAGATCACCTTCAACCAGTCGGAGGCAAAGCGCTCCAGGCTCGCCGTGAGCGAGGCAAGGTCAAGCCCCTTGCCGTCGACCGAAGCCACCCGCACTTTCGAGGCCTGCCACTGCACGGTCGCCGTCAAGAGTCCGTCGCGATCGCCGAACCATTTGTAGAGTGTTTCCTTCGAGCAGCTCGCGCGACGCGCCACGGCGGTCATGGTCAGATGATCGCCCTCCTCAACCAGCAGCCGCAAAGCCGCGTCCAGGACGGCCTGCTGCCGCTCCGTCAGCGCCTCGCTGTTGTCGATGTCGGGCACGCTGTGCAACACGCTCTTCCCTCGGAAGGACAAGGCAGGGCGTGAATTCGACCTGCCGTACCGTACGTTACGGTTCGGCATATTGCGCAATCCGGTGAGCGGCGCAAGGGCAAAGAAGAAAAAATCCGCTGATGTCCGCGCAGCCGCGCAGTCCGCATGCTCAGTCCCCGGTAGGCAGATGACGCAGGCGGCCCAGCAGTGCCGAGACCGTGCTCAGCTCATCCGACGACAGCTTCGCGCCAACCAACTCCTCGATCGACCTGCCATAGATCGCCCACATGCGGCGGCGCGTCTCCCGTCCCTTGGGCGTGATGCGGATGTGATGGCCACGGCCGTCGTCGGCCACCGGCAGTTTCTCGACCAGCCCGTCGGCCTCGAGCCGAGCCAATAGACGCGAGATGTTGTACTGCGCGAACAGGGTGCGTTCGATCAGTTGAAACGGCCGCAACCCACCCTCGCCCGCCTCGGCAAGCTCGTGCAGCACATCGTACCAGGCGAGCGGCGGCAGGCCGCCCTCCTTCAGCGCGTCTTCGGCCCGTTCCAGCAGTTGGCGCGAAACCCGCATCAGGCGGGCCCAGGCCTTGATGGCTTCAGGCGAAGGCTTGGCTTTTTCGGTCATGGCCCACCCTAGGCGATAGATGCAGATGCATCAAGCTTGACGTTCAATGCACATGCATCTACATAAATGCAATTGCATCGATATCGAAAGGCACATTCCTATGAAACCCGCCGACACCCTTGTTCTCGTCAGCCATCCGCTCTGCCCCTATGTCCAGCGCGCCGCGATTTCGCTGGCCGAGAAAGGCGTGCCGTTCGAGCGGATCGACATCGACCTTGCCGACAAACCGGACTGGTTCAAGGCGATCTCGCCGCTCGGCAAGGTGCCATTGCTGCGCGTACGACAAAATGGCGACGAGACGATAATCTTCGAATCCGCGGTCATCCTCGAATTCCTCGAGGAAACGCAGGCCAATCCCCTCCATCCCGCCGACCCCTATGCACGCGCCCGGCACCGTGCCTGGATCGAGTATGGCTCAGCCATCCTCAACACCATCGGCCGGTTCTATTCAGCGCCGAGCGAGGCCGGCTTCCTCGCCGAAGCCAGCGCGCTATCGGCGATGTTCGACCGTGTTGAGGCTGAACTGCCGAGCGGCGCCGGGCGGAGCGGGCCATGGTTCGCTGGCAGCCGCTTTTCCCTCGTCGATGCCGTTTACGGTCCGGTCTTCCGCTACCTCGACGCCTTCGATCGGATCGGCGATTTCGGTATTCTTGACGGCAAGCCGCTTGTCCAGGCTTGGCGCAGTGCGTTGAGTGACCGTCCGTCGATCAGGCAGGCCGTGGCGCCGGACTATCCGCAGCGCCTGCATGCCTTCCTGCGGGCGAAGGGATCTTTTCTATCGAGCCTCATTCGGCAAGGCGATCCGGCCATCGCGCTTCGGCAAGCCCAGCCCGCCTGAACGGATCGATCACCGTGCCGGCGACCATCGTGGCCAGCAACCGCGGCGCCGGCGGGATCTTGGCGATCGTCGCCACCAGCCTGTCGCGGATGAAGGGCAGTGCCACCGAATCCGACTGGTAGAAGGGCGTGAACGCCAGCGACAGTGCCTGAAAGACCCTGACATGCCGGCGCCGCGCTCGCGCATAAGCGTCCAGCGCTGTCTCCACGCCGTCCGCTCGCGCCAGCGCATAGCTAAGTGCCGCGGCGTCGAGCAGCGCCATGTTGGCGCCCTGGCCAAGCTGCGGGCTGGTCGAATGGGCGGCGTCGCCGATCACCGCCAACCGCCGGCCAACCGGAAACTTCATTGTGTGATGGCCGTAGCGGGCCAGCGAAAGCTGGTCGAAACTGTCGATCTGGCTGGTGAACGCCTCGGCCTGCGGCCACAGCCGCACCACCCGCTCCTTCCAGGCATCGATGCCGAAGCTGCGGACTATATCGGCATCCGCCGGTTTCAGGCTCCAGAAGAAGGCCGCCATCCTTTCGGCGCCCGGCTCGGGCCGCCCGATCGGCAGCACGCCGATCATCACGCTGGCCTTGTGGTAGCGCTGCAGAAGCGCGTGCTCGTCAAAGCCCTCGCCGCGCCAGCCGAGCGATGCCCAGAACGCGCCATAGGTGAGTGGCCGTGGCGCTTCGGCACTGCCGGCGCACCGCCGCAACTTCGAGCGCGCGCCGCTGGCGTCGACAATCAGATCGAACGGCCCTTCCCTTCGGCCGTTGCCTCGGATCAGCGTGACCCGCTCGCCGGTCTCCAGGGCCTCGATTTCGACGCCGGTCTCGATGGGGATCGCCTCGCGCCGGGCAGCGCGAAAGAGTACGCCGAACAGGGCGGCCCTGTGTACCGCCAGGCCGAAACGGTTGCCGCGCTGGGCATCGTAGCGGACATCGAGCACGGTGCGGCCGCTCGACGCATCGACGCCATGCAGCCGGTCGATCCTGCTGCCCAGCGCCATGATGTCGTCGAGCAGGCCGAGATCGGCGAGCACCGTCAGCCCAGTCGGCTGCAGGATCAGCCCGGAGCCGACCGGCCTCGGTTCCTCGAAGCGCTCGAAGATGGTTACGCGGTGGCCGGCGCGCTTGAGATAGAGCGCCGCGGCGAGCCCGGCCGGACCAGCGCCGGCGATTGCGATACCGTAGGAAATGCCGCTGCCCCCAAGCCGATTGGCCGGGACAATCCTTCAGCCGCCGGACGAAATCAAGTCGCGACGCCGAGCGCTAGCCTGCTGGTCAAGCTTGCGTCGAATCGAAGGCAGTGCGCGCGCCACGCACTGCGTCATGGTTGTTTTCGGCCCACTGCAGCAGATACTGCAAAGCGTCGAACATCGATCGCCCAAGGTCGGTCAGGCTGTATTCGACACTGGGCGGCTTGGTCGGAAACACCTCGCGGCGCACATAGCCGTCGCGCTGCAGATCGTAGAGCGTCTGGGTCAACATGCGCTGCGAGATATCGGGAACCAGCCGCCGCAGCTCGCCGAAGCGATAAGGCTGCTCGGCCAGCGCCGCCGTCAGCAGCGAACTCCATTTGCCATTGAGGCCCTGGATGACGTCGCGGACCGGGCAATCGGCAATGTTTCCGCCGTCGGTCATCGCTTTGTAGACTTCGAGTTTGGATTTCAGATTGACGGTCCGGCTGTCCATGGCTGGTTCCCTGCGTGTGCCTACCTCCCCAAAAACTGCCTTCTTTACGGCACCGGGTCAATTCCTATTTTAGTGCTGGTCTCTTTTTGAGACCACCACCCGAACCGCCCTTCCGGCGCAATGTCAGGATCCCCCATGACCGCAATTCTTCTCGTCACCGGCGCGTCCGGCCAGCTCGGCCGCAGCGTCATCAACCATCTGCTGGACACGTTCGAGGTGCCGGCGGCCCGGATCATCGCCACGACCCGCACGCCCGCCAATCTTGCCGACCTGTCGGCGCGCGGCGTCACCGTTCGCGGGGCCGATTTCGACGATCGGGCCTCGCTTGCCCAAGCCTTCGCGGGCGCCGACCGGGCGCTCATCATTTCGACCAACGAGCTGGCGATCCGGGGAAAGCGGCGCGAGCAGCAGCTTGCCGCCGTCGCGGCGGCCAGGCAGGCTGGCGTTGGCCACCTGCTTTACACCTCGTTGCCCAACACCGAACCCGGTTCCGCCGTGCTCTTTGCCCCCGATCATTACGACACCGAGCAGGCGATCAAGGCCAGCGGCATTCCCTACACGATCTTCCGCAACGGCTGGTACGACGAGAACCTGTTCATGGCGATGCCGCAAATCCTCGCATCGGGCCAATGGTATACGTCGGCGGCCGACGGCGCGATTTCCTATGGCGCGCGTGACGACCTCGCCGCGGCCATAGCTGCGGGGCTGGCTTCGGATAACACCGAAAGCACGACTTACACGCTGACTGGCCCCGAGGCCTACACATCAGCCGAAGTCGCCGTGCTCGTCACCGAAGTCACAGGCAAGCCGATCCAGGTCGTCCAGCTCTCCGATGAAGCGCTGACCGAAGGCATGAAGGCAGCCGGGCTGCCCGAGCCGATCGCCAGGCTCCTGGTGTCCTTCGACGCCGCCACGCGCGCCGGCGACCTTGGCATGGTAACGGATTCGGTCGAGACACTTTCCGGTCGGAAATCGGTACCGCTGAAGCAGTTCCTCGAGGCCAACAAGGCCGCACTGGCGGGTTGATGTCAGCGCGGCGGGAAGTTCTTTCTCCCGCCGCGCTATTTCGGGGTCTTGACCAGCCCGAGCCGGACCAGGCTTTCGGCGGTGGCGGCCAGCGCGTCCTCGCGCGAGCGCGGCGCCCAGCCGAGCATGCGCACCGCCTTGGCGTTGGTGGCGTTCTTGACCTTGCCGAGTTCCGTCACGAGTTGCGCGGCTTCCGCGTTGAACAGCCCCACCACCCGCACCAACCAATCGGGAAGCTCCCGGGTCGTGACCCGCGAGGCGGCCGCGCCGAGCCGCGTTTTCACCGTCTGGGCGATCTCCCGCACGGTCATGAAATCGCCAGCAACGGCCAGGAAGCGCTCGCCACTGGCGGCGGGATTGGTCATTGCGCGCACATGCAGGTCCGCCACGTCGCGCGCGTCGACCACGCCGAACGACAGGCGCGGCAACCCAGGCATCGCACCGTTCATCATGCGCTGAACAAATTCGGTGGAGGTCGAATGGTCGGACCCGAGCACCGGTCCGAAAATGCCGACCGGATTGACGACGGCCAACTCCAGCTTGCCACCCTCGGCGGCGATGAAATCCCAAGCCGCGCGCTCAGCGAGCGTCTTCGATTTCACATAGGCGCTGACCTTGGCCGTCGGATCGGTCCAACTCTCCTCGGTGAAAGGCCGGCCGCCGGGCGGCATCTTGCCATAGCCGATGGCGGCGAAGGACGAGGTCAGCACGACGCGTTTGACGCCAGCGTCTCGCGCCGCCCTGAGCACGCGCAACGCGCCTTCGCGAGCCGGGATGATTAGGTCGTCCTCATGCTTCGGCGCGCCGGGCGGAAATGGTGACGCGACATGCAGGACATAGTCGCAGCCGGCGACAGCGTCGGGCCAGCCGGCATCGCTCATGAGGTCGGCGATGGCAAAGGAAAGCCTGTCGCCCGGCTCGCCGCCGCCGGCCTCGAGCATGGCGATAACGTCGGCTTCACGCCTGGCGGAGCGCACCGTCGTGCGCACGCGATAGCCCGCCTTCAACAGGGCAAGAATACAGTGCGCGCCGAGGAAACCCGATCCGCCGGTGACAAGCACCAATTCGCCGCCCATGGCCACCTCTCCGTCAGGCCGAGGCGATCGACCTCGTCAGATCGCCACCTGCGTGCCGATTTCTACCACACGCCCGGTCGGGATCTGGAAATATTCGGTCGCGTCGGCCGCCGTGCGCGCCAGTCCGATGAACAGCCTGTCCTGCCACACCGGCATGCCTGAATTGGGCGAGGCTTTCAGCGACCGCCGCGACAGGAAGAACGACGTCGTCATGATGTCGAATTTCCAGCCCTGCTTGCGGCAGATCGCCAGCGCGCGCGGGATGTTGGGCTGTTCCATGTAGCCGAAGGTCAGCGTCACCCGCATGAACAACTCGTTGACCGTCTCCATCTTGACGCGTTCGCTGTCGGGCACGACCGGCTGCGGCGCGGTCACCACCGAAAGGATGACGTTCTGCTCGTGCAGCACCTTGTAGTGCTTGAGGCTGTGCATCAGGGCGGTCGGCGCGCTCAAGGGATCGCTGGTCAGGAACACCGCGGTGCCGGACACCAGCTGCGGCTTCTTCTTCAGCAGATTGCCGGCGAGGAAATCGAGCGGGATTTCGTTGCGGCGGGTCTTGTCGAAGAGATAGCGGCTGCCACGCACCCAGGTCCACATGCCCAGCACGATGGTGAAGGCCACCACCAGCGACGCCCAGCCGCCTTCGAACACCTTGACGATGTTGGAGGCGAAGAAGCCGATATCGATGAAAGCGAACAGCACGGTCAGCGGGACCGCCACCGACAGCTTCCACTTCCAGATACGGGTCATGACCACATAAAGCAGCACCGTCGTCACCAGCATGTTGCCGGTCACCGAGATGCCGTAGGCGGAGGCCAGCTTGCTGGACTCGCCGAAGCCGACCACCAGCATCATCACCACCAGCGCCAGCAGCAGGTTGACGCGCGGCATGTAGATCTGGCCGGACTGCTTTTCCGACGTGTGCAGGATTTGGAGCCTGGGCAGCATGTTGAGCTGCACCGCCTGGCGGGTCAGCGAAAAAGCCCCTGAAATGACCGCCTGGCTGGCGATGACGGTCGCCGCCGTCGCCAGCACCACCATCGGGATCAGTGCCCAACCCTCGTTCATTTCGAAGAACGGATGGCCGACCACGCCGTTCTTCGCCAGCACGAAGGCGCCCTGCCCGGCATAATTCAACAGCAGGCAGGGGAACACGATCGAGAGCCAGGCGAGCACGATGGGTTTGCGGCCGAAATGGCCGAGATCGGCGTAAAGCGCTTCCGCGCCGGTGACGGCAAGGAAGATGGCGCCGATGGTGACGAAAGCCACATCGGGCGAATGGATCAGGAAAGCGACGATATAGTGCGGGCTGACCGCCCACAGGATCTCCGGATCGGCGATGATGTGCTTGAGACCGGAAAGGCCGATGGCCAGGAACCAGATCGCGGTGACCGGGCCGAAGACCAGACCGACGCCACCGGTGCCGAAACGCTGAACCGCGAACACCATGGCGAGGATGACCAGCGTCAGTGGCACGACGTAAGGTTGGAAGGTGGGGGTGACGACATTCATGCCCTCGACCGCCGACAGCACCGAAATCGCCGGCGTGATGACGGCGTCGCCGAAAAACAGCGAGGCGCCGACGATGCCGATGCCGAGCATCAGCGCCGAACGCTTTGGAAAACTGCCGCGCGCCAGCGCCATCAGCGACAGCACGCCGCCCTCGCCGCGATTGTCGGCACGCAGCACGAACATGATGTATTTGATGGTGACGATGATCGTCAGCGACCAGATGATCAGCGACAAAACGCCAAGAATGTCGCCACGGTCGGCAACTTGCCCGCCCGACGACGCGACCAGCGCCTCGCGAAACGCATAGATCGGGCTGGTGCCGATATCGCCATAGACCACGCCGAGCGCGCCCAGCATCAACACCTTGGTGCTGTGCTGTTCGATTTCGGGATGGCTCGATTGGTCGACGGGTTCTGCCTCATTACCAGCACTGGCAAGGGCCATGTACGACACTCCGATAAACGCGCGGTGCTCTACGCTTGCTGCACTGCAATATCAAGTGCCGTAACGGTATGGCACTCATGTTGGCAGCGCGCGGCTTCTTGTGGGCGACTTCGAGCGAACGCCGGTCAATGCGGCATTCGCGGGCTCATGTCCGGACCCATGGCAAAACCTGCGGGCCGGCGAGCACGTCGGTTAAATGGCGACCTGCGTGCCGATTTCAACGACGCGGCCGGTCGGGATCTGGAAATACTCCGTCGCGTCGGCCGCCGAGCGCGCCAGTCCGATGAACAGCCGGTCCTGCCACACCGGCATGCCTGAATTGGGCGAGGCTTTCAGCGACCGCCG
Organism: Mesorhizobium sp. BR115XR7A; assembly: GCF_020165315.1. NCBI lineage: Bacteria > Pseudomonadati > Pseudomonadota > Alphaproteobacteria > Hyphomicrobiales > Phyllobacteriaceae > Mesorhizobium > Mesorhizobium sp. BR115XR7A. Next base: position 152,696 of record NZ_JAIUHW010000010.1, read on the forward strand.
CGACAGGAAGAACGACGTCGTCATGATGTCGAATTTCCAGCCCTGCTTGCGGCAGATCGCCAGCGCGCGCGGGATGTTGGGCTGTTCCATGTAGCCGAAGGTCAGCGTCACCCGCATGAACAACTCGTTGACCGTCTCCATCTTGACGCGTTCGCTGTCGGGCACGACGGGCTGCGGCGCGGTCACCACCGAAAGGATGACGTTCTGCTCGTGCAGCACCTTGTAGTGCTTGAGGCTGTGCATCAGGGCGGTCGGCGCGCTCAAGGGATCGCTGGTCAGGAACACCGCGGTGCCGGACACCAGCTGCGGCTTCTTCTTCAGCAGATTGCCGGCGAGGAAATCGAGCGGGATTTCGTTGCGGCGGGTCTTGTCGAAGAGATAGCGGGTGCCGCGTATCCACGTCCACATGATCAGTCCCATCAGGCAGGCAACGGTGATCGAGACCCAGCCGCCTTCCACGATCTTCACGACATTGGCCAGGAAGAAGCCGCTGTCGATGACGCCGAACAGCAAGGTCAGCGCCAGGGCGAGCGCCAGCTTCCATTTCCACATCTTGCGCATCACCACGAACAGCAGGATCGTCGTCATCAGCATTTCGCCGGTCACCGAGATGCCGTAGGCGGACGCCAGCGAACTCGAACTGCCGAAACCGACCACCAGCAGCATCACACCCATTGCTATGAGCAGGTTGACGCGCGGCATGTAGATCTGCCCGGACTGCATTTCCGAGGTATGCTGCACCTCGATGCGCGGCAGAAGATTGAGCTGCACCGCCTGGCGGGTCAGCGAAAAAGCCCCTGAAATGACCGCCTGGCTGGCAATGACCGTCGCGGCCGTTGCAAGTCCCACCATCGGCATCAGTGCCCAGTCAGGCAGCATCTGGAAGAACGGATTGGTCGGTTTTCCGTCATTGGCGAGCACAAAGGCGCCCTGCCCGAAATAGTTGAGCAGCAGGCAGGGGAAAACCACGGAAAACCATGCCAGCACGATCGGCTTGCGTCCGAAATGGCCGAGATCGACATAAAGCGCCTCGGCCCCGGTTACCGCCAGGAACACGGCGCCGACGGTGACAAAGGCGGCGGCCGGTGTGCTGGCCAGATAAATGACCGCGTAATAGGGATTGATGGCAAGCAGGATCGATGGATCGTCCATCAAGTGATAGATGCCGGCAACGCCGATGGCCAGGAACCACAGCGCCGTCACCGGCCCGAACACCGCCGCCACCTTTCCCGTGCCGAAGCGTTGCACGGAGAACAGGATGGCAAGGATGACCAGCGTGATCGGCACGACATAGGCGTCGAGCGTTGGGGTCACCACGGTGAGGCCTTCGACCGCCGACAGCACCGAGATGGCCGGGGTTATGATCGAATCGCCGAAAAACAGCGCCGCGCCGCAAAGACCGATCACCAGAATCAGTCGAGCGCCTTTGGGATAGGCGCTGCGTGCCAACGACATCAGCGACAGCGTGCCGCCTTCGCCCTTGTTGTCGGCACGAAGCACGAAGGCAACATATTTGACGGTCACGATGATCGTCAGCGCCCAGACGATCAGCGACAGCACGCCAAGCACGTGAACGCGCGTATCGATGCCGGGCGAAGCGTGAAGCGCCTCGCGAAAGGCGTAGATCGGACTTGTGCCTATGTCGCCATAGACAACGCCGAGTGCGCCCAGCATGAGAACCTTGGTGCTGTGCTGCTCGACCCCGGCATGGCTCGATTGCTCGACGGTTTCAGCTTCGCTCCCGCTATTGGCAAGGGCCATCGACCACTCTCCGATAAGCGCGCGGTGCTTTATGCATGCTGCGATACGATATCAAATGCACGCGATGGCTGCCATACCAATACGAAGCACTACCCCCTACCAGCCGCAGGCCCTGAGGAAGCGGCCCACCGTTCCGGCCATGCCATACTCCAACGCGTCGGCTGTCAACCCATGTCCGATCGACACTTCGGCCAGTGCCGGAATGCGCCTGGCCAGCGCGGGCAGATTGGCCACCGTCAGATCGTGCCCGGCATTGACCTGGAGACCGGCGGCAAATGCCGCGTCAGCGGTTTTGCCCAATCTTTCCAGTTCTTTGGCCGCCTTACCCGAATCGGAATGGTAGCTGCCATAAGGACCGGTATAGAGTTCGATACGATCGGCGCCCGTGTCGCGCGCGGCCGCCATGCCGGCGGGATCGGCATCGGAAAACAGCGAGACCCTGAAACCACCCTTCTTCAGGCGTCTGACGATCGGCGTCAGCAACGCCGCATCGGTGACGAAGTTCCAGCCATGGTCGGAGGTTGCCTGGGAGGGATCGTCGGGCACAAGCGTCACCTGTTCGGGCTGATGCTTCTCCACCAGCGCCAGGAAATCCTCGCTTGGGTAGCCCTCGATGTTGAATTCCGCCTGCGGGAACTCGTCGTCGATCAGCGCCCTGATCTCGGGCAGGTCGGAATGCCTTGTGTGACGTTCGTCGGGCCGCGGATGCACCGTCAGCCCATGCGCTCCGGCGGCAAGGGCGAGGCGTCCGACAGCGATCACATTGGGCCACGGCAGGTCGCGCCGGTTGCGTAGCATGGCGATGGCGTTGAGGTTGACGGAAAGCTTGGCTGGCATGGTTTGGCGTCCGTGAAACAGGCGATCGAGGCGCGCCACGCTCATTCGTTCCGGCACGGCGCATTTGAGACGGCGCATCTATAGCGTCTTTGACGGGAACAGATAGGGCCTTTCCGGTGTTCCAGAAGACCAACATACTCCACGAAAGGGAGGCACCACCTTGAATTTCCTCCAATCCGTGCCGGCGATCCGACGCATCGAGACCAGCCGCGACGACCTCTTTGCCATCGATGTGGTCGGCCATGTCTCGGCCGCCGATGCCGAAAACCTGTTCGGCCTGCTGGAGGCGGCCTATTTGCTCCATCAGAAAATCGACGTGGCCGTGCGCATAGTCGATCACGAGGGCGTCGACTGGGCCGACATCTCGGACGAGACCATCAAGAAGGGTGCCGTCCATGCATTGGAACATATTGGCCGTTGCGCGGCGATCGGCGCCCCTGACTGGACGCCGAACGCACGACACGCCTTGCCGGCTTCCTCGCCCGTCGAATTCAGGCATTTCAAGATCGAGGACGAAGCCGCTGCCTGGGAATGGCTCGGCGCGCGGCCGACGAGTGAGGAGGCGACCGCCGCTCCAGAAAGAGGATGAAACGGTTCTCCCGGCTACCCCCTTTCTACCTGACGATGGTCAGGCGTTCGGCGGCCCGGGTGATGGCTGTGTAAAGCCAGCGCTGGCGCGTTTCCTTGAAGGCCCAGCTCTCGTCGAACAGCACGATCTCGTTCCACTGCGAGCCCTGCGCCTTGTGCACCGTCAGCGCATAGCCATAGTCGAAATCGTCGAAGCGCTTCTTCTGCTGCCAAGGGATTTCGGCGTCCGGATCCTCGAACGCCGCCTTCAGCAACTTGATTTTCGCGACGCCGCGATCCGGATCGTCCTCCTCGGGTGAAACCAGAAGATTGATCCCGGGCTTGACCGTCTCGCGCGACGAGGTCATCACCTTCCACAGCGAGCCGTTGAGCAAGCCCTTGGCGGGATCGTTGCGCAGGCACACCAGCTTGTCGCCGGCTTGCGGATAATCGGCATTGAAGCCCTTGAGCTCGCGCAGGCGCTGGTTGTAGCGCCGCCGCGTGCGGTTGGTGCCGACCAGCACCTGGTCCGCTCTCAGCACCAGTTCCTGGTTGACGTCTTCCTTGCCGATCACCTTCGCAGTGCCGTAGTCGCCGCGCATGAATTCGCGGCCCTCGCGCACATCGAGCGCCAGCCGCAGGATCGGATTGTCGCGCGCCTGCCGGTGGATCTCGGTCAGCAGGAAGTCTGGCTCATGGTCGGTGAAGAAGCCGCCACCCGAGATCGGCGGCAACTGGCCGGGGTCGCCCAGCACCAGGATCGGCGTGCCGAAACTCATCAGGTCACGGCCAAGCTGCTCGTCGACCATCGAGCACTCGTCGATGACGACCAGTTTGGCGCGCGAGATCGGGCTCTGCCGGTTGAGTGAGAAGGTTGGCGACATCGAGGTCTTGCCGGTGACCTCGTCGGCCACCGATTCCTCGCCCTTGGGCCGGTAGATCAGCGAATGGATGGTGCGGGCGTTGACCGCGCCCTTGGAGCGCAGCACCTGGGCGGCCTTGCCGGTGAAGGCTGCGAACTGCACCTGGCCGTCGACATGTTCGGCGAAATAGCGCGCCAGCGTCGTCTTGCCGGTGCCGGCATAGCCAAACAGCCGGAACAGCTGCGGCGTGCCGGTCTTCAGCCAGCGGGCGACCGCTTGCAGCGCCTCATCTTGTTGGGGTGAAAATTCCATCTGATCGTGTGACCGGATTCGCGAGGCAAACACAAGATCGCCGCCACCACCATCGACACGCCGGTGGCGAACTTCCCTGCGGTTCAGGCTATCAGCCGCAGGCAAGAACGTAAAGGGAACGAAAATTCAGTTGGCAGCGTGCGGATCGTTCTCCAGCAGGATCGGCTTGCCGTGTGGCGTGGCGTGCGCGGCGCGCTCCCAGGCCCGCGCCATCGCATCGACGTCCGGCTTGGCAGCCAGCCCCTTGGAGGCGAGCAGCCCTTCCAGCGCCGCCAGCCAATGCTCGTAATAGTCATGGCCGTCCGCCGCGGCATCCGGCTTCTTCACCTCGGCTGACAGGGCATCCGCCCATTCGTTCCACGAAAACAGGCCCTTGTCGTGCAGTGCCACAGTCATGGCGAAGGCTTCGGCCTGCCATGGCTCGGCGAACACCGGTGCGTCGAAGCCGGCGGGCAAACTGGCGGCGGATCCCTTCGCTTCAGGCCGGCTCAAGATAGCTCTCCCAGGCGTCGATCGAGACGGTCAGTGTCGGGTCGGCGCCCTCGCCCCAGATTTCCGTGCCATCGAAAACCACGGTATAGACCCATTGCGGATTCTCGCCCTGCCCATGCGCGTTGCTGTCGGGAAAGACGAAGCCGTCGCGCACCGCCTCGATGGTGCCCTGCTTGTCGCGCGCATAGCGCGGCAGCCTGGTATGGCCGGTCGGGTTGAAGTTTTTCGTCCGCACCGAATCTCCGGCCTTGAATCGTGGCGCTGTCTCCACCGGCCGATCGCAAGGACCGCCCTTGGCCAGCACAGCGGGAACGTTTTCCGCCTTCAGCACTCTTTTGGGTGTCGCCGCCGGATCGATCGCCTCGCCCGCCCCGAGGTCGCGCTCGCTGACGAAACCATGCCGCTTGAGCAAGATCTCAAGCGCCTTGATCCATATCTGATAGTAGCTGGAGCCATAATAATCGGCCGGATGCAGCGATTCCCGTGCGTGCCGGCTCTCGTCGATGTTCCAGGCGCCCATGCCGCCGGCGCAGAGCGTCAAGCCGAGCGCCCGCCTCTCCCAGTCGGCATGGAAATACGGCTCGTCTCGTTCGGGCGCGACCGGCCCGAAACCCATCTGTCCGCCGAGATCCTGCGGCCCGTTCATGCCGGGTGACTCGCCAGAGCCGTGCCGATCATGGCATCGCGGCTCACCAGCTCGGCCAGCCGCTCCTCGCTCCAGCCTTCGGTTCCCTCCGGTCGCATCGGCACGACGAGATAGCGCAGTTCCGCCGTCGAATCCCAGACGCGTATCTTCGTCCCGGCCGGCAGCACCAGCCCGAACTCCTCGAGCACGCCGCGCGGATCGATCACCGCGCGCGACCTGTAGGGCGGCGCCTTGTACCACACCGGCGGCAGGCCAAGCACCGACCACGGATAACAGGAGCACAATGTGCAGACGACGAGGTTGTGGGTATTCCCGGTGTTGAACACCGCCTGCATATGCTCGCCTTGCCGACCGGTATAGCTCAGCGATTCGATCGCCGCCGTCGCGTCGCGCCTCAGCCACGCGGCAAAAGCGGGATCGCTCCAGGCCTTGGCCACCACCCGGGCGCCGTTGCGCGGACCGATCTTCGTCTCGTAGGTATCTACGATGACGTCGATCGCAGCCGGATCGATCAGCCCCTTGCGGGTCAGGATGGTTTCCAGCGCGCGCACACGCGCGGCAAACGGATCGAGTTCGTTGTCGTGGTCATGATCGTGGGACATGACGGCAAACTAAAGTTCCGATCCGCCGGCCGCAAGTATCACGGCTTGGGCCAGCGGAACTGGGTGCGTGGCGACCTGCTACTCGGCGGCGGTCTTCTGCGGCTCACCGGGGATGTCGTCATTGGTGCCGAACAGCGAGGGCTGGTCGCCCTCTTCGACCAGGTGCAACTCGGCCTTGCGCTTCGGCATGAGTCCGACCAGCCAGCCCGAGAAATTCTCCATGTAGACGTAGATCACCGGTGTCACGAACAGGGTCAGCGCCTGCGAGGCGAGCAGGCCGCCGACGACGGCAACGCCCAGCGGCTGGCGCAGTTCCGCGCTGGCGCCGGTGCCGAGCGCGATCGGGAACGTGCCCATCAGTGCCGCCAGCGTCGTCATCATGATCGGCCTGAACCGCATCAGGCAGGCTTTGTGGATGGAATCGGTGGCCGACATGCCCTCTCGTCGCAGTTCAAGCGCGACGTCGACCATCATGATGCCGTTCTTCTTGACGATGCCGATCAGCATCAGGATGCCGATCACCGCGATGACGGACAAATCCATGCCGGCGAAGCGCAAGGCGACAACCGCCCCGAGCACAGCCGACGGCAGGCCGGTCAGAATGGTGAGCGGGTGGATGAAGCTCTCATACAGAATGCCGAGCACGATATAGATGGTCAGGATGGCGCCGCCGACCAGCAGGCCCTGGTTGGCAAGCGAATCCTGGAAGGTCTTGGCGGTGCCGGCGAAGGTCGTCGAGATCGCCGTCGGCATGCCGATCTGCTCTTTCAGCGCGTCGATGCGTTTCACACTGTCGCCCAGCGCCACGCCCTGCGGCAGGTTGTAGGAGATCGTCACCGCCGGAAGCTGGCCGAGCTGGTTAACCGTCAAGGCTCCGGCCGTGCGGTCGACCCTGGCGAAGGCGCCGAGCGGCACCAGGCTGCCGCTCGCCGTCCGCATCTGGATGGCAAGCATCCGCTCCGGCGACCATTCGATCTTGGGATCGAGTTCGGCGATGACTTCGTAACTGTCGGCCGAGCCGAAGATCGTTGAAACCTGGTCGGTGCCGAACCCGCCATAAAGCGCCGAGCGCAGCGTGTCGGTGTCGATACCGAGTTGGGCGGCCTTGTCGCGGTCCACCACCAGCGTCGCCTGCAAGGCGTTGTTCTGCAGGTCGCTGGTGACGTCGGTGAAGGTCGTGTGGTCGGCCGCCATCGCGTCATTCAGTTTCTGCGCCCACTGATCCGTCAGGCCGGTATCGAGGCCCTGAACCACAAGCTGGTAGGCACTGGCCGACGAGCGCGAGCCGAGCCGCAGATTCTGCACCGGCTGCATGTAAGTCTCGATGCCCGCCACGCCGGCCAGTTGCTTGCGCAGATCCGCAAGCACCTTCTCGATATCGGGACGCTGGTCCTTGCCCTTGAGCTGGACGAAGAGCTGTCCCTGGTTCAGCGCATTGTTACCGCTGCCCGCCGACCACGCCACATGGTCGACATAGGGTGACTTCGAGAACACGCTGGCCACCTGCCCTTGCAGCTTGGCCATGGCGTCGAACGAAATGTCCTGGCGCGCGATGGTGGTCACCGAAATCTGGCCGATATCTTCTTGCGGGAAGAAACCCTTCGGCGAAACCTCGATCAGCCACACCGAGGCTGCCGCGGTGCCGACGAAGACGAGGAACACCAGGAAGGTGTGCCGCAGGCAGAAGCTCAGAATCCGATCGTAGCCGCGCGTGAGGAAATCGCGCTTGTGGCCAGCGCCATGTGCCTCGCGGTCGGCCTTGGTGACCGACAGCAGCCGCGAGCACAACATCGGCGTCAGCGTCAGCGACACGAACATGGAGGCCAGGATGGCGACGGTCACCACGACGGCGAACTCGTTGAAGATGCGCCCGATCACGCCACCCATCAGAAGCACCGGGATGAACACCGCCACCAGCGAGATCGAGATCGAGATGATGGTGAAACCGATTTCGCGCGCGCCCTTCAGCGACGCGTCGAATGCCGACAGCCCATCCTCCTCCATGTGGCGGAAGATGTTTTCGAGCATCACGATGGCATCGTCGACGACAAGGCCGACGGCGAGCGTCAGGCCCATCAGCGATATGTTGTCGATGGAAAAGCCGAACAGGAACATCGCGCCGAGCGTGGCGATCAGCGAGATCGGCACCGCTACGGCCGGGATGATGGTCGCCGTGACGCGACGCAGGAACACGAAGATCACCATCACCACCAGCGCGATGGTCAAAAGCAGCGTGAACTGCACGTCGTCGACCGCCTGGCGGATCGAGCTCGAGCGGTCGTTGAGCAGCTTGATCTGGGCCGCGGCCGGCATCTGGTCCTGGAAGGACGGCAGCATCGCCTTGACCTTGTCGACGACGTCGACCGTGTTGGCGTCCGGCTGGCGCTGCACCGCCATGATGATCGCGCGGGTACCGTCATACCAGCTTGCGGTCGTGGTGGTCTGCACCGAATCGACGACACGGGTCACCTCGCCCAGCCGCACCGGGTGGCCGTTCTTGGTAGCGATGATGAGGTTTGAGAAACCGGCCGCGTCGGTAAGCTGCGTGTTGGCGGTGATGGTGAGCTGCTGCTTGTTGTTCTGCAGCACGCCGAGCGGCGTGTTGCTGTTGGCGGACGCGACCGCCGCCTGCAGCTGATCGATCGAGATGCCGCGCGCTGCAAGCGCGGTCGGATCGATCTGGATGCGCACCGCGTATTTCTGCTGGCCGAAGATCGAGACCTGCGCGACGCCGTCGATGGTCGACAGCGACGGCGAGATGACGTTTTCGGCGAAGGCGTCGAGATCGGTGAGCGGAACCGTATCGCTGACCAGCGACATCAAGAGGATCGGCGCATCGGCCGGATTGACCTTGCGGTAGCTCGGCGGCGAGGTCATCTGCGGCGGTAGCGATTTCTGCGTGCGCGCGATCGCCGCCTGGACGTCGGCGGCGGCCGCGTCGATGTTGCGGTTGAGCACGAACTGGATGGCGATCGAGGTCTGGCCGAGCGAGTTGGTGGTCGAAATGGAATCGATGCCGGCGATGGTCGCGAACTGCTTGATCAGCGGTGTCGCCACCGATGTGGCCATGGTTTCCGGCGAAGCCCCGGGCAGCGAGGCCGAGACGTTGACGACCGGGAATTCGGCGCTCGGCAGTGCCGCCACCGGCAGGAATTTGTAGGCAAACAGTCCGCCCAGCACGAGGGCGAACGACATCAGAAGGGTGGCGACCGGCCTGCGGATACAGAATTCGGAGATCATTGGGCCGCCTCGCCGGCGTTGGTCGCCTCGGCCACCTTGGGCGCGGCCGCCTTGCCTTCATGCACCGCGGCGCCGTTCTTCAGCCTTGTCTGCCCCTCGGTGACGACCTTCTCGCCGCTTTTCAGCCCCTGGCTGATGGCACTGTTTGCGCCTTCGGTCAGCGCCACCTGCACCGGCCGCATCTCGACAGTGCTGTCCGGCTTGACCACGTAGACGAACGGCCCCTTCTGGCTGGGCTGCACCGCCACGGTCGGAACCGAGGTCATCCGCGGCATGAGGCCGGCGTCGAGCACGACATTCACATACTGGCCCGGCCAAAGCGAAAGATCGGCATTCGGAATGCTTGCCCGCGTCGCGATCGTGCCCGATGCGGTGTCGACGCTGGAATCGACGAAATCGAGCGTGCCCTTGCCGATCGGTGTCGGGTCGCCGTTCTGGATCAACGTCACCGCGTTCTGCCGTGGATTGGCGAGCGCCTTGTGAAGCAGCGCAAGGTTGCTTTCCGGCAGATTGAAGTTGACCTGCAGCGGGTCCATCTGGGTGATGGTCACCAGTGGCGTCGCCGTGCTGCTGTTGCCGTTGCTGACGGTGACGAGGTCGCCGACGGCGACATTCACGGCACCCAGCCTGCCGGCGATCGGCGCGGTGATGGTGGCAAAGCCAAGCTGGACATTGTCGGCGTCGATCGTCGCCTTGTCGGCATCGACGGTCGCCGCCGCCGCCTTCTGCGCGGCAACGGCCTGATCGTAGGTCTGCTGCGTACCGGCCTGCTTGGCGACAAGATCCTTGGCGCGCTGAAGGTCGGAGTTCGAGCTGGCGAGCAGCGCCTGGTCCTTGGCAAGCGCTGCCTGGTCCTTGGCGAGTTGCGCCTTCAGCGCCCGGTCGTCGAGCGAGAACAGGAGGTCGCCCGCCTTCACCATCTGCCCGTCCTTGACGTCGATCGACACGATCTGGCTGGAGACGCGCGCGTTGATGTTGACCACGGCCGGAGAGGAGACGAACCCGATGGCATAGCGGCGGATCGGGAAATCCGCGGTCGTCGCCGTCGCCGAAACGATCGAGGCCGAACGGGCACCGTTGCCGCCACCCGCCGCCTTGTCCCCCGCCGCTGGCTTTTCGGTGGCTGGCTTGCCGGTCGCTGGCTTGTCTGTCGCGGCGACCTGCTTTGCGCCGATGATCTGCTGAGCCTTGTTCAGCGCGTCCGGCGACAGATAGAGCCAGGCCGCACCCGCACAGGCGACCGCCAGCAATGAAAGAACGACTTTTCCACGCATCGACAAAAGACCTCTCCGTCCGACACGCCATAGCCAGGTGGTCGCATTCTAGCGCAATTCCCGGCTCACTGCCGCGATTTCGCCGAATAGATAGGACGCGGGTTTGTCGGAAAAGGGCCAAAACACGGCATTACGAAGATTTAATGTGCACTGCACAATAGCTGTGCAGCCGGCTATCCTCAAAGCCGGAAGCCGGATGGGCTCCGAAAAATGGCCTCCGAGAGGGCAGCCTTATCTAGCGCAGCATCGGCCAAAGCGTCGCCGCCAGCAGCACGCCCATGGCGATGTTGAACCATTTCAACCGCACCGGGTCGGACAGGAAGCCGCGTAGTGCCGTGCCGAATCCGGCCCAGACCGAGACACTGGGAAGATTGACCACGGTGAAGGCCACGCCGATCAGAATGACGGACAAGAATGGCCGTTCGGGATTGGTGTAGACGGCCATCGCGGTGATCGCCATCACCCAGGCCTTGGGGTTGACCCACTGGAAGGCCGCGGCATCGATGAATCGCATCGGCCGCGCATCCGTCTCACCCTTGCCGCTGAGCGAGCGCGACATGGCAATTTTCCAGGCGAGGTAGAGCAGATAGACGGCGCCGGCGATCTTAAGCCCGGTGTGCAGCGCGGGGAACGCGGTCAGCACCGCCCCAAGCCCAAAGCCGACGGCAAGCAACAGGACGAGAAAGCCGATGCTGATCCCCAGCATGTGCGGCACGGTCCTGGCGATGCCGAAATTGACGCCGGAGGCCAGCAGCATGAGGTTGTTCGGCCCCGGCGTGATCGAGGTCACGAAGGCATAAACGAGCAGTGCGAGGAACGCATCGAGTGACATGATATCCTCCCGGATACGTCAGCACTATTGCCTTTTTCCGACGGTGCACAAAGGCCAGTGCCGACCGTTGGTCACGCCAGTCCCTACACTCATGGAAATTCAGGTAAGTCGGCCTACATCCCCTGCGGGCCGCGGTTCATGGCCGCCACGCCGGTGCGGCAGATCTCGACCAGGCCGAGCGGCTTCATGATGGCGATGAACTGGTCGAGCTTGGAGCCCTTGCCGGTGATCTCGAAGATGAAATGCTCGGTGTTGGCGTCGATGACGCTGGCGCGGAAAGCGTCGGCGAGCCTGAGCGCCTCGACCCGGGCCTCGCCGGTCCCGGCAACCTTGACCAGCGCCAGTTCCCGCTCCAGCGGCCGCTCCTGTCCGAACTCGTGCGAACGCACGGTGAGATCGACCACGCGATGCACCGGCACGATGCGCTCGAGCTGATGCTTGATCTGCTCCAGCACATGCGGCGTGCCGCGCGTCACGATGGTGATGCGCGACAGGTGTTTTTCATGCTCGGTTTCCGAGACGGTCAGGCTCTCGATGTTGTAGCCACGCCCGGAAAACAGGCCGATGACCCGGGCGAGCACGCCCGGTTCGTTATCGACCAGCACGGAAAGCGTGTGGTTTTCCGGCCGTTCCGTTTCCTTGGCGATGAAGTAGGCGGAACCGGTGGGTTGAAGGTGCTGTGCGTTCATGACATAATCTCAAGTTCTTGATCTAACTATCTGTTTCCGCACGGCTTATTTGACAAGCCCTGCCCCGGTTCGTCGTCTACACCAGTTCCCTGCCCTTGGCGTCGATTGCATTGGCCACGACCTCGTCGGTGGCCTCGTCCGGCAAAAGCATCTCGTTATGCGCCTTGCCAGACGGGATCATCGGGAAGCAGTTGGCGAGCGTCGCCACGCGGCAGTCGAACAGCACCGGTTTCCTGACCGAGATCATTTCCTTGATCGCGTCATCCAGTTCGTCTGGCTTGTCGCAGCGAATGCCATGGCCGCCATAGGCCTCGGCCAGCTTGACGAAATCGGGCATCGCTTCGGTGTAGGAGTGCGACAACCGGTTGCCGTGCAGCAGCTGCTGCCACTGGCGCACCATGCCCATATACTGGTTGTTGAGGATGAAGATCTTGATCGGCGCGTCGTGCTGCACGGCGGCGCTCATCTCCTGCATGGTCATCTGCACCGAAGCATCGCCGGCAATGTCGACGACCAGCGCGTCGGGATGCGCGATCTGCACGCCGAGCGCGGCAGGCAGGCCGTAGCCCATCGTGCCCAACCCGCCCGAGGTCATCCAGCGGTTCGGCTTCTCGAAATGATAATGCTGCGCCGCCCACATCTGGTGCTGGCCGACCTCGGTGGTGATGTAGGTGTCCATGTCCTTGGTCAGCTCGTAGAGCCGCTGGATGGCGTATTGCGGCATGATCACGTCGTTGTTCATCTTGAAGGCGAGTGAATCGCGCCCGCGCCATTTGGCGATCTGCTCCCACCAGGGGTAGAGCGCCTTCTTGTCGGCCTTGGCGGTTGCCCGCCACAGCCGCACCATGTCTTCCAGCACGCGCCCGACATCGCCGATGATGGGCACTTCGGTGTGGACGTTCTTGTTGATCGAGGACGGATCGATATCGATGTGGATCTTGCGCGAGTTCGGCGAGAACGCATTCAGCCTGCCGGTGATACGGTCGTCGAAGCGCGCGCCGATGCAGAGCATGACGTCGCAGTCATGCATGGCCATGTTGGCTTCGTAGGTGCCGTGCATGCCGAGCATGCCGAGCCAGTTCTTGCCCGACGCCGGGTAGGCGCCGAGCCCCATCAGCGTCGAGGTGATCGGGAAACCGGTGAGATCGACCAGTTCGCGCAAGAGATGGCTCGCTTCCGGGCCGGAATTGATGACACCGCCGCCCGAATAGATCACCGGTTTCCTGGCGCCGGCCATCAGTTCGACCGCGGCCTTGATCTTCTCCAGGTCGCCCTGGACCTTGGGCTGGTAGCTGGTGCGCGGCGCGATCTGCGGCGGCACATAAAAGCCCTTGGCGAACTGCACGTCCTTCGGGATGTCGACCACGACCGGACCGGGACGGCCGGTCGTCGCGACATGGAACGCCTCGTGGATGGTCGCGGCGAGTTCGTTGACGTCCTTCACCAGCCAGTTGTGCTTGGTGCAGGGCCGCGTAATGCCGACCGTGTCGCATTCCTGGAACGCGTCGGAGCCGATGAGCGAGGTCGGCACCTGACCGGTCAGGCAGACCAGCGGGATCGAATCCATCAGCGCATCCTGCAGCGGCGTCACCGCATTGGTGGCGCCGGGACCCGATGTCACCAGCATGACGCCGGCCTTGCCGGTCGACCGCGCATATCCCTCTGCCGCATGGCCGGCGCCCTGCTCGTGCCGCACGAGGATGTGCTCGACCTCGTCCTGCTGGAAGATCTCGTCATAGATCGGGAGAACGGCGCCGCCGGGATAACCGAAGACATGCTTGACGCCATTGTCCTTCAGCGCCTGCACCACCATTTCGGCGCCGGTCATTTCCCTACCTGCCATCTCGCGCCGCTCGTTCTGTCCATTGCTCATCGGTCTGGTCCCGTACTGTCCGCCATTGGGCGTTGCTGGTCGTTTAGTCGTGTTTCAGGCAATAAAAAAGGCCCCCGAGGGAGCCTGTGTCTGCGCATGGGGGGATTTCGCCCGGCGGTTACACCGCCTTGCCCACGCGCCTTCCTACGAGAATGAGTGCCGTTTTCATGGTGGCGGACCATAAAGGCGAAGTCGCGGGGTCGTCAATGGGGTACCGCACGAATTCACTCAGCCGTGAGATCGGCTCCGCCGCGCGCTACCATAGTACAGTTGAGCCCATCCCATCGACGCACCACTATGCCGGGCTGACGACGTGCCTGGGAGGAGACGCGTTGCCGGCGAATGGGAGTCCCATCCCCAGGCAGGGAGGTCCTGGCCGGCCGCTTGCTGTTCCAGTGGAAGCCTGAACAGGCGTTCTTGGAAACCGACAACCGGAGGAGAAACCATGCTCGAGAGAACACCCACCACGAAGGCGCAGGCCCTGCTCGACAAGCTTGGCAAGGCGCTGGAGACCGGCGACATCGACGCGGCGGTCAACTGTTTCCACGCGGATTGCTACTGGCGCGACCTCGTCACCTTCACCTGGAATCTCAGGACGATGGAGGGCCAGGAGCAGGTCCGCGACATGCTGAAAGCGACGCTGGCTGGAACCCGGCCGAGCGACTGGAGGGTGGCCGAAGGCGAGGAGGCGACCGAAGCGGACGGCGTCACCACCGCCTGGATCACCTTCGAGACCGAGGTGGCGCGCGGCTTCGGCCTGGTGCGGTTCAAGGGCGACCTGATCTGGACCTTGCTCACCACCATGGCCGAACTCAAGGGCCATGAGGAGAAGGCCGGTTTCAATCGGCCGCTCGGCGCCAAGCACGGTCACGGCAAGGACAGGAAATCCTGGCGCGAGGAGCGTGACGACGAGATCGCCGAACTCGGCCGCGGCAAACAGCCTTATGTCGTGATCATCGGCGGTGGCCAGGGCGGCATTGCGCTCGGCGCGCGCCTGCGCCAGCTCGGCGTATCGGCCATCATCATCGAGAAGAACGAGCGTCCCGGCGATTCCTGGCGCAAGCGCTACAAGTCGCTCTGCCTGCACGATCCGGTCTGGTACGACCATCTGCCCTATATCGACTTCCCAAAGAACTGGCCGGTCTTCGCCCCGAAGGACAAGATCGGCGACTGGCTGGAGATGTACACGAAGGTGATGGAGCTGAACTACTGGTCCTCCACCTCCGCTAAATCCGCGAAATACGACGACAAGGCCAAGGAATGGACCGTCGTGGTCGAACGCGACGGCGAAGAGATCGTCCTCAAGCCCAAGCAGTTGGTGCTGGCCACCGGCATGTCCGGCAAGGCGAACTGGCCGAAATACAAGGGCCAGGACATCTTCAAGGGCGAGCAGCAGCATTCCTCGACCCATCCCGGCCCCGACAAATATCGCGGCAAGAAGGTCGTGGTCATCGGCTCCAACAACTCCGCCCACGACATCTGCGCGGCTCTCTGGGAGGGAGGCGCGGACGTTACCATGGTGCAGCGCTCCTCCACCCATATTGTCAAGTCCGACACGTTGATGGATATCGGGCTCAGCGCACTCTATTCCGAGCAGGCGGTGGAGAACGGCATGACGACGCGCAAGGCCGACCTGATCTTCGCCTCCCTGCCCTATCGCATCCTGCACGAGTTCCAGATCCCGCTTTACCAGCAGATGAAGGAACGCGACGCGAAGTTCTACGCGGACCTGGAAAAGGCCGGCTTCCTGCTCGACTGGGGCGATGACGGCTCAGGCCTGTTCATGAAATATCTGCGCCGGGGTTCGGGTTACTACATCGATGTCGGCGCCTGCGACCTGGTCATAGACGGCTCGATCAAGCTCAAGAGCGGACCAGGTGCGGCGGTGCGGGAATTGACGCAAACCGGCGTCAAATTCGCCGATGGCACCGAATTGCCGGCCGATCTCGTGATCTACGCCACAGGCTACGGCTCGATGAACGGATGGGCGGCGGACCTCATCTCGCAGGAGGTGGCCGACAAGGTCGGCAAGGTCTGGGGCCTTGGCTCCAACACCGCCAAGGATCCCGGCCCCTGGGAAGGCGAGCAGCGCAACATGTGGAAGCCGACCCAGCAGGAGGCGCTGTGGTTCCATGGCGGCAACCTCCATCAGTCACGCCACTATTCGCAATATCTGGCGCTGCAGCTCAAAGCCCGGCAGGTTGGCTTGCCGACACCAGTCTACGGGCTGCAGCAGGTCCATCACAAGGGATAGTCAGCTTCTCCTGCATCGACACGGTGAACCTGTCCCGCGTCGGCGACATCGAACAAGGCGGCAACGGCGAGTTCGCCGCTGGGGCTGGTCGGCGATGGCGTGAAAACGCCCTCGTCAGCCAAACGCTCGCGGCAGGGCCGGTATGCCGCCACCGCGCTTTCGCGGTCGAAGCAGAAGCACATGGCTGTCTCCTCCTGATGATTGGTCTCGTCAGGGCCGATTGGCGAAGTCGTGCACGACGCGCTGCAGCAACGGCACATAGTCGCGAAACGCCCGCGTCCGCATATTGGCGACCTTGCCGCCCTCGTCCCAGATGCGAACCCGCACCGCTTCCTCGTGGAACGGGTTCTCGCGGAACGCAGCCACCTCGTCGGCACTCATCGGTCCGCCCTGCAGCGACAAGGTATGAACCGAAGCCGGCGACAGCCTGCAGAAATAGGTCGGGTCGGTGGCGCAGAGATAGCGCTTGGCGGCAACGTGCAGCCGGACGCACTCGACGATGACAGGCGGGAAGAACGGTGCCAGCACTTCGCCGCCGGCCTCGTCATGGTGCTTGTCCTCGACATCGTCGGGCGAATAGGTGCCGAACTCGCTGGTGTAATGGCCGATGTCATGCAGCAGCGCGGCGGCCACCAGCACGTCGGGGGCTCCATCCTGTTCCGCCAGCCAAGCCCCTTGCAGCATATGCTCGGACATCGTCACCGGCTCGCCGAGATAGGATTCGGCGCCCCGGCGCTCAAAAATGTCGGCGATGAATTCGACGATGGTGTCCGCGTTCAGATCCTGGCCGATCATTCCGCGGCCTCCTTGAAGCCGTGTTCGATCGCCGCGAGCGTCGACAACAGGCCGTCCTTGTCGGCGTAGCATCCCTGCAGCCAGCGCTTGCCGGTGCCGGAAAACGCCTTGCGGGCATGCATGACGCGGGTGTTGTCGACGATGAAGGCCTGGCCGGGCTCAAGCTTGAAGGTGACTTCGAAGGATGGATCCTCGATCAGCTCGGCGAAGCGGCGGTAGGCGGCATAATAGGCGCCCATCTCGGCGAACGGCACGTCGACGGTCGGCGCCAGCGAACGGTTGTTGAAGCGGATGCAGATCAGTTCGCCGTCGGGTGCAAGCTCGATCATCGGGCGCTTCGCCTGCAGCCGCACGCCGGACGACCCCGAATATTCGAACCGCGCCGCATGGGAGCTCAACAGCCGAAAACCCTCGGGATTTTCCGCTTGAAGGGCGGCCGCGACGGCAAAGCCGTCGACGACGCTGGATTCACCGCCCTCCACCGTGTTCTCGATGCAGGACAGGATCTGCAGCGTCGGCACCGGATCGCGATAGGGATTGTCGGTATGCGCCTGCAGGCCGAGATTGGTGTAGGCGAGATTGTTCGGGTTGACCTCGGCGCGCACTTCGAACCAGCGCCCGTAATTGGTCTCCCTGATATAGCCGAACAGGTCGGACACCTTGCACAGCGCCCCGGATTCGGCCGGCAGCCCGTCCATCACCGCAAAACCATAGGTCCTCACCGCCGAAAGCCATTCGCGCAGGACACCGCGGCCATGCAAGGCCGCCGGATAGCTGGCGCGCGGCACCGCGTTCTGCATCGTCGCCCTGGTCCAGCGCTGGATGACATCGCCTGTCCAACCGGGCTGGCGTGTCTCGTCGCGATCATAGGCGTTCGCACGCAGCCATTGAGCGGGAAAGCTGACCGTTTTTCCCTCCGGCTCGAAGCTGATCTCCAGCGCTCCGGCCTTGATGGCGGCAGCGCCAATTCTCGTCTTCGCCGGAATGTCGAGGATGGTGATCAGGCGTTGGCCATTGCCGGCGCTGCGCGTCTTGTCGTCAAGCGCGTTGTCGCGCAGCCAGACGGCGTGGAAGCGGGTACGCTTGCCGTCTGTCCAACCAAGTTCGATTGTTCTGCCTTCATCGCCAACCAGCACGTGGGTGAGCATGGAATCCGTCCTATCCGCCTTGTTGCCCACGGTTCGTGCCGTGGTTTGGATTGCATGTTGACCTTCCAAAAGGCATAATTCCAATTATCATTTTTTGGTCAATGGCATCGATTTTATGATGGCTCGGCGAACCGTCCCTACCCTCCCTCCACTCGACTGGCTGCGCAGTTTCGAGGCTGCGGCACGGCTGTCGAACTTCACCGCGGCGGCAGCCGAACTCGGCCTGACCCAGGCGGCCGTCAGTCAGCACATCCGGCTGCTCGAGGAAAGGCTGAAGACGCGTCTGTTCTCGCGGCTGGCGCGTGGGGTCGCGCTGTCGCCGGAAGGTGCCGCCTACCTGCCCCACATCCAGTCGGCCTTCGCCACCATTGGCAGCAGCACCACGGAACTGTTCGAACCGCGCGCCGTCCAGACCGTCTCGCTCCGGGTGCCGATCTCGTTTGCGCTGCTGGCGCTGGTTCCGGCGCTGCCCGACCTGGCCGAGGCGCTGCCGCGCATCCAGCTTGATCTGGTGACGATCCATCGCCCGACCGACTACGATTTGCCAGGCTCGGCGCTCGACATCCGTTTCGGCAACGGATCCTTTCCCGGACGCGAGGCCGAGAGGCTGACCGCCGAGCGGCTTGTGCCGGTGGCAAGCCCGGCCTTGGCCAGTGCCGCCGACTGGACATCGCTGCCGCTGCTTCTGGTGGCCGGCGCACGCGAGATGTGGGCCGAATGGTTCGCGGCGGCCGGATTGGCCGGCCATCCCCGGCGCTCGCATCGCTTCGACAGTTTCGTTGCCGCCATGCATGCGGCGAGCGCCGGTGCCGGCGTTCTCCTTGGGTCGCGGCCCCTAATCGACGCGGCGCTCGACGGCGGAGCGCTGGTCCGGCTTTCCGTTTTTGAGCTGCCCAGCACGTCAGGGCATTTCCTGACGAGGCCGTCGACCGCGCACCTGACCAGCGCCGAGCAGGATTTCCGCCATTGGCTGCTGAAGCGCCTCGCCGGGAAGGCATGAGTGACTGGCGTTACCGCGACGCTGTGCCGATGCGCTTCCAGTAGATCAGCGTGCCCGTCAGCCCGCCATGCGGCTTCAGCGCATAGTCCGGAACTTCGCCGGCCAAGGTGAAGCCGAGCTTCTCATAAAGTCCCGACGCACCCTCTTCGCTCGCCGTATCCAGAACCAGCAGCGTGCGTCCCTTCTCCGCCGCGAGGCGTTCGGCGGCTCGCATCAGGCGCGTCCCGACACCCCTGCCCCGCTGCCCGACCGATGTCATCAGCTTGGCGATCTCGGCCCGATGCGGCTGATTGGGCGGACAGTCGAGCAGCAGGGTGACGGTGCCGACCAGAGCGCCGCCGTCCCATGCCCCAAGCACCATTCTTTGCCTCGTGCCGCCGCGGCCAGCGACGTCTCCCAGAACGCGCTGGCAACATCCAACGCCAGCGGATGCATGAAGCTGACCGATCCGCCGGCGCCAACCGTTTCGACCAGCAGATCGGTCAGCTGTGCGAGTGTTTCCCGGCTTGCGGTCAACGGCCCGATTTCTATGACGTTCATACCTGTCCTCTGGAAGCGATTGATGGGTCGACAGCGCCGCTTCAGTCGAGATGGCGCACACGCCGCCGCTTGCGCGCGGCCTTGATGGCGCCGATGCGTTCGGTGTCTTCTTCCTTGAGATGCCGACCGCGCTCCAGGATCTCGAGCGTGTACTCCTCATAGGTCAGGCCCAGCCGTTCGGCCTTGTCCATCCGCATCAGCATGACTTCGCGGCTCGGCGCCTTCCATGCCTTGGCGTGCGCGGCCTGCCAGGCCAGGAAGATGTATGGATCGCCCTTGCCCCATGGCGGCCCCTTGTAGTCGTCAAGAGGCGGCCCCCCATTGTGGGAGCGCTTTGGCCGTCGTGCCATGACGTCAGCTCCTGACCAGGGCGACGAGATAGTCGGCGCCCGGCTCCAGCGCATGAAAGGTGCAATCCGACGGCGCTCCGAGCGCCAGGCAGTCGCCCGGTTCGAGCCTGTGCACCTGGTCACCCTCGGTGAATTCGAGTTTTCCCGAGATCAGCCAGATCTGCTGCTTGATGAAGGCGTAGGAAGCCGCCGGCAAGCTGACCTTCGCGCCCGCCGGCAGATGGACCTTGATCAGTTCGAGCGGCATGTCGCAGGCCGGCGACAAATGCCGCCTGACATAGCCTGTGTCGGGGTCGCGCCACACTGGCTGGCCGGCCGCGCGCAGCAGCCCGCCACCCTGCAATTCCGCCCGTGCGATGAGGGTCGAGAGCGTCATGCCGAAGGCAGCCGCTATGCGCACCAGAAGTGCCGCCGTCGGGCTGGTCATGCCACGCTCGATCGTGCTCAGCATTGCCTTGGAAACACCGGACTGTTCGGCGAGCTCGGCCAGCGACCAGTCCCGCATGGTCCTTTCGGTATGGATACGCCTGCCGATGGTCGAGGAAATGTCGTTCGCTATATCATCCATTCGTCCATTATAACGAAACCAATAAGTGCGTGAAGAGCCATTTCAAAGCAATTTTCACCAGGACCTTAATCCTCTCTACACCATCCGACCTCATCCGACCTTAACCCCGTTCCTGTAGGGTACGGCCTCAAGGGAAATGGGGATTGGCCTGTCCATGTATGTCGAACGCGAAGCTTCGGTCGGAGAACCGACATCGCAGGAGCGCCGCACAGCCGACCAGCACGACAAGCGCATCCTGGGCAATGTCGTGCAATGCGACGGTGCGCGCGCCACCATCAGCGCCTATGCCGACGACGCCGACGGCGCGATCACCGGCCTGTGGACGGTCGGCAAGATGATCTCGATCAATCTTGGCACGACGCGAACCGTCGGCCTGGTCTACGCGATCGGCAAGTCGGATCTGGCCTGGAACAGTGACGGCAAGAACGCCATCGAGGTCAGCATCGAGCTGATCGGCGAAGTCCGTGACGGCGCCGAACCCGGGGCCAGGCCGATCTTCGACCGCGGCATCACCACCTATCCGCATATCGGCGCCGTCGCGCACCGCATCCGCACCCGCGACCTGCAGGCGGTCTATGACCTGGCCGGCCGCCATTCCATCACCATCGGCTCGCTGGCGCAGGACGAGGCGATCGCCGCCAACATCGCCATCGATGACACGCTGGCGCGCCACTTCGCCATTGTCGGCACGACCGGCGTCGGCAAGTCGACAGCGGTGTCGCTGCTGCTGCGCAAGTCGATCGCGGCGCGACCGGACCTGCGCATCCTGATCCTCGATCCGCACAACGAGTTCGCGGCTTCGCTGCCAGAATATTGCGTCAGGGTCGATTCCAAGACGCTCGACCTGCCGTTCTGGATGTTCACGCTGGAGGAATTCGCCGAAGTGCTGTTTCGCGGACGCGAAACGGTGCCGGAAGAGATCGATGCCCTTCGTGACCTCATTCCGCTCGCCAAGAATCTCTATCGCAACCCCGGTTCAGGCGCCTACCTGAGGCGCGGCAGCGATGCGCTGACCGCCGATACGCCGGTACCCTACCGCATCGCCGACCTGCTCAAGCAGATCGACGAGCGCATGGGCATGCTCGAAAGCAAGACCGATCGTCCAACCCTCAAATCGCTGAAGACACGCATCGAATCGGCGGCGGCCGATCCGCGCTACCGCTTCATGTTCAATTCGCGCCTGATCGAGGACACCATCCACGAAACGATCGGCAACATCTTCCGCGTGCCGCATCATGGCCGTCCGGTGACCTGCTTCGAGATGGCCGGCATGCCGTCGGAAGTGGTCAATTCCGTCTGCTCGGTGCTGGCGCGTCTGGCCTTCGACCTTGCTCTGTGGAGCGAAGGCAAGCTGCAGCTGTTGTTCCTATGCGAGGAAGCGCACCGCTACATGCCCGCCGACGCGCGTCTCGGCTTCGCGCCGACCCGGCACGCGCTGTCGCGCATCGCCAAGGAAGGCCGCAAATATGGTTGCTATCTCGGCGTCGTCACCCAGCGCCCCGGCGAGCTCGACCCGACCATTCTCTCGCAGTGCTCGACCTTCTTCGCCATGCGGCTCGCCAACGAGCAGGACCAGGCGATCATCCGCTCGGCGATCGCCGACTCTTCGGCCTCCACGCTCGCGTTCCTGTCCTCCATGGGCCAGCGCGAAGCGATCGCCTTCGGCGAAGGCGTAGCGACGACCATGCGGCTGAAATTCGAAAGATTGCCCGCTCACCTGCTTCCGGGCACGGCCAAGCGCGAGGAAGACGTGACGTCCAAGGCCGGCGAGGTCGACCTGGTGGCGATCGTGGAGCGGCTGCGTAACGTGCCGAAACCGCAGAGCCAGGCGATGGCTTTCGCCGAGGTGGTCGATTCCGGCCGGCAGGCTGGCGACCCCGACTACCGCAAAGCGCCGGCCGCGGCGCGCGTGCAGTCGGACGAAGATTTCGACACACGCTACGGCCTCAAACCCGCCACCTTCGGCCTGCGCCCGCAGAACGATTGAACTGAGCGTCACGCCTCCATGAATAGTCCCGAGAATCCGCGCAAGCGGCCTATCCCGTCTTCATCGGAAAGCTTGGGTAAATCCCGTGAGGGAGGTGGTCAGGCTGAGCCGATTGGTGTTTTGATCCGCGAGCATCGGCCTTGGCCGGCAGCAGCCTTAAAGCGCAACGTCTCATAAGTGCTTCGGCCGGCGAAGGCCGGTAGCGCAGAAGTCGGCAGCAAACGGCCAGCATCACGAATTCAGGGATGGGATTTTAGGCGCAGACGCGGTTGCGGCCTTGCCTTTTGGCTTCGTAGAGCTGGCGGTCGGCGCGGCGGTAGAATTCCTCGGCCGTTTCCTTGCGATCCCAGACGGCAAGCCCGACGCTGGTGGTGATCTTGAGCCGGACATTGTTGCCGGAGAGGATCGACATGTTGGCGATCGCCTTGCGGATGCGCTCGGCGAATTTGGCCAGAAGGTCCGCCTCCATGTTGGGCGTGACCACGGCGAACTCCTCACCACCCAGGCGCGCCACCACATCGTGGAAACGTGTCATGTCCTTGAGGCATCTGGCGACAGCCTTGAGCACCTCGTCGCCAACATCGTGGCCGTGCGTGTCGTTGACCTGCTTGAAATGGTCGAGATCGAGGATCATCAGCCCAACCGGTTTTTCGATGCGCCGGAACTCCTCGAGATATTCCTTCAGCGCGTCGTCGAAATAGCGCCGGTTCTGCAT
This sequence comes from Mesorhizobium sp. BR115XR7A, assembly GCF_020165315.1. Lineage (NCBI taxonomy): Bacteria > Pseudomonadati > Pseudomonadota > Alphaproteobacteria > Hyphomicrobiales > Phyllobacteriaceae > Mesorhizobium > Mesorhizobium sp. BR115XR7A. Next base: position 176,041 of record NZ_JAIUHW010000010.1, read on the forward strand.
GCCGGTCAGGCCGTCGGTCAGGGCGGCATGCTCGAGCGTTTCGGAGCGGGCGCTGAGCGACACCGTCATGGCGCGCAGCTTGCCCTCTTCGGTCGCCTGCTTGCGGATCAGCGGATAGATGAAGAAGATGCCGAAAAACAGCGCGGTGGCGAGCAGTACGCCGGTCGCGAACAGAAGTTTGTTGAGGTAGATGACCTTGTCGAGGCCGGAGGCCGTATGGAGTTCCGTGGCGAAGGATTGCAGTTGCCCATAGGCGTGCAGGGTCACCAGGCCAGCAGCCAGGATCACGAAGATAAACACGAAAAAAGCGGATTCCGCTTTGTGGAAACGCATCTGCTCCCCGATGGAAAAATACCCCATGACCTTATCGCAGGGACCGACTTACGGAGCGTTAATTCCGACAACTTCGGCGAGAACCCTTCCCTCAGGGGCAACTTTTTAAGTTGCATTAGCAACAAGTGTTTGGATCGTGGTTTCGAGATCGTCACCGGGGCGAAGCCTCTGCCATTCCGGCCCCAGCTGATGGCGAAACCAGGTAGCCTGCCGCTTGGCATATTGCCTTGTCGCGATCTTGGCGCGCTCGATCGCCTCGGGAAAGCTCGACTGCCCTGAGATCGCGGCCTGGAGCTCGCGAACCCCGATCGCCTTCATCGCCGGCAGGTCTGGATCCAGACGAAGGGCCGCAAGCTGCTTGACTTCCTCCAGCGCGCCCTTGTCCAGCATCTGGTCGAAACGCCTTTCGATGCGGTCAACCAATGCTGCCCGATCCGGCTCGACGACCAGGAAATGCGCGCTCGGCCTGTCGATGAGCGGCAGGCCGCGCTCTGCCTGCCAGTCCAGGATCGACCGGCCGGAGGCGTCGAGCACCTCGAGCGCCCGCACGATGCGCTGGCTGTCGGTTGGCTTCAACTGCATGGCGACGCTCGAATCCTCGCGCAGCAGCAAGGCATGCAGCTTGACCGCGCCTTGCTCCTTCAATTCGTAGCGCCAGCGGTCGCGTATCCGTTGCGGAATATCAGGCATTTCCGAAATCCCTTCCGCCAGCGCACGAAAGTACAGGCCGGTGCCGCCGACAAAGATTGGCCGCCGCGAGAGCGTCCCGTCATCAATGAGTTTCATGACGTCGCGCAGCCAGGCGCCGGTCGAGTAGGCGGTGCCGGGATGGACATGCCCATAGAGAAAATGCGGCGCTCGTGCGAGCTCGGCCGCCTGCGGCCGGGCCGTCAGCACGTCGAGAACCGCATAGCCCTGCATGGAATCGGTGTTGACGATGACGCCGCCTGTGCGTTCGGCCAGTTCAAGCGCCAGCGCCGACTTGCCGCTGGCGGTCGGCCCGGCTATCAGGATCGCGTTCTTCACGCGGCCTTCGCCCGCGTCCGTGCCGGAATTCTCGATGCCGCTCATTGCCACGCTTGTTTCCCGTCCCGCCGATCGCGCTCTGTCGCCATCGCTTGCGAATATGGCCTCACGGTCGGTGGGCGCAAGCTCCGTCGTGTGGCTGGCCGAAGGCATTGCCTGTGACATTGCCCTGCCGCCAGCGGCGCAGGCTGATGAAACGACCGCGAGCCTTCGTGCCGCGGTGGCCGCTGAGCCCGTCGACGTGATCGTCCAGCACGCTGAAACACGCCGCAAGAAAATCCTTCTCGCCGACATGGATTCGACCATGATCGACCAGGAGTGCATCGACGAGCTGGCCGACGAGATCGGCGTCAAGGATCATGTCGCGGCGATCACCGCACGGTCGATGAACGGCGAGATCGCCTTCGAGCCGGCGCTCCGCGAGCGCGTGGCACTGCTCAAGGGGCTCGATGCCGCCGTCGTCGACCATATCGTCGCCAATCGGCTGACCTTGGCCTCGGGCGGCCGCGCGCTGGTCCAGACCATGCGCGCCAACGGCGCCTGGACGGCGCTCGTCTCGGGCGGTTTCGAGGTCTTCACCACGCGCGTCGCTGCGATGCTTGGCTTTCAGGAAGACCGCGCCAACCGCCTTCTCGACCAGGACGGACGCTTCACCGGGCTGGTCGGCGAGCCGATCCTCGGCCGCGCCGCCAAGGCCGAGGCGCTGCTTGAAATCTGTGCGCGTCTTGGCCTGACGCCGGCAGATGCCATCGCCGTCGGCGACGGCGCCAACGATCTCGACATGATCCGCCTGGCCGGAACCGGTGTCGCGCTGCATGCCAAGCCTACCGTCGCGGCTCAGGCAAAAGTCCGGATCGACCATGCCGACCTCACCGCATTGCTCTATCTGCAGGGCTACCGGCAGGAAGAATTCGTTCAATGAAGCCAATCCGCACCGAACGCCTGATCCTGCGCAATTGGGAGGATCGCGACCGCGAATTGTTCCATCGCATCAATTCCGATGATCGCGTGATGGAGTTCTTCCCGTTTCGCCGCGACCGTACAGCCGCCGACGCCAAGATGGATGAGTTCCGCGCCTGGGTCGATGAGGACGGCTACGGCTTCGCCGCGGCCGAGATTGCCGCGACCGGCGAATGCATCGGTTTCGTCGGCCTCCTCGCGACCGATGATGTGCCATCGCTGCCGGCCGACACGATCGAGATCGGCTGGCGGTTGGCTCCCGAATTCTGGGGCAAGGGCTATGTCACCGAGGCCTCGGAGGCATGGCTGGCCTACGGCTTCGAGACACTGGCCGTCGACGAGATCGTTTCCTTCGCCGTGGCGGAAAACCACCGCTCGACCGCCGTTATGAAACGCCTCGGCATGACCGCCGACCCATCGAGCGATTTCGACCACCCCAGCATTCCGGACAGCCATCCCGCGCTCAAGCGGCATGTGCTCTACCGGCTGTCGCGCGAGGACTGGCAGGCAAGAAAAAGGGCGGCTCTCTAACCGCCCTTCCATCAAAATCAGATTTCTGCCGGCGTACTGGATCAATCCATCCGGATCGTAACGAAGCGCAACTCACCGGTCTTCGACGCCAGCATCAAGAGCGCGTTCTTGCGGCCCTGCTCCTTCAGCGCGCCGATCCGGTCCATGACGTCCTTGGGCGTGGCGACGGACTCCTGCGCGATCTCGGTGATCACCTCGCCCGGCTGGATACCGCGTTCCGCAGCGGCGGAGTCCTTGGCCACGTCGGTGATGACGACGCCGGAGACATCGCCGGCGATGCTGAACTTCTTGCGCGTCTCGTCGTTGAGTTCGCCGACCGTCATGCCAAGCACCGAGGCGGTCGAGACGGCCGGAGCCTTGTCAGCGCCCTTGTCCTGGTCGGTATTGCCATTCTCGCCGCTGGCCAGCTTCTCGCCATCCTCGAGCCGGCCGAGCGTCACCTTCACCGTCTGCTCGACACCCTTGCGCACGATCAGCACGTCGACGGCCTTGCCCACCGGGCTTTCGGCGACGACGCGCGGCAGGTCGCGCATTTCATGGATGTCCTTGCCGTCGAACTTGACGATGACGTCGCCGGCCTGGATGGTGCCGTTGTCGACTGGTCCGCCCTTGATGACGCCGGCCACCAGCGCGCCCTTGGCGGTCGCCATGCCGAGGCTTTCCGCGATGTCGTCGGTCACCGGCTGGATGCGCACGCCGAGCCAGCCGCGCCGCGTCTCGCCATATTGGCGCAACTGCTCGACGACGCCCGAGGCGAGCTGCGAGGGAATGGAGAAGCCGATGCCGATCGAGCCGCCGGACGGCGAAATGATCGCGGTGTTCATGCCGATGACCTCGCCGGCGCTGTTGAACAGCGGTCCGCCGGAATTGCCGCGGTTGATCGCCGCGTCGGTCTGGATGAAGTCGTCATAGGGGCCTGAATTGATGTCGCGGTTGCGTGCCGAGACGATGCCGACCGTGACCGTGCCGCCGAGGCCGAACGGATTGCCGACCGCCATCACCCAGTCGCCGACGCGCATCTTGGTGGAATCGCCGAATTTCACCGCTGTCAGCTTGTGGCCTTTCGGATCGACCTTCAGCACCGCGACGTCGGTCTTGGTGTCGGTCCCGACCAGCGTCGCCTTCAAGGTCACGCCATCCGAGAAATTGACCTCGATGTCGTCGGCATCGGCGATCACGTGGTTGTTGGTGACGACGATGCCTTGTTCGGCGTCGATGACGAAACCCGAACCGAGCGACTGCACCTTCTGCGAGCCGCCATCCTTTTGGCCACCGCGGTTCTTGAAGAAATCGTCGAAGAAATCCTGGAACGGCGAGCCTTCGGGCAGTTGCGGCATCGGCACCGCGCCCGGCCCTTCCGTGCCCTTCACCGTCTGCGAGGTCGAGATATTGACCACCGCGCCAAGCACGCGTTGCGCCAGGTCGGCGACCGAGGCTGGGCCGTCGGCGGCGAATGTCGGGGTCACGAAGGACGGAACGGCGACGGCGCCCAGGACCAGCGCTGCCGCGCCGGCGACCAACGTCCGTCGAGCGGCGTCCAAAAGGGTGTTGGATGTCATCGAGAGCCTCCCGGCATTTCTAAAAGAGAAAAGCGCTTCGACGAAAACGCCGTGTCGCGCCATGATGGCAAGAAATACGGCACGTTTGCGGCTATGACTATCGGCGGAGTGTAAATCGAGCGTTATTCCGCAAACCGCCGCCTCTACACGCCCCGCACCAGCCAGACGACGCCGACACCAATGGCGATCGCCGCCAGCCCGCCGATCCGCAACGCATTCTCCGGCATCGACAGAACTTCGCCCGCGAGCTTCTTCGCAAGGCGGGGAAAGCCGCCATAGACCAGGCCCTCTATGACGAGGACCAGGCCTATCGCCGCGAAGAAATCCTGCACCGGCCGTTACTGGCCGGTGCTGGGTTGTGTCATCGGCGCGGCAGGTGCCGCTGCCGGCGCAGCCGGCGCCGTCGGTTTCGCCGGTCCTTCCTTGCCGTCGGGATCGCGGAAGTAGCGGAAGAACTCCGAACTCGGCGACAGCACCATGGTCGTCCCGGTGTTGTCCAGCGCGGTGCCATAGGCATTCATCGACCGGTAGAAGTCGAAGAAGGCGGGATCGCGCTTGTAGGCATCGGCGAAGGTGGCGCTGCGCTGCGCCTCGCCCTCACCGCGCAGGATCTCGGACTCCTTCTGCGCTTCGGCAACGATCTCGACCACTTCACGATCGGCGCGCGCCGTGATGCGCTGTGCCGCTTCGTTGCCGCGTGCCCGCAGCCGCGCAGCCTCCGCCAGGCGTTCCGCCTTCATGCGGTCGTAGGTCTGCTGTGAAACTTCGGCCGTCAGGTCGGTGCGGCGGATGCGAACATCCTCGATCTGCAAGCCGAGCGACGTGGCGTCGGGCCTGAGCTGATCGCGCACTTCGCGCATCATCACGGCACGCTCTTCGGAAAGCGCGGCCTCGAAATCGCGCAGACCGTAGACGCGGCGCAGGGCAGCGTCGAGACGCGTCCTGAGCCGCGCTTCGGCCAGTTCGATCTGACCGGACACGGCGGCCCGGAAGACGCGCGGATCCGAGATGCGATAGGCGATGAAGGCATCGACCTCATAGAACTTGCCGCCGGAGACCTGGACGCGGATGTTGTCGAGGTCGAAGCGCAGCACCCTGTTTTCGATCAGTTGCACCGTATCGGCGTCGAAGAACGAGAACGGCGCCTTGAAGTAGATGCCGGGCTCGCTCTTGACGTCGACGATCTCACCGAAGCGGAGCACCAGCGCCTGCTGGCGCGCATTGACCACGAAGACCGAGGAATAGATCAGGAACAGGACGACCGCCGCCACGGCGACGACGATGGGAAGACGGTTGGCCATCACTTGGTACCTCCCGTGTTCGCGGCGGGCGCGGCCGGTGCTGGCGGTTTCGGCTGCAATGCGGGCAGCGGCAGATAAGGCACGACACCCTGTCCGTTGCCCTGCTCGACGATGACCTTGCTCGAGTCCTTCAGAACCCTCTCCATGGTTTCCAGATAAAGGCGTTTGCGCGTGACATCGGGGGCTTTGGCATATTCGTCGTAGACCGAGATGAAGCGCTGCGCCTCACCTTCGGCTTCCTGCACCACACGGTTTTTGTAGGCGGCCGCGTCTTCGCGGACCTGGGCCGCCTCGCCGCGTGCCTGGCCGAGTTTCTGGTTGGAATACTGATTGGCCTGCTCGACGAACTTGTCCTCGTCCTGCTCGGCGCGCTGCACCTCGTCGAACGCATCTGCCACCTCGCGTGGCGGTGCCGCATCCTCGATGGAGACGGCGTTGACGTTGAGACCGGCCTTGTAGCCGTCCAGCGTCGTCTGGATGATCTCGCGCACCGAGGCCGCGATGCCCTGGCGATCGTCGCGGAAAATGTCCTGCGCCGGCCGGCGGCCGACGGCTTCGCGCATGGCGCTCTCGGCAACCTGCCGCAGCATGCCGTCCGGGTCGGAGACGTCGAACAGGTAAGCGCGGGGATCGGAGACCTGGTAGGCCACCGAAAACTGCACATTGACGATATTCTGGTCGCCCGAGAGCATCAGCCCGTTGCCGCTGGTATTGCCGCCGCCAATGTCGACGAGCTGCTCTGAAATCTTCGCCGTCTCGACGGTCTCGAGTGGCCACCAGTGGAAATGCAGGCCTGGCTGGGAAAGCTCGGCCTTCGGCTTGCCGAAGCGCAGTTCGACCGCGACCTCGTCGGGCTGCACGGTATAGACCGCCTGGAAGGCCCACAGAACAACCAGCACCGCGGCAATCAGGCCGAACACCGCCGGACTGGCGCCACCGCCGCCGGGCAGCGCGCGCCGCAGCCGATCCTGGCCACGGCGAATGATGTCCTCGAGGTCGGGAGGCGACCCCTGCGGGCCGCTTGGCCCCTTCGGTCCCTGCCCCCAGGGTCCCTGATTGTTACCGCCGCCACCCCACGGGCCGCCGCCTCCGCCACCTTTGTCGTTCCAGGGCATGAATGTCCTTTCGCTTGGAATTCCCTCAAGCGCCGCGGTTACGGCGCAAATCCAGTGTCGTTCTTCTATAGGGACGCCACGGCGCGCTTTCAACGCGATGCGCCGCCGACTTCATCCGTTTTGGGCCGGTAGCGACCCTTTGTCGTCCTTTATCTTCAAACTATCTCGCGGCGGCGCTCATAAACCGTATAGCGCGTCGCATGGCTGTCCTTTTCTCCTGACGCAATCTCCCGCGAACTGACCACTTGCCATGCATCAGGGTCGATCGGCGGGAAATGCGCGTCGCCATCGACGGCGGCCAGCACATGGGTCACGTGCAGGCGCTCGGCCAGCGGCAGCGCCTGGGCATAGATTTCGCCGCCGCCGATGATGCAGACCTCGTCGACGCCCGTCATGCGGCGTCCGCGCACGGTTGCCAGCTGGATCGCGGCTTCGAGCGTATGCGCCACCTCGACGCCCTCGGCACGCCAGGCCTTGTCGCGGGTGACGACGATGTTCAGCCTGCCCGGCAGCGGCCGGCCGATGCCTTCATAGGTCTTGCGGCCCATGATGATGGGCTTGCCCATCGTGTCGGCCTTGAACCGCTTGAGGTCGGTGGAGAGCCGCCAGGGCAACCCGCCGTCCCGCCCGATCACGCCGTTCTCGGCAATGGCGACATAGATCGCGACATGCATCAGTTTGCATCCCCGCCATTGCTGTCCGACGGGACAAGCAGGAGGATGTCGATGTCGTGCTCGGGATAGAAATCGTTCGCCTTCATCTCGAAACGCGTCGGCCCGACCTTTTTGACGTTGTCGCCGCAGAACGAGACCAGGGCTTTCGGGTTGCCCTTGTCAATGATCAGCTTGAACTTGCCGATGGTGCCCGCCGCCCAGTTGCCGCCGGTGGTCAGGATATAGGCGATGCGGCTTTCGTAGAATTTGGGATAGCCGTCCGGATTGTCCTTCGCCGCCTTGCGCACCGCATTCTCGAATGTGTCGTCCATGCAGTAGCGGCTCTTGTAGGCCGCGTATGAGTTCTGGAACTGGCCTTCATTGAAGAAACTGACCGAGGATGTGCCGCCCACGCTGGGCTTGTAGCGGTGCGAGACGTGAACGTCCTTGTTGGCCGGAAAGGCCGCGCGCCACCAATAGGTCGAGCGCAATTGCCAGAACGGCGAATAGACCGGTTTTTGGCCACTGTCGGCTGTGGAATCCCCGATGATGATGCCGCGGTCGACCCAGTCGTCAGCCACCCCTTGCGGCAGCTTCGCCAGCGCCGCCTTGGCCGCGTCGCCGAACGGGTTGAAGGGCACGTTTTGCGCCTTGAGGTCGGCGCCGATGTCGATGCCGAGCGCGAGCACCTTCTGCTCGAGTTGGGGCTTGGCCGCGACGCCGTCGATCGTCACCTCGAAGCCGAGGAAATTATCGCTCTGGTTTTCCGGGATCGCCGGCATCTCTTCGGGATCGCCCGAAATGTCGGGCATCGGGAAGGCGACTATCGCCTCGACATCCCTGTCGGTGTTGTTGTGGAAGACGTAGTCCACCGTCACCTTTTCGGGCGAGATGAAAAGATCCTCGCTTTGCATCGCCACGGCATCGCTGCGCGACAGGATCAGGCCGCCGGTGCCAAGCTCGGCAACCGAATCATTGGCCATTGCAGGCGCGACCGAAAGCGCCAACGCTAAAGCCAGAACAGATCGCAACATCGAAGCCCCCTCGGCTGGAATGCCTGGATGACCCTAGCCGTTTCGATGCGGCGTTTCAAAGCCCTTCCGCTTGCTGGGCGTGCGTGACCGGTCTGGACACGCGGGCGGTCTGGACACGCAGGCGGTCTGGACACGCACGCGGTCTGGACTAACAGGTTCCGATGGGGCAGGAGTTCGCGCCATGCGCAAGCTTCTCGTCATCGGCATCGGCGCCGGCAATCCCGACCACATGACTGTCCAGGCCATAGCAGGGCTGAACAGGGCGGACGTCCTGTTTATTCCCGACAAGGGCACCGACAAGACCGATCTTGCCAACCTGCGGCGCGGCATCTGCGACCGCTTCGTCACCAACCCGGCCTCACGCCGGGTCGAGTTCGACGTGCCGGTGCGCGCCGAACCAACCTCTTCCTATCGCTCGACCGTCGACGACTGGCATGAAGCCATCGCCGCCATCTACGAGGGACTGATCCGCGACGAGATCTCCGGGGGTGGCTGCGGCGCCTTCCTGATCTGGGGCGATCCTTCGCTCTACGACAGCGCTCTGCGCATCCTCGAGCGCGTGCGCCTGAGGGGCAATGTTGCATTCGACCTGGAAGTCATTCCCGGCATAACGGCCGTCCAGGCGCTGGCAGCCAGCCACAAAACGGCGCTGAACCGCATCGGCGATCCCGTGCTGATCACCACCGGCCGCCGCCTGACCGAGGAAGGCATGCCGGACAATGCCGGCAGCGCCGTCGTCATGCTCGACGGCAAATGCGCCTTCAACACGCTGGCCGACCAGGACCTTTTCATCCAATGGGGCGCCTATCTCGGCACGCCCGACGAGATCATCATCTCCGGCCGCCTTGGCGATGTCGGCGCCGAGATCGAAAGGCGCCGCGACGAAGCCCGCCGGAAGAAAGGCTGGATCATGGATACGTATTTGCTGCGAAAGCCGGAGTAGTGGAATAGTGAGTAGTGGAATAGTGAGTAGTGAGTAGTCAGTAGGGGATTAGACTACCCTACTCACTACTCACTACTCACTACTCACTACTCACTACTCACTACTCACTACTCACTACTCACTACTCACTACTCCCTGATCTCCTATCCCGCCTCAATCTCCGACTGCAACGCGTCCATATGCGTCGCCGCGGCCGCACTCGCCGCGCGCTCGATGGCGCGAAAACGGCTGACCACGGCCAGGCCGACCGTCGTCAGTTGCGCGCCGCCGCCCTTGCGGCCGCCGGTCTGCGCCGCCACCAGCGGCTTGCCGAACACCCGGTTCATGTCCTCGACCAGGTCCCAGGCGTGCTTGTAGGACATCGCCATGCCGCGCGCGGCGGCCGAGATCGAACCGAAGGTGGCGATGTGCTCCAGAAGCTCGATCTTGCCAGGACCGATCCGTCCGTCCGGATCGAGATTTATCCGCAAGCTCAGCGACGGCATTTTTGCTCCTCCGCGACCGCTTCAGCTTCCGCGACCGTTATTCCAAAACAATATAGCGCCAATCACCGCCGCTGTCAGCCATCGACGTCGAACGGCAGACCGGCGCCGGTATTTCCCCGATCGAAGCTCACGGTCTTGACCACCGCGAAAACCTTGCCGCCGAGCCGCAGCTTCAGCGCCTGCCGCGACTGTTCCGTGATGCGGGCGAGCACCGTTGCCCCATTGCAGTCGATGCCGATTTCGACCGTCGGCCCCTCGCCGGGACTGATCGCGACGATCGTGCCGGGCAGGATGTTGAGGGCACTGAGGCCCGTCGGTTTCTCCGCGGCGATCATCACGTCGCGAGCGCGAATGCGGATGCGCACGGGAGCCCCGGCCTTCATCCCAAGACGCGGCACGCGGATCTCGCCGGCGGCCGAGCCGAGCACGGTCATCCCAAAAGCCTCCTCGTGACGCAGCACCTTCGTGTCCAGCACGGCGCCGCCCTCGCCGCGCTCTTCCACCGGCAACAGGTCGAGCCTTTGCATGACAGCGTCGGTCGGGCCGCTAGCCGTGACCTTGCCCCGCGCCAGCATCACGACGTCGCTCGCCAGCCGCGCCACCTCGGCGACCGAATGGCTGACATAGACGATCGGGATCTTTGTTTCGTCGCGCAGCCGCTCGATATAGGGCAGGATCTCGGCCTTGCGCGCCTCGTCGAGCGAGGCCAGCGGCTCGTCCATGAGCAGCAGTCTGGGGCTGGCCAGCAGCGCCCTGCCGATCGCCACGCGCTGCTTCTCGCCGCCCGAGAGTTTTGCCGGTCGTCGCCCAAGCAGCGGGCCGATGCCCAGCAATTCTACAACGGCGTCCATGTCCGCATAGCGTTCCGCCGCCGGCGTGAACCAGCGGCCGTAGCGCAGATTGCTCATCACGCTCATATGCGGAAACAGGCGCGCATCCTGGAACACCATGCCGATGCGGCGTTTGTGCCTTGGCACGAAAATGCCGGCACCAGTGTCGACCAGCACGCGGCCATCGACCTCGATGCGCCCCTTGTCCGGCCGGATCAGCCCGGCAATCATGTTGATCAGCGTCGTCTTGCCGGAACCGGACGGCCCGAACAGCGCCGTCAGCCGTCCGGCGCTCTCGAAGCGGGCATCGATGGCGAAATCGCCAAGCCGGTGGCCGATGTCGACAAGGACGCTCATTCGATGTCCATCCGCCGCCCGACCCGCCGCGCCAGCACTTCCGATGCGACCAATGCCGCCATCGAGATGATGATCGAAATCAGCGTCAGTCGCAGCGCCCCTTCGTCGCCGCCCGGCACCTGGGTAAAGGTGTAGATCGCCGACGGCAGCGTCTGCGTCTCACCAGGAATGTTGGAGACAAAAGTGATCGTCGCGCCGAACTCGCCCATCGCCTTGGCGAAGGACAGGATGGCGCCGGCGATCAGCCCGGGCAGGATCAGCGGCAGCGTGATGGTGCCGAAAACCCACAGCGGGTTGGCGCCGAGCGTTCCCGCCGCCGCCTCCATCTTGCGATCCACCGCCTCGATCGACAGCCGGATCGCCCGCACCATCAGGGGGAAGCCCATGACACCGCAGGCAAGGGCGGCACCCGTCCAGCGAAACGAGAAGACGACGCCGAAATGTTCGGCGAGGAAGGCGCCGGCCGGGCCGCGTTTGCCGAACGTCAAAAGCAGGAGATAGCCGGTCACCACGGGCGGCAGGATCAGCGGCAGGTGCACCACGCCGTTGAGCAGCGTCTTGCCCCAGAATTGCGCCCGGGCAAGCAGCAGCGCGATCGCTATGCCCGGCGGCAGGCTGGCGAGCATCGCCACCGTCGCCACCTTGATGGACAGCCGGACCGCATTCCATTCGTCGGGAGTGAGGTCCAGCAGCCAGCTCATAGTGCGGTATCGGGCCTTTTCGAACTCAGTTGCTCGCCGACTCAGTTGCTGGGCGTGAGCACGGTAAAACCCTGTTCCCTAAAGAGCGTGCCGGCCTTGGCGGACTGCAGGCACTTCAGGAAGGCCGGCGTATCCTTGTCTTTCGAATCGGCGGTCTGGGCAACCGGATAGATGATCGGCGGATGTGAATCCACGGGGAAGGTGCCGACCACCTTGACGCCCTTTTCGGCGTGCGCGTCGGTGGCATAGACGATGCCGAGGGCGGCCTCACCAGTTGAAACCAGCTTCAGCGCCGCACGGACATTCTCGGCCTGTGCCACCTTGCCCTCGACCGAGGACCAGACGCCGAGCGATTCCAATGCCGCCTTGCCGTACTTGCCGGCCGGCACGGCCTTGAAGTCGCCCATGGCAAGCTTGCCGTCGCCGACGAGCTTGGCGAGGTCAAAGCCTTTCTCGATCTTGGTTTCGACCGTCGAATCCTTCGGCGCCACCAGCACGATCTCGTTGCCCAGCAGCTTCACTTCCGTGTTGGGCTTGGTCAGCTTCTTGTCGGAGAGATATTTCATCCAGTCGAGATCGGCGGAGATGAAGACGTCGGCCGGCGCCCCACCCTCGATCTGCTTGGCCAATGCCGAACTCGCAGCATAGGAAACGGTCGCGGCCTCGCCGACATCGGCTTCGCAGGCCTTGTTCACCGCATCGAGCGCATCCTTGAGACTGGCCGCCGCGAACACCACGACCTTGTCTTCCGCGTGCGCTGCCGGCATTGCTGCCATCAATGTCGCCGCAAAGCCGCCAATGGCGATCGCTCTCAACCTGAAACCTTTGCGTATCATCGAAAACTCTCCCTGGGTTCAAATTCCGGTTGGCTCGAAGCCTGGAGACCGATATATCCGCATGGATATAACAAGGGAAGGCCCGGCCGGCTGAAACTCGATCCGGCGCTGCATGATTGTTCTGATAAGACCGCTGCCGCGAAAGGAACTGCAATGAAGATCAGCGCCCGCAACGTGCTCAAGGGAACGATCACCGAAATCGTCAAGGGAGCCACCACCTCGCATGTCCGCATCGACATCGGCGGCGGCACCATCGTCACCGCCTCGATCACCAATGAAGCTGTCGCCGACCACAAGCTCGAAAAGGGCAAGCAGGCCTACGCCGTGGTCAAGGCCTCGGACGTGATGGTCGGCATCGACTGAAAAGCCGCGGCTCAGACCGCGATGGGCGCCTTGATCGACGCGTCGGCGACGTAGTTTTCCAGCCGGAAATCCTCGAAGCGGAAGGCGAAAAGGTCCTTCACCTCAGGATTGATCCACATCGTCGGCAGGGTCCTTGGCGTGCGCCGCAACTGTTCGCGCGCCTGCTCGAAATGGTTCGAGTAGAGATGCGCGTCGCCAAGCGTGTGCACGAAATCGCCCGGCTTCAGCCCGGTCACCTGCGCCACCATCAGCGTCAGCAGCGCGTAGGACGCGATGTTGAACGGCACGCCGAGGAAGATGTCGGCGGAGCGCTGGTAGAGCTGGCAGGAAAGCCGGCCCTCGGACACGTAGAACTGGAAAAGGCAGTGGCAAGGCGGCAGCGCCATGGCCTCCACCTCGGCGGGATTCCAGGCCGAGACGATCAGCCGCCGCGATAGAGGATTGCGGCGGATCTCCTTGAGAAGATTGGCGATCTGGTCGATCGAGCCGCCATGGCCGTCTGGCCAGGACCGCCACTGCCTGCCGTAGACCGGGCCGAGATCGCCATTCTCGTCGGCCCATTCGTCCCAGATCGAAACGCCGTGGTCGGTCAGGTACTTGATGTTGGTGTCGCCGGCCAGGAACCAGAGGAGTTCATGGATGATCGACTTCAGATGCAGCTTCTTGGTGGTGGTGACCGGAAAGCCGCGCGCCAGATCGAAGCGCATCTGGTAGCCGAAGACGGAGCGCGTGCCGGTGCCGGTGCGGTCGCCGCGATCGGCGCCGTTGTCCAGCACGTGCTGCAGGAGGTCGAGATACTGGCGCATCGGTTCCGGGCTCGATTCGGGAATTCGTCGATCATAGCGCATATAGGCGCCGACGCCACGCTTGTCTGAGATCATCCCCATTCAGCAGGGAACGAAGCCTGCCCAGAATCCTCCCCGGCGAACAGGAAGCGCGGAAATCGCCAGCCGGCCGCCAGAATGAGTAACCAAAGGTCTCAAAGAGAGCCGAGCTTGCCCAGGTCCTTGGCCACCAGATAGTAGAAGGTCACGCGGTTCTTGGTGTTGTCGGCGTGCATCGCCTTGCAAGTCTTCTCGATCGCGGCGTCGGCTTTCGCCCCGTCGCTGACGCCGAGCTTCTTGGCCACCCAGCTCTCCTTGACCCGCGCCAATTCCTTCGGATCCGTGCAGGACACCAGCGAGGAATCGCGGTTCCTCAGCGCAATGCCCAGGTGCTTGACGATTTTTTCGACCGCATCGGCGCTTGCCGCGGCGTCATATTTCTTCACATCCGCAAGATAGTCGGCCATCAGAATTCCCCTCGTCGGCGCCACGGATCCGATCGATGAGGGCTGTGGCGCGCTTCGCAACTTGTGCGCTAGGTCGGTAACTCCTCACCGCCCGCAAAGCTTCGGTTGAGACCGCGCCCAAGTCAACCCTTCGCGTCGCAATTTGACACAGGGACAAAGCACCATTGCGGCCTTTCATTTCCGCGCAAGCCCCCCTATATTCGTTTTGTCGGCTTGACCGACTATGGCGATAAATGGGCGATGAAATAAGCCGTTCGGACCCGGGGGCGGTACCCGGCGCCTCCACCAAAAGCCGCTGTTGAGGACAGAGCGGTTTTTGCTGGGGGCGAAATAGGATCGACGAAGGTGTAAAGATCGTACTTTTGCCCGGCATTGTACCACCGTCATCGGGCTAAACTTATAGTTGCCAACGACAACTATGCGGAAGCACGTCTCGCTGCTTAATGCAGTGCGATAGCTTCAAATCAAGCCCTAGGGGTTCGCACTTCTAGGCGGGGTTCGGAGGTACCTGGCAACAGAAACCTCCACTTCTCCCCCTTTCATTTTGCGTGACGCACAACGGTTCCTGCCGTCAAGACTTCGCACGTCCACGGCTGCGAAGCCGCTGCGTTGCGTGCCCTTTCTCCATGGACAAAATGCAAAACAATTCCGATCGATTCTTCGTGCTGACCGGCGGCCCCGGTTCCGGCAAGACCACCTTGATCGAAGCCTTGCGGCAGGCGGGCTTTGCGACATCCGCCGAGGCCGGGCGCGGCATCATCCGCGACCAATCCGCCATTGGTGGAACCGCCCTGCCCTGGAGCGATCGCGCATTGTTCGCCGAACTGATGCTGTCGTGGGAAATGCGCTCGTACCGTGCGGTCCGCGAGCTGGCCGGTCCGGTCTTCTTTGATCGCGGCGTGCCGGACACGATCGGCTATCTCAGGCTCTGCGGCCTGCCGGTGCCGGATCACCTCACCAGTGCCGCCACGGAATTCCGCTATGCGCGTCGCGTCTTCGTCGCCCCGCCATGGCCGGAGATCTTCACCCAGGACGAAGAACGCAAGCAAACCCTCGACGAGGCCGAGCGCACTTGCCAGTCCGTGGCCGGCGTCTATGCCGCACTCGGCTACGAACTGGTGACCTTGCCGCTGGCCCCAGTCGAAGAGCGTGTACGCTTCCTCCTCGACGCTGCTGGATTGCCGCTGACATCGCGGACATAAAGAGGTCGGACGGGTCCGGCCTTTCCTGTGCGTTGGTGGACCAGGCGATACCTTGTAAACTGAAACCACACCCCATGGAGATCGGAAACATGGCGCTCAAGCGGATGGACAATGTAGGAATCGTCGTCGAAGACCTTGGAGTGACGATCGATTTCTTTCGCGAACTCGGCCTCGAGCTCGAAGGGCGGGCCACGGTAGAAGGAGAATGGGCCGGACGCGTCACCGGACTGGGCCACCAGCATGTCGAGATTGCCATGATGCGCACGCCGGACGGCCACAGCCGGCTGGAGCTGTCACGCTTCCTCGCGCCGCCTGTCGTCGCGGATCACCGGACCGCCCCCGTCAACGCCCTGGGCTATCTCCGCGTCATGTTCACCGTGGACGACATCGACGACACGCTTGAAAGGCTCCGCACGCGCGGCGCGCAACTCGTAGGCGAAGTGGTCGAGTACAAGGACGTGTATCGGCTCTGCTACATCCGTGGGCCTGAAGGGCTTCTCATCGGCCTCGCCCAGGAACTCAGCTGAGCGTCAGCCGCCAGAGCGCGGTCTTCAACCCGGGGGCAAACGCCGGCTTCAACACAAAAAAGGCCGGGATCGACCCGGCCTCCCCTGGTTTATTGGAAAAGGTGCTTACTCCGCCGGCGCTTCGACCGCTTCGCGCGAACGGCCAAGCGTGACTTTCGCCAGTGCGAACGAGATCACCGCGCAGAGCGTGATGCCGGCGACCATCGGCAGCGGCGTGCCGTCGAAGAACACACCGGCGACGCCCATGGCGAGCGCGCCGATGGCGAAGTGCAGCGTGCCCATCAGCGCCGACGCCGTGCCGGCGATCTCGCCATGCTCTTCCATGGCCAGCACCGATGTGGTCGGGATGACCAAGCCGAGGAAGCCGTAGCCGACGAACAGCAGGGCCGCCATCACGTCAAGCCGATCGACGCCCGTCACCATGATCGCGAACAGCACAACCATCGTCGTCGCGTAGCCGGTCACCGCCACCCACACCACGCGCTTCAGTCCGAACCGTTCGGAAAGCAGGCCCGTCAACTGCGACATGCCGATGAAGGCAACCGCGTTGATCGAGAAGAAGACGCTGTAGACCGAAGGCGACAGCCCGTAATGGTCGATCAGGATGAAGGACGAACTCGACAGATAGACGAAGAAGCTCGCAATGCCGAAGCCGGCTATCGCCACCAGGCCGAGGAAATTACGGTCGCCCATCAGGAAGCGGTAGCCGGCAAGGGCGGTACCGAAGGAGGACCCGACGCGTTCTTCCGCCGGCCGTGTCTCCTTGAGCGAGGTCGCGAGCAGGATGGTGGCAAGCACCGCCGCGCCGGTCACGGTCCAGAACACGGCGCGCCAGCCGAAATTCTCGATGATCTGGCTGCCGGTCAGCGGCGCCAGGATCGGTGACACCGAAAACACCAGCATCAGCAGCGACATCAGCTTGGCGGCCTCATTGCCGGTGTGCAGGTCGCGCACGATGGCGCGCGGAATGGCCATTCCGGCACTGGCGCCAAGCCCCTGCAGGAAGCGGAAGGCGATCAGCCACTCGATGGTCGGCGCCATTGCCGAGCCGATGCCGCCGGCCATGAACAGCGCCAGGCCGCCATAGAGCGGCAGCTTGCGGCCGACCATGTCGGAGATCGGCCCGACGACGATCTGGCCGAAGCCCATCGACAGGAAGAAGATCAAAAGGCTCATCTGCACGGCGGCGGTGCCAGCATGCAGATCGGTGCCGATCGACGGCAAAGCGGGCAGATACATGTCGATGGCGAACGGGCCGATGGCGGACAACAGGCCGAGCACGACCGCGATGCGGAGGAATTTGGGGCTCATGATATTGGCTTCTTTCGAATCTGGTTGCCGCCGCTAGGCGACGTCTGACCCTAGGACGTTCCATCCCGTGGGTTTCCTACTCCTGGAGCAAATTTATTCGTCTCCGGAGCGAAATCCCCTTATATCGTGTCCACAAATTTAGACAGTCTTGTCTAAATCGTCAATCACCTCTATATAGATTTTCATGAGACCGGGCGTTTCTCCTGACACTTTCCCGCCACGCGGCCACGAGGCCAAGCGCCTGTCGATCGTCGACGCCGCTGCCGGCGTGTTCTGCCGCGAAGGTTTCGCCGGCGCCAATATAGACTTGATCGCGGTTGAGGCCGGCGTGTCGCGCCAGACGGTCTACAATCACCATGGCGACAAGGAAAAGCTGTTCATCGCGGTCGTGCGCGACCTGACCGAGCGCTGCAACGCCGGCATTTTCGCCACCATCGCCACCTTTCCCGATCAGCCTGGGGATCTCGAGGCCGACCTGATCGGTTTTGCCGTGCGCCTGAATCAGAACTGCATCTGCAACCGCGACGGAAAATTCCTGCGCAAGCTGATCCAGACCGAGGGCGAGCGCTATCCCGAGCTCTTTGCCGAATGGCGCGAACAGGGACCCGGCAGGACATGGCCGGCGATCGCCGCCCGCTTCGCCCGCCTCGCCTATGGCGGCTATCTCGCGATCGACGATCCCGACGTCGCGGCGCGCCAGTTCCTCGGCCTCGTCAATGCCGAATTGCAGACCACCTTCATGCTCGGCGGCACGCCGGGCGAGGACGAGGTGGTGCAATCGGCGAAAAACGGCGTGCGCACCTTCCTGCGCGCTTTCGGCAAGCGCCCTTCCCCGACCAGCCTCAAAAGACACGCTGCGCTGGCTAACGCATAACATTTGGCGTTGCCGCCAAACCGCCTTGCCGATCAAATCGTTTGCAATAGTCCTCGCTTCGGCGCGGCGGCGGTCTATATCAGGTTTACGCCGCGCCCAAGCTTGATTACAGCTATGCGGACGATTCAACGGAACCCGACCACCTCATGGCCGACGACCACATCCGCTACGACATTCTGGCCCAGGAGGCGTTGCGCGGCGTCATGCGCAAGGTCCTGGCAGAGGTCGCGCGCACCGGCCTCCCCGGCAACCATCATTTCTTCATCACCTTCCTGACCGGCGCGCCGGGCGTGCGCGTCTCATCGCGGCTGCGCGAGCGCTATCCCGAGCAGATGACCATCGTCATCCAGTTCCAGTATTGGGATCTGAAGGTGACCGACACCGGTTTCGAGGTCGGTCTCTCCTTCTCCGACGTGCCGGAGAAACTCGAAATCCCGTTCTCGGCCGTGCGCGGCTTCTACGACCCCTCGGTCAATTTCGAGCTCGAATTCGACGTCAAGACCGATGCGCAGCCCGACGAGGAACCGGCGGCACCGGTGCCCGAGCCGCTGACCATCGTCTCCGAGAAGAAGCCGAAGGCCGAGAAGAAGGCCGCCGCCGAGGCGGAGAAGAAGGCAACTGCCGCGGATGCCGGCACCAAGGGCGCCGAAGTGGTCTCGCTCGACGCCTTCCGCAAGAAATAGGCTCGCGGTCCGTGGCCGACATCGTCAGTCTCCGCCAGGCTCGCAAGCAGAGGGCGCGGGACGACAAGGCACAAACCGCTAGCCGGAATCGCGCCTTGCACGGTCGCACCAAGGCCGAAAAGGAACGCGACCGCCTGATCGCCGACAAGAGCGAAAGGTTTGTCGCGGGCCATCGTCGCGAAAAGCCCGCCCAGCCTGACGATCGATGAGCGCCGTCGAAAAACGCTCGGTGACCATTCGCGGCCATCGCACCAGCTATTCCCTCGAAAAGCCCTTCTATGACGATCTCGTCGCCATCGCGGCGACCAGGAAGCTGACGCTCGCCGCCCTTGTCGCCGAAATCGACGAGACCCGGCCCCGTGACACCAACCTGTCCTCGGCGCTCAGGCTGCATGTCCTGGAGTGGGCGAAGCGCGCGACGAGCGCCTGAACTTACGCACCTCCGACCGGGTCAGCCTTTTTCCCGCGTCCGAAGCCCAGCAAGGTGGAGCGCTCACGCTCCTCGGCCTGCTTGCGCGAGCGCACGCGCATCAGATCCTTCCAGCCGACATAGCCGACCAACCTTCCATCCTCACGCGCCACGACCGGCAGATGCGAGACATTGGCGGTCAGCAATTTGTCCGACAAGCCTTCCAGATATTCGTCGGGATGGGCCAGCGTCACCTTGCTTCCGGCCAGCAGCTCGCCGAGCGTCGTCGTCCGATGCTTGCCGGCACGGCGCCAGCGCAGGATCGCCGGCGGATCGATGAGGCCGAGCACCTGCCTGTTTTCATCGACCACGGGAAAACTCGGATGCCGGGTTTCCGGCGCGGTCAGGAAGGCAGCCGCACCATGCAGCGTCATCGTCGCCGGCACGCTCTCGACCTGCGCCGTCATCACCTCGCGCACCCTGGTCAGCGCGAAGGGGTCGACGCGATATTCGCGAACCAGATGGTGCCCCCGCCTGGCGATCTTCTCGGTCAGGATCGAACGCTTCATCAGCAGCACGGTGACCGCGTGCGCCGCGGCACAAGCCGCGATCAGCGGCACCAGCACATGCGTGTTGCCGGTCAGCTCGACGGCGAAGAAAGTGGCTGTCAGCGGCGCGCGCATCGTGCCGCCCATGGTGGCGGCCATCGCCAGCAGTGCCCAGAAGCCCGGGTCCGCCGCCGGCAGGATGCCGGCAAGCACCGCCCCCATCGCGCCACCCATGATCAACAGCGGCGCCAGCACGCCGCCCGAAGTTCCCGAGCCGAGCGCAACCGACCAAATGATGGCCTTGACCACCAGCAGCAGCAGCGCCGCGGTGGCGATCGTGCGGCCGTCCAGCATGTCGGCAATGTTGTCATAGCCGACGCCGAGCGCTCGTGGGTCGATCAAGCCGCCTATGCCGACCACCAGACCGCCGAGCATCGGCCACCACATCCAGTGGATCGGCAGCTTCTGGAAGCCGTCCTCGCAGGCATAGACCATCTGCGTCAGCAGCCCGGACAACAGGCCGGCGCAGATGCCGACCAGCACCCAGCCGCCAAGGCCGACGAAGGAGATAGCCATGTTGCCCGCGAACGGAAAGATCGGCCCTGGCATGTGCAGCATGGTGCGCTCCACCTCGGCCACGATGGCCGCCACCGCGACGGGAATGAAGCTGCGTGGCGTCCATTCGAACAGCAACAATTCGACCGCCAGCATGATGGCTGCGATCGGCGTGCCGAACACGGTGGTCATGCCGGCCGCCGCTCCCGCCACCAGCAATGTCTTGCGCTCGTTGTCCGAGACCGGCAGCATCTGCGCGATCAATGAGCCGATGGCGCCGCCAGTCATGATGATCGGACCCTCGGCGCCGAACGGCCCGCCGGAGCCGATCGAGATCGCCGACGACAACGGTTTCAGGATCGCCACCTTGGCGTCGAGCTTGGAGCGCCCAAGCAGGATCGCCTCGATGGCCTCGGGAATGCCGTGGCCGCGGATCTTCTCGCTGCCATAGCGCGCCATCAGGCCGATGATCAGCGCGCCGATGACCGGAACGATGACGGCGGCAAGCCCGAGCGGCGTATCCTGCAGCTTCAGCTCGGCAAGCGAGAACTGGCCGAAATAGGCGATGTTGGTGGCGAGCCGGATCAGCTTCAGAAGCGCGATGCCGGCAAACAGCCCGGCGGTCGCCACCACCACCGCTATCGCGGCGACGAGCAGCACTCGGGCATCCGTGGTGAAATCCCGGAGATGATCGGGATTGGAGTTATGGGTCTTCATGGTGGCTTTGCTTCCTGGCGGCGGCCGTGTCTGGGGTTCTGCGGCACGGTCGAAGTGGCCAGCCGGTTGTCGGCCGGGTATGTATCGTAACACGATATATCTATTCAAGCGGCTTTCGCTCGAAATTTCGTTTGAGCTTTCACCGGAAAACGAAGACATCTCCGATATGACGCAGCCCAAGACACCACGCCCCGCCATCAGGCAGTCGGACTACCAGCGGCTGTCCGAGTTCCGCTACCTCATCCGCCGCTTCCTCGAATTCAGCCAGGTGCAGGCCGAGGACGCCGGCCTGACACCGCGCCAGCACCAGGCGCTGCTGGCGATCAAGGGATATCCCGGCGGCGGGCCGGTGACGGTCGGCGACCTGGCGGAACGCTTGCGCATCCGCCACCACAGCGCCGTCGAACTGGTCAACCGCCTCGGCGAGGCAGGACTGGTCGCACGCGACCAGGACAAGGACGACCACCGCCGCGTGCTGCTGCGGCTGACCGAACGCGCCGACGATTGCCTGGCCGAACTGTCGGCCGCGCATCTCGACGAGCTCTCGCGCATCGAACCCATGCTGCGGCGCCTGCTCGACCGGAGCCAGGATTGACGTCCAGCATCTGTGCGGGCCGATACCGAACTATTTTTCCGGAATTCGAATCCTTTGGCCTGGCCGCGGCGTCTTGGACAGGCGACAGCCAAGGGAGCCGATGCGATGAAACGCCATTTGATACACTACAAGACGAAGCCTGACCGGGCTGACGAGAACGAGCGCCTGGTCAAGGCAGTGTTCGAGGAACTGCGCGGCAAATCGCCGGAAGGCGTTCGCTACATGACCTGGCGCTCCGCCGATGGCACTTTCGTCCATCTCGTCGAGACCGAAACCGACGGGCATGCCGACCTCATCACAGGGCTTGCCGCCTTCCAGGCTTTTCAGAGTGGCATCAGGGATCGCTGCGTCGACCCTCCGCATCGTGACGTGATGACAGTGGTGGGCCATTATCGGATGCTGGACGAGTAGCCTGAATAGAACCATGTCAAGAACGGCCGGTGCATGAACAATCCAGGCGAGATCCCAGAGCCTTTCGACCGCTTGTTCGGCGAATTGCGCCCCAAACTGCATCGCTACTGCGCCCGGATGACCGGCTCGGTCGTCGATGGCGAGGACGTCGTGCAGGAGGCGCTGGCCAGGGCGTTCGAGGCCTTGGCCGGCACCGTCCCGATCGCCAATCCCGAAGGCTGGCTGTTTCGCATCGCCCACAATGCGGCGCTCGACTTCCTGCGCCGCCGCGCCCGTGAGAAGACTTTCTCCGAGGAGGAGCCGGACATGATCGCCGACCCGGCAAATTCCATCGCCGATCGGCAGGCCGCGGCAGCCGGATTGCACAGTTTCATGCGCCTTCCCGTCGCGCAGCGAAGCAGCGTCATCATGATGGATGTGCTGGGCTATTCGCTGCGGGAAATCAGCACCATGCTCGACACCAGCATCCCCGCGATCAAGGCAGCGCTGCATCGTGGCCGTGGCCGGCTGCGTGAGCTCGCCGACGAACAGGACGATCGTCCTGTTCCCAGGCTGAGTGCGTCGGAGCGCCTGTTGCTCGACGCCTATGTCGATCGCTTCAACGCCCGCGACTTCGACGCCGTGCGAGACATGCTGGCCGACGAAGTGCGGCTGGAACTGGTGGCCAGGGCAAGGCTCAACGGCCGCAAGGAGGTGGCCACCTATTTCGGCAATTATTCCCGGGTGCGGGACTGGCATTTCCAGTCCGGTTTCGTCGAGGACCGTCCGGCAATCCTCGTGCGCGATCCCAACGACCCGACGGCAGCGCCGGCATACTTCATCCTGCTGGGTTGGCAGGGCGGCAAGCTTGCCGCCATCCGCGATTTCCGCCACGCCAGATACGTCGCCGACGGCGCCGAAACGTTCGTTCTTGAGACGATTGCCTGGCGGGTGAGCAACCGGAAAGCCTAGCCCTGCTGCCTACTGCAGTGACTTCAACAGATTGTCGACCGTGAATGGATTGGCTTTCGGCTTGGCTGGAGGCGGATTGCCGTTGGCGGGCACCTGCTCGGCCTTGGGTGCCTGTTGCGCCGCCTTGCGCTCGGCTTCGAGCCTGGCTTTTTCCTGGGAGGCAATGCGCATCGCCTCCTCCGCCTTCTGGCGCTCCTGCTCGGCCTGCGCCTTGGCCGCCTCGTCCGCTGCCTGCTGTTCCGCCGCCGCCTTGGCCTCGGCATCCGCCTTGGCTTTTGCTTCCGCGTCGGCCTTTGCCTTGGCATCCGCGTCGGCCTGGGCCTGAGCGTCGGCCTCCGCTTTCGCCCTGGCGTCGGCCTCTGCCTTCAGGCGCGCCGCTTCCTCTTGTTGGCGCAGCTCCTCGGCGG
The DNA here is from genome assembly GCF_020165315.1 of Mesorhizobium sp. BR115XR7A. Taxonomy (NCBI): domain Bacteria; kingdom Pseudomonadati; phylum Pseudomonadota; class Alphaproteobacteria; order Hyphomicrobiales; family Phyllobacteriaceae; genus Mesorhizobium; species Mesorhizobium sp. BR115XR7A. Next base: position 199,549 of record NZ_JAIUHW010000010.1, read on the forward strand.
CCTTGTCGCGGGCATCCTGAAGGGCCGCGTAATAGCGCACTTCGCGTCGCAGCCGCTGTTTCTCCAGCAGCGCGGCCTGCATCGCCTCGACGCGCTGCTGTTCTTTTTCCAGCGCACGCTGGGTCAGGAATTGCGCCAGGGGCTCGCTGTCGAACTGCCGTTTCACGGCGCCGAACGGCCCCTCGGCGGTGAAATTCACGGCCGGCTCGGAGCCGACCAGCGCTTCGTCGCCGGGCCGATAGGTGACCGCGCCCTTGGCGGAAACCGTGCCGGCGTTGAGATCCGCCATGATGTCGGCCGACAAGGTCGCCGCCGGGTTTTCAAGGCTGATCGGCGGCGCCCTGAGCGTGCCGCCGGCAATCGTGAAGGCGACCTCGGCATTCCCGGCGGCGAAGCTGCCGTCGGCGGCTATGTCAGGCGCGAAACCAGCCGTCTTGGCGGCGTCGATATCGCGTCCGATTGCATCCGCCTTGGCCAGGAAAGCGCCGAACGCGTCAGGATTGACGCCGGCGATCCGCAAGCCCTTCAGCGTCGCCGTGCCGGATCCCGATAGAGCGGCAATCATCGCGTCGACGGATTTGCCGCTGGTCGACAGCGTTGTCGAGAAATCGCCGCTGCCGCCGATGCCCGCATCCGGCAAGACATCAGCCAGATCGGCACCCGCCAGTTTCATCTGTCCGGTGAAAAGCCCGGTACCGTCATTGTTCTTCAGCTCGAACAGGCCGGAGAGCGCCCCGCCGAGGAATTTGGCCTTGAGATCGGTGACCCGAATGCCTTCCGGGTCGAGCTTGAGCGAGAGGGCCGCGTCATAGGCGGTGGCGAGCGGGCCAACGGTCAGCGAAGCCGTGGTCAGGTCGAGTTCGGCCGTGAACGGCAGGCTGGACTTCTGGCTGAACGGCGCCGACGGCCACGCGCCGGATTTGTCATTCTTGTCGGCCCTATCATTCTTGTCGGCCCTGTCATTCTTGTCGGCCCTGTTATTCTTGTCGGCCCTGTTATTCTTGTCGGCATTGTCACTCTTGTCGGACCCGTTCTTGTCCACGAGAAAAGCGGAATCGCCAAACAGCGCCACCGCCATCGGATCGAGGTCGAGTTCGTCGAGCGCCAGCGCCCCAGCCAGATGCGGCACGCCGTCCTTGCCGTCGACCCCCTGCTTGACATCGAGGTTGATGTCGCCGGACACAGCCGCCTCGTTGATGGCGCCGCTGAGCCCGGAGAGCACCAGCAGGCCATTGCCGTAATCGGCCTGCGCGGCCAGCGATGTCGACATGCCGGCGCCCATGCCGGGCAGGCCGATGCCCGTCGTCATCAGCCACGGCTCGATGTCGGAGGCGTCGAGGTTGATCTTGCCCTTGGCCGTCGGGCCTTGCGGCGTGTCGGCGACCACCCCCTCGAAGCCGGCCTTGAAGTCATTGCCGGCAAGGCTGAAGCTCGTCGCCAGGCCGCCGGAAAGCGTACCCTTGGCCTGGATGTCGGTGCTTGCTTCACCCAGCATGCCGAGCGGCAGCGCCGGCAGGCCGTAGAGCGCGAGCAAGGCGGTTGCGTCCGGGTTCCTGGCGTTGAAAGTCAGTGTCACTGGCGCGTCGGCAAGCCTGTCCACCGCGCCCTTTCCCGACAGCGACGCCGAAAAGGACGAGCCGCCGGCCTTGCCTTGCCCGCTCACCGCCAGGCCCGTGGTGCCGTCGCCATTGTCGGCGGCACTGGCCACGAGGTCGACGCGCGCGTCCTGGAACAAGTCGGGATAGGCTGCGGCGCGGTCTGCGAGACCCTTCAGCACGGCATTGTCCGGATAGTGCCGTGCTGCGACATCAATCAGCGGTTTGAGGTCGACCGCGACCACCGAGGCGTCGAGCTTGCCGGTCGGGCTCGCCGGAAAATCCTTGATGCGGCCGGTGGCGCTGATCGAGGAACCGGCCAGTCCACCGACAGACAGCCGGTCGATTTCGAGCAGCCCGTCGCGCAGCCTGAGCGCGGTATCGACCGTGTCGGCGGTCAAGCCGCCGGCGCTGACCGGGCCGGCCTTGATCTGGAAATCGAGGTCGCTGTCGGCAAAACGATTGGCTCCCTTGTCGCTGACGAAGATCGAGGCGAAGGCCGCCAGCCCATCGACATCGAGATCGCCGCCCTCGAGCCGCATCAGCACCGATGGCTTTGCGTCTTCGGGCTGGCTGGAATCAATGCGGCCGGAAAACTTCGCCTTGCCGAGGATCAGTTCGAGATCGCTGAAGGATTGATGATTTTCCGAGAGATCGACCTTGGCCTTGAAACCGGCGGCAGGCAGACGGCGGATCGCCTCGTCGACATCCTTCGACAGCCAGGCGGCAAAACCCGAGGGCTGCGCCACGGCCAGCAGCAATGAGCCGGTGAAGCCGAAATGGCCCTGCACGTTGAGCATGACCTTGCCATCGGCTTCCAGCTTGGTGCGGCCGGGCAAGGTCGCGGCCAGCGATTTCACCGACCACCCGTCACCGACCGGCTCGGCCGAAAGATGAACATCGCGCACCGTCGTGTCGCCGGCCACCACCGCCGGCAACTTGACCTCGACCGTGCCGGGAATGGTCGGCTTCGGCAGATCGAGCAGCGCCTGCTCCAGCCCGGCGATGCGCTGATCCAGCGTCAGGCCCGTACCCGCCTGGGCACCCACCGCCTCGTCGAACTGAACCTGCGCGCCATTGGCCTCGATGGCGAAGCTCGGTTTCTGGCCAAGATCGACCGAGGCCTTGCCATCGGCGGTGTAGGGATTGTCGAGCGGACCGGTCTCGAAACGGAATTCGTCGACGCCAAGCTTCTGGTGGTCGAGCGAGAACTTGCCGTTCAGCCGGAAGCCCGGATCGGACTTGCCGGTGCTGACCTTCACCGTCTCGCCGTCCGTGCCGCGCAACTCGGCTGAATTCTTGCCCGCGCTATCCTTGTCCGCGCCCGAAATCTTGAACTGGCCGGAATAGACGGCGGCACCGTTGACGATGCCGGCATTGCCGTCGGTCTCGATGACCAGCGGATAGGCGTCGGGATCCGCCTTCACCCGTAACCGCATCTGCCCGGAGGGTTCGGCCTTGCCGGTCGACGCCGCGACCGTGGTCCGCAACCCGTCCAGCCGCAACGTGCCATCCATGCGCCACGGACCGGCCAGCGACTTGGCCGAAATGGTCGAGTTGATCTCCGAAAAGATGTGGCTGCGGCCGCCGGCGGCATGGCGCAGTTCAATCTGCCCTTCCGTCACAGTCAGTTTCTCGATCGAGACCTGGCCGGGGTCGAAGGGCGAGGACGGGCGCATGGCCCAATCGACGGTTCCGTCGGCGGCGATGTCGATGGTCGCCTTCGGCCGCACCAGCCGCATGTCGAAGATCAGCACCTCGCCGCGCAGGAAGGGTGCCAGTTCCGCGTCCATCGAAAACGTCTCGACGGTCATGGCCGGCTGACCGTCGGGGCCACCGGCGACGGCGACTTTGGAAAAGGTTACCGAGGGAAACGGCAACAGCCTTGCCGTGGCGTCGCCCTGCACGGTTACCTTGCGGCCGAGGATGGCGCTTGCCTCTCGCTCGAACTCGGCGCGGTAGCCGGTCCAGTCGATAAAATGCGGCACCACCAGCGCCGCAAGCAGCACCAGCACGAACAGGCCACCGAAGATCACGAACAGGCGTGCGAGCATCAGCTCCGAACAGGTTGATTGCAATTCCGCCGCACTCTACCCGCATCCGCGTGTCGATAAAGAGGCAATTCATCCCGTGTTGCGTCATGTCGGACGATCTGAAACAAATCCGGGGAAAGCGGAGATTCTCGGATGTCGGGCAAGAACTGGGATCGCGTGCCGATCGATGCGCAGAGTGTCGATGCCCCGCTATCGCAGTCGGCGATTTTCCTTGTCGTCACCGTCGCCGGCGATCAGCCGGCTCTGGCCAGGGTTCGTTCCGTGCTCGGTGAACTCGACGATCTGGCCAAGACTGTCGGATTCCGCGATCTCGGCGGGCGCCTGTCCTGCATCGCCGGCATCGGCCGCGATCTCTGGGACCGGCTCAGCCCCGGCCGGCGGCCGCTGGAACTGAAGCCGTTCGCGCCGATCAAGGCGCTGTCCATTCGGCGCCAACGACACCGGGCGACCTGCTCTTTCACATTCGCGCCGAGCGGCCCGACATGTGCTTCGAATTCGAGCGTATCCTGCTCGACAGGCTTGGTCCCGGCGTCAGCGTCGTCGACGAAGTGATCGGCTTTCGCTATTTCGACGCCCGCGACCTGCTCGGCTTCGTCGACGGCACCGCCAACCCGGCCGGCCTCGATTTGCCCGCCTCCGCGCTGGTCGGTGACGAGGATGCCGATTTCGCCGGTGGCAGCTATGTCGTGGTCCAGAAATACCTGCACGACATGCAGGCCTGGGCGCGCATTCCCACGCCCGAGCAGGAGGCGATCATCGGCCGCACCAAGATCGACAACATCGAAATCGATGATGACGACGCGCTGCGCAAATCGCACAAGGCGCTGGCCACCGTGGTCGATGCCGACGGCAACGAACACGACATATTGCGCGACAACATGCCGTTCGGCAGGCCCGGGCAGAACGAATTCGGCACCTACTTCATCGGCTACAGCAGATATCTTTGGGTCACCGAGAAAATGCTGCAGCGCATGTATGTCGGCGACCCGCCGGGTGCATACGACCGGCTGCTCGATGTCTCCACGCCGCACACCGGCACGACCTTCTTCGCCCCGACCCGCCCCATGCTGCAGACGCTTGTGCAGGACGCCCGGGAGCAGCTTCCCACTGCAGGATAGAGCGGCGGTTGGCGGGCCTAACCGCTCCCTTAGCGTGCGTCGCGTTTCGCCTGCGCCACCTTGGCCGCCTTGCGCTGGCGGCCGAGTTCGGCCGGCCGAACAAGATTTGGAACCTTCTGGTTGGCCACGGCCCGCATGCCCTTGTGGGCGGTGCGCGAATTGTGCGTGGGACCCTCCGGAGCTTTCTGCTTCAAGGTCAGCGCCTTGCGCGCATTGTCGACCAGCGAAGTGCGGGCCGCCAGTTGGCGCCGCCGTTCGGCCTCGCCGTTCAGCCGCCGCATCGCCATGGCCAGCACCGCCTCGACCCGAATGGCGGCGCGGTCAAGACGCGCTGTTCGCGATGCCCTTAGCCCGCGTCAGGCAGGATCTTGCCCGGATTCATGATGTTTTGCGGATCGAGCGCCTGCTTGATCGTGCGCATGATGTCGACGCCATGGCCGAGTTCGTGGCGCAGGAACCCGATCTTGCCTTGCCCGATGCCGTGCTCGCCGGTGCAGGTACCCTCCATGGCGATCGCCCGCATGTTGAGCCGTGCCACGAATTTTTCCGACAGCGCGATTTCCTTGGGATCGTTGACATCCATCAGCACCAGCACGTGGAAATTGCCGTCTCCGGCATGGCCGACGATGGGCGCGATAAGTCCCATCTCGGCAATGTCGGCCTCGGTTTCCATGACGCATTCGGCAAAGCGCGAGATCGGTACGCAGACATCGGTCGACAGCCCCTTGGCGCCCGGCCGCAAGGTCAGCGACGCCCAGTAGGCGTCGTGCCTGGCCTTCCACAATTTGGTGCGCTCCTCGGCAACGCTGGTCCACAGGAACGGCCCGCCGCCATTTTCTTCCGCGATCATCCCAAAGGTCTCCGCCTGTTCGGCAACGCCGGCGTCGCTGCCATGAAACTCGACGAACAGGCACGGGCTCTCGGGATAATCGAGCTTGGAATAGGTCTTCATCGCCCGCATCTGCAGCGCGTTGACCAGTTCGATGCGCGCCACCGGAATGCCCATCTGGATCGTCGCGATGACGGCGTTGCAGGCAGCTTCGACGCTCGGGAACGGGCAGACGCCGCCCGAGATCGCCTGCGGAATGCCTTGCAGCTTCAAGGTCAGCGCGGTGATGATGCCGAGCGTGCCCTCGGAGCCGACCAGCAGCCGGGTCAGGTCGTAGCCGGCCGAACTCTTCTTCGCCCGCTTGCCGGTCGTCACCGTCTCGCCGTCGGCCATGACGGCGGTCAGCGACAGCACGTTCTCGCGCATCGTGCCGTAGCGCACCGCATTGGTGCCGGACGCCCGCGTCGCCGCCATGCCGCCGAGCGAGGCATTGGCGCCCGGATCGATCGGAAAGAACAGGCCGGTGTCGCGCAGATGCCGGTTCAAATCCTCGCGCGTGACGCCGGGCTCCACCGTGCAGTCGAGATCCTGCGGATTGACCGAAAGAATGCGGTTCATCCGCGACGTATCGACCGAAATGCCTCCACCCGGCGCATTGGTGTGGCCTTCGAGCGACGAGCCGACGCCGAACGCGATCACCGGCACACGGTGTGCGGCACAGGCACGCACGATTTCCTGCACCTCGGCCGTCGTCTCCGGGAAAGCGACGCCGTCGGGCGCCTGCGTCGGAATATAGGTGGTCGTATGCGCGTGCTGCGAGCGGATGGCCTGTCCGGTCTGGAAGCGCTCGCCCAGCCGCTGCTTGAGGATGCCGAGCACCGCCGCGATGCCTTCCTCGTTGCGTTCGACCGGATTGAGGTCGCTCAGAGCCATGAATTCCTCCGCGAATGGACCAGCGCCCACGCTTGTTATGCGAGTATGGATGCCTAAAGCAATTTCAGGAAAAGTGTGAAGCGGTTTCCATCCGAAATTGCGTCAGAATGTAAAGACACTCACCGGCTACTCTGTCCAGCACCAGAACAAGGAAGTTTCGATGTCCATTCCCGCCCCCTTCGTCTCCAGGCCCATGGGCATCGAGAAGGACTGGATCGACTATAACGGCCATCTCAACATGGCCTACTACAACGTGCTGTTCGACCGCTGCTCGGACGAGGCCTTCGAGGCGATGGGCATGGGGCTGGACTATGTGAAAGAGCGGCGGCTCACCATCTACACCGCCGAAGTCCATGTCTGCTACGTCAGGGAACTGCATCTCGACCACAAGGTCACGGTCTCCTTCCAGCTCATCGACCATGACGAGAAGCGGCTGCGGGCCTATCAGGAAATCCGCCATGTCGACGGCTGGCTCGCCGCCACGTCCGAGACCCTGTCGCTGCATGTCGACATGTCGGGGCCGAAGGTGGCGCCCTTTCCGGCCGATGTACTGGCCAGGATCGAAGCCATGCGCGCCGCCCACTCCGTGCTCCCGATGCCCGAGCGCGCCGGCCGTTCGATCGGCATCAAGCGCAAATAGGGCGAAGCCCAGGCGACCGGGTCTGGCCTCAAAGCCACACCCGCGATCCAAAATCGCCGGGTTCCTCAAATCGGCTGGCACGCGTGCTTGAAGCCACCTCGCACCCGCATTAACCTTACCGAGGATTTAACGGGAACAAGCCATCTGAGCCGTTGAACGACTCAGCGGAGCGGTCGAAAACGTCCGCACAGGGTTGTTTTAGCGGGCGGCGCGGCGAAGCCGGTTCGAGGAACGTGCATGAAAACCGACATCAAGGTCGAGGTGGACAGGCTGGCGGCCGATCCGCGCATATCGGACTACGATTTCTGGCGTTCGCTCAAGAATGTCGACAACGAGATCTTTCACATCGCCAACAACAACGAACCGATCCCGTTCGACATGATCCGCTGGCGCAGCATCCTGAAGCGCGCCCGCCTGAAGCGCGGCCACGCTTAGCGCCGTTGCCTGATCGCCGCCAGCGGCGAGCGCGCGATCACCGGCGACGACTGGATGATCGCCGTGTTGGTCATCGCATAGGGGATGATGCGGTCGATCACCCGTTCGAGTTCGGCGACCGAGCCGACATGCGCCAGCGCGATGAAACAGTCCTCTCCGGTCACCCGGTCGCATTGTGCGATCTCCGGCAACTCACGGATGATCTCGGCCACGACTGACAATTGCCCAGGCACCGGCCGGATGCGCAGCCACGCCGACAGTTTCAGGCCAAGCGCCGCCGGGTTGATCCTGACGCAATAGGCCTCGATCACGCCGTTCTCCTGCAGCCGCTTGATGCGCTCCGCCACGCTCGGCGCAGACAGGCCGACGGAACGGGCCAGCTCCGCGGTGCTGATGCGCGCGTCCTCTTCCAGCAGGCGCAGGATCTTCATGTCGGCCGCGTCGATGTCGGCATTTTCGTTTCGAAGGCGTTTCATGGAAAACTCCTTGCCTCCGGGAAAGGAATGATTGGTCAAGCTGGTCATCATCCATATGAATAGGGAGGATTGGCTACGATACTGATCCCATGGATGACCAGAGGCAAGCCCCGCATACCAGCCCTGCCGCTGCCACCCCGGCCTTTGCCGGCCCCGCGCTCGCCGGGCTCGCGACAAGATTGCCGCCTCATATCTGGTTCGCTGTCAGCGCTGTCTTTCATTATCTCGGCCCGGCCTTCGCCGTGCTGCTTTTTGCGCAAGTCGGCGTGCTCGGCATGGCCTGGCTGCGCATAGCCACCGCGGCGCTGGTCTTCGCGCCATTGACCCGCCCATGGCGAACCTTCGCCAGCGCCGATCCTCCGACGCGGCTCCTGCTCGTTGCCTTCGGTGCTTGCCTGGCGGTGATGAACTGTTCGTTCTACCTGGCGCTCGACCGCCTGCCGATCTCGCTGGTGGCGGCGATCGAATTCGCCGGCACCATCGGCGTCGCGCTCGCCGGCCTCAGAAGCGCCCGCAATCTGGCCGCTCTTGCCGTCGCTGTCACCGGCACCTTGCTGCTGATCCACGTCAAATGGTCAACCGACCCGGTCGGGCTGGTCTGGGCTTTCCTCAACGGCGCGCTCTTTGTCGGCTACATCGTGCTTGGACACCGTGTCGCCCGCGCGGGCGCCGGCGACGGCATCGCCGGCCTGGGTGCGGCCATGGCGGTCGCTTTCGTCGTCGTGCTGCCCGTTGGCTTCGCCGACGCCCTGTCCGCCTTTTTGTCGCCGCCGCTGCTCGTCGCCGCCATCGGCGTCGGCATCTGCTCGTCGGTCATTCCATACGTATGCGACCAGCTCGCCATGGCGCGGTTGCCGCGTGCGAGTTTCGCGCTGATGCTGTCGCTGCTGCCGGTCACCGCAACGCTAATCGGCGTCGTCGTGCTGCGCCAGGTACCCGGTCCGTCCGATTGCCTCGGCATCGCGCTGGTCGTGGCCGGCGTCGCGCTTCACAGGCCGGCCTCGGCTGGCTAGCCGGGAAACCCCTTCCTCGCGGTCGGTTGCGGAAAGCCTCCATCGGTTCCCGCCTGCGACGAACTGCAACAGGCCAGCCGAGATTGAAACCAAATTCTACTTTGAGCCGTTGTCTCCCGCGAAAAATGGCTTGGAGCGACGCTATGGAACGGAAACGGACCAGGGAGCCGGCGGACGCATGGCACATGACCGACGACCTTCATGTCGAGCACGGCAAGGGCGACCCCTTCGCGGCGGCCATCCGCGCCACGCGCATGTCGATGATCATTACCGATCCGCGCCGGCAGGACAATCCGATCGTCTTTGCAAACGACGCCTTCCTGCGCCTGACGGGTTATGAGCGCGACGAGGTTCTCGGCAGGAACTGCCGCTTCCTGCAGGGGCCGGAGAGCGACAAGGGAGCGATCGCTCAGATACGCGCCGCGATCGCCGATGAAACCGACATCAGCGTCGATATCCTGAATTACCGCAAGGACGGGTCGACCTTCTGGAACGCGCTCTACATAAGCCCCGTCTCCAACGACAAAGGCGAAATGCAGTTCTTCTTCGCCTCGCAACTCGATGTTTCCGACCGGAAGCTCTGGGAAAATCGCATCACCGCGGACAAGGAGCGTTTCGAAAAGGCCGTCAAGGAACGCACGGCTGAGCTCGAAGCGGCGCTTGAGGCGCAGACCACGCTGCTGCATGAGGTCGATCATCGGGTGAAGAACAATCTGCAGATGATCTCCTCGCTTATCCTCATGCAGAGCCGCACCGTCTCCGACGCGAACCTCAAGCGCTCGCTTGGCACGATGTTGGAGCGCATAGAGGCGCTCAGCACCGTGCACCGCCGGCTCTACCAGTCCAAGGATGTCAGCAAGTTCGATGTTTCCGACTTCGCCAAGGATCTCATCTCCGACCTGCTGACTGCTTCGGGACGTTCGGAAATCAACCCGACACTCGATCTCGAGCCCGTCGTCGTCCCGGCCGAGAAGGCGACGCCGGTGGCGCTGATGGTCAACGAACTCGTCACCAACGCGCTCAAGCATGCCTTCAAGGAAAGGCCCGACGGCACGAGATCGGGCAGCATCGGCATCAAGATGAGCCAGCCGGACGGCCATTTGAACATCGAGGTCTCGGATGACGGCGTCGGCATGGCGGGCGCCAGTGGCGACGCCTCCTTCGGCATGCGGCTGATCAAGTCGCTTGCCCGCCAATTGCGTGCCGACATCGAGTGGCGCGATGCCGGTCCCGGCACTCGCGTTGTCATCTCGATGCCCAATGGACCACAGCACAAAGGGAACCTGTCATGATTGAACCGCTCAAGGTCCTGATCGTCGAGGACGAGGCGCTGCTGGCCATGGAGTTGGAGAGCCTGGTCGAGGACGCCGGGCACAGCGTCGTCGGCTGGGCAACATCGCTCGCCGAAGCAAAGGACATGGTCGATACCACGCAGGCCGATATCGCCTTTGTCGACATCCATCTCACCGACGGCCCGACCGGCATCGACGTTGCCGAATATATTGGCGACAGAAAGAACTCGATGGTCATTTTCATGACCGCCAACCCGAAGCGCATCCCCGACCACTTCGCCGGTGCGATCGGCGTCATCGCCAAGCCCTACACGATGAACGGGCTGACCTCTGCCCTGCGCTATTTGCAGGAAGGCGTGCGGCGCCCGCCGCCGAAATCGGAGCGCCCGGCGGGCTTCACCCTGTCGCCGGCCTTCAAGACGATCTGGGCGCCGGCGGCCTGAAGGCGATGGTCATGCCAGCTTCTGCCTGAGGAAGGCGATCGTCCTGCCCCAGGCGAGGTCGGCCGCCTTCTTGTCGTAGCGCGCCGCCGAGGTGTCGTTGTTGAAGGCATGGTTGGCGCCTTCATAGACATAGACCGTGTATTCGACATGCGCGGCATCGAGTTCCTTCTTGAACGCATCGATGCCGGCATTGGTGCGCTCGTCGAGGCCGGCATAGTGCAGCAGCAACGCGGCCTTGATCTTCGAGACGTCGGCGGCCTTCGGCTGCATGCCGTAATAGGCGACGCTCGCGGCAAGGTCGGGCGCATTGACGGCCAGCATGTTGGCCGTACCGCCGCCCCAGCAGAAGCCGATGGCGCCGACCTTGCCATTGCCGTCCCCGTCGGCCTTGAGGAAGGCGACCGTCGCCACGCCATTGGCCACGGTCTGCGCCGGGTCGAGTTTCCCGAACATGTCGCGCGCCTTGTCCTCGTCAGTGGGCGTGCCGCCGAGCGGCGACAGGAAATCCGGCGCGAGCGCCACGAACCCTTCCAGCGCCACGCGCCGGGCGACGTCGCGGATATGCGGGTTGAGCCCCCTGTTTTCATGGATGACGATGACCGTGCCGAGCTTGCCGGCCTGGTTTGCGGGTTTGACCAGATAGCCCTTCATCTCGCCGCCGCTGCCGGGATAGGTGATATCCTCGCCCTTTACGCGGGCATCGTTGTCGGCGACGATCGCCGCTTGGGCCGAGTTCGCCGCCAGCATCGGCGCGATCGCGGCCGCCGCCGCGCCCGATCCGGCAAGCCTGGTCAGTTGCTCCATGAAGCGGCGGCGATCCAGCGTCAGATGCGTGTATTCGTCATAGGCATCGATCATCGCCTGGGTGATGACGGGTTTGGTGGTGACGTCGGCCATGGGCTTCCTCGATCTCGTCGCGACTGCGGTGTCCTTGCCGGTCGCAAGATAGGGGCGAGCCTCTCATCGTCCAGTCACCGGAGCGTGACATCTCACTGCCTTGGCGGCCGCCGGTCAGTCGGCTGAAGATCATCACGTTTTTGTCATCGGTGACAAATCTTGATGGCGCTGCCACAATAGTGGGGGAAACTGGCTGGCCGGCCGCCCTCGGCGGTCACGGTCCTATAGGCCCGATCTGAAAGGAACAATGCCGATGACCATGCCCTCGCCGATCCTGGCAACCGCTTTCGTGGCAGCAGTGGCGGCCGTTCTGGCGATGCGCGCGGCCGTTGTCGCGGCAAGCCGCAAGTCCATGGTCAGGGTCCGCAGCCGCAAGCGCCAGCCCGCGAACTTGAAAACCCAAAGTTGAGGTGAAGTCATGGACGTTCAGGACATCGTGAACACCGTCTCGCAGAAGGCCGGTCTCGACCAGGCCACGACCGAAAAGGTCGTCGGCACCATTTTCTCGGTGCTCGAGCACGAGGCCGAAGGCACCAGCGCCTCCTCCTTCTTCGCCAAGATTCCGGGCGCCGATGCGCTGGCGCAGAAATATGACGTCATGGCCGCCCCGGCCGGCGGCGGTGGCGGCTTCCTGTCGTCGCTGCAGGGCGCGCTTGGCGGCGTTCTCGGCGAGAAGGCCGGCGCGCTGGTCAACGGCCTCGCCGCGCTCAAGGCCTCCGGCCTCGACTTGGCGCAGATCCAGAAGGCTGGCGAGACGCTTGTCCAGCAGGCAGAGGCGGCCGCGGGCCCCGATCTGACCAACCAAGTGCTTGGCTCGGTGCCGAGCCTAAAGAGCCATCTGGGGCTCGGCTGATCGTCGGCTCGCCGGACCCGGTAACCCCGCCTGCCTACTTCGGCAGCGCGTAGGCCATCACGTAATCGCCCGGCTTGGTGCCCACCGAGCCGTGGCCGCCGGCGACGATGACCACGAACTGGCGTCCGTCCGCGACGGTGTAGGTCATCGGCGTCGATTGCCCTCCGGCCGGCAGCCGCGCCTGCCAGAGCTGCTTGCCTGACGTCAGCTCGTAGGCGCGCAGATAGTCGTCGACCGCGGCACCCAGGAAGGCGACACCGCCGGCGGTGATCATCGGGCCGCCAATGCCGGGCACCCCGACCTTGAACGGCAACGGCAGCGGCGTCATGTCGTAGACGGTACCGTTGCGGTGCTTGTAGGCAATCGTGCCGGTGCGAAGATCGACGCCTGCGACATAGCCCCAGGGCGGCGCCTGGCACGGAATGCCAAGTGGCGACAGGAACGGTCCCATCACCACCGCATAGGGCGCGCCGTCATTGCGGTTCAGCCCCTGCTCGCTGCCCTTGGTGTCGCCCGGCGGCGGCACGTCGGCGCGCGGCACCAGCCGCGACGTGAAGGCAAGATAGGTCGGCATCCCGAACATCACTTGCCGCACCGGATCGACCGCCACGCCACCCCAGTTGAACGTGCCGAAATTGCCGGGATAAACCAGCGATCCCTGCAGCGAAGGCGGCGTGTAGCGGCCTTCATAGCGCAATTTGTGAAGCGCGATGCGGCACGCCAGCTGGTCGAACATGGTGATGCCCCACATATCGTGCTCGGTCAGCGGCGGCGGGTTGAAGGAAAGGTCGGACGCCGGCTGCGTCGGCGATGTGTGGTCGCCCTCGATGGCGCCGCCGGGCGCCGCCACTTCCTTGACGGGGATGACCGGCTCGCCGGTGCGCCGGTCGAGCACATAGAGGTCCCCCTGCTTGGTCGGCCCGACCAGCGCGGGCACCACGGAGCCGTCGGCCTTGGTGATGTCGACCAGGCTCGGCTGCGCCGGCACGTCCATGTCCCAGAGGTCATGGTGCACGGTCTGGCGCACCCATTTCAACTGCCCGGTGTTGAGGTCCAACGCGGTGATCGAGGAGGAGAATTTCTCCACATTGGCACTGCGGCCCATGCCGAGCTGGTCCGGCGTCTGGTTGCCGAGCGGCACGTAGAGCAGGCCGAGCTTCTCGTCGGCGCTCGGCGTCGACCACATGTTGGGCGAGTTGGCGGTGTAGGTCTGGCCGGCCGGCAGCGGCGTCGTCTGGTCCGGATTGCCGGAATCCCAGTTCCACAGCAATTTGCCGCTGCTCGCATCATAGGCGCGGATGACGCCGGACGGCTCCTGCGTCGAATAATTGTCGTTGACCGCGCCGCCGACGATGATCTTGCCGCCGGCGATCAGCGGCGCCGAGGTCGAGTAGTAGTAGCCCGACTTCGGATACGGCATGCCCGTCAACAGATTGAGCGTGCCGCCCTCGGCGAAGGCCGGGCAAACCTGCCCGTTGGCGGCGTCGAGCGCGATCAGCCGCGCATCCGAGGTCGGCAGGTAGACGCGCGCCGCGCAGGGCTGGCCGGCGGCGCCGGCCGCATCGGCATAATAGGAAACGCCCCGGCAGGTCTGGTGCTGGCGGTCCTTGTCGAGCTTGATCTTGGGATCGTAGCGCCACTTCTCCTTGCCGGTCGCCGCATCGACGGCGATGGCGAAGTTGTGCGGCGTGCAGATATAGAGCGTGTCGCCCACTTTGAGCGGTGTCACCTGATAAGTGGTCTCGCCGACATCGTCGGGGCCTTTGACGTCGCCGGTGCGATAGGTCCAGGCCGGCGTCAGGTTGGCGACGTTTTCCGGCGTGATCTGGTCGAGCGGCGAATAGCGCTGGCCGAACTGCGTGCGCCCGTAATAGTGCCATTCGCCCGCAGGCACATCGCCGCCGAGATTGGCGTTGGGGATCACCTTGTCGGTGTCGAGGGCGCCGCCGATGTCCTTCGGGTCCGTGGTCATCGAATAGCCGGCCACCGCCAGCGATGCCAGCACGGCAAGGATCAAAGGGGCTCGCCCGTCCGGACCGGCAAGGCCGCGCCGCGCCCACGGCGTCAGCAGCCACAACGCCACCAGCACGATGATGCCGCCGCGCGGGCCGAGCTCCCACCAGTCGAAGCCGGTTTCCCAGACCGCCCAGGCCAGCGTGCCGAGCACGATCGCCGCGTAGAGCCAGAGCGCCGTGGAACGGCGCCGGTAGAGCAGCCAGGCGGCGACCAGGAAGGCGAGACCGACGATGATGTAGTACCAACTGCCGCCCAGCGAAGCCAACCAGATGCCGCCGGCGCCAAGCGCCAGGCCTATGAGGAAGAGAATGAGGGAGGTGATGGTGACAGCCAAGATGATACTCCTTCGACTGTTGCGCGCGTGGGGCGGGCTAGGGCAACCCGGCATTGCGCGTTTCCCGTGCAACTTTCTCCCGACGGCGGCGCCTGTCAAGCGTAGGTCGCGGACCCGCGGGCAGCAACCTCGTTCCGCCTGGGATTGTTCCATAACGGCGGTTCCCATATCGGTGAAGCCGCCGTATCGGGCACTTTGCCGGAACAAAACGTAGACAGTTCTGGTCTTTCCCTCCCGAATCACTACATTCGGGGGAGATGTCCGGCTTTTCCGAAGACATGCCCTTTTTCGACGAACCCAATGCGCGGCCCACGGCCCCGTCGGGCATTGCCGCGCGCGCCATGGCTGCCCGCGGCGGCCAAAACAATGCGCCCGACTATCTCAGGGGCTTGAATCCCGAGCAGCGGCTGGCCGTGGAGACCACCGAAGGCCCGGTTCTGGTGCTGGCCGGCGCCGGCACCGGCAAGACCCGTGTGCTGACCACCCGCATCGCCCACATCCTTGCCACCGGCAGGGCCTTCCCCTCGCAGATCCTGGCCGTCACCTTCACCAACAAGGCCGCGCGCGAGATGAAACAGCGCATCGGCATCCTGATCGGCGAAGGCAATGTCGAGGGCATGCCGTGGCTCGGCACCTTCCACTCAATCGGCGTGAAGCTGCTGCGCCGCCACGCCGAGCTTGCCGGCCTGCGATCCGACTTCACCATCCTCGACACCGACGACGTCGTGCGCTTGATCAAGCAGTTGATCCAGGCCGAGGGCCTGGACGACAAGCGCTGGCCCGCGAAACAGTTCGCCCAGATGATCGACGGCTGGAAGAACAAGGGCCAGGGTCCGGCCGACATCGCCGAGGGCGATGCGCGCAGCTTCGCCAACGGCAAGGGCCGCGAGCTCTACAAGTCCTATCAGGAGCGGCTGCAGACGCTGAACGCCTGCGATTTCGGCGATCTGCTCTGCCACCCGATCCGCATCTTCCGCGCCAATCCGGATGTGCTGAAGGACTATCACCGGCGGTTCAAATACATCCTCGTCGACGAGTACCAGGACACCAACACCGCCCAGTACATGTGGCTGCGGCTTTTGGCGCAGAGGCCGAGCGGACCACAACCAGCGCGAAGTGGTTCTCCGGGTGGGCGCGTTCCAAGTTTTTCCGGTGTTTCGGATAGAACGGAAGCTGGTAGCTATAGACCCGCAACTCCAGAGGCCGAATCAGCAGTTTCGGCCGAAGGCCGCAAGCCCGACCGGGCGTCCGAGCCGTTGCGAGGCCCCCGCGGAGGGCCCACGCCGGCAGGCGCGGAACAGCCCGTGAGCGAAAACAAAGTCAATATCTGCTGCGTCGGCGATGACGACCAGTCGATCTATGGCTGGCGCGGCGCCGAGGTCGACAACATCCTGCGCTTCGACAAGGATTTTCCGGGCGCCACCATCATCCGGCTGGAGCGCAACTACCGCTCGACCGCGCACATACTGGGCGCCGCCTCCCATCTCATCGCCTACAATGAGGGCCGTTTCGGCAAGACGCTGTTCACCGACCGCAACGATCCGGAGGACGGCAAGGTCAACGTCCACGCCGCCTGGGATTCGGAGGAGGAAGCCCGCGCCATCGGCGAGACCATCGAGGCCTACCAGCGCCAGAAGCATAATTTGAACGATATGGCGATCCTGGTCCGCGCGTCCTTCCAGATGCGCGCCTTCGAGGAGCGCTTTACCACGCTTGGCCTTAACTACCGCGTCATCGGTGGTCCGCGTTTTTACGAGCGCATGGAAATCCGCGACGCGATGGCCTTCTTCCGCGTCGTCGCGCAAGGCGCCGATGACCTCGCCTTCGAGCGCATCATCAATGTGCCGAAGCGCGGCTTGGGCGAAGCGACCATCCGCCAGATTCACGACACGGCCCGCGCCCTGCGCATTCCAATGCTGGAGGCTGCCGCCAACCTCGCCGAAAGCGACGAGCTGAAGCCGAAACCGCGCGCCGCGCTGCGCGAGGTCGCGGCCAATTTCGAACGCTGGCAAAAGGCGCTGGAAACCACCCCGCACACCGAGCTCGCCGAGACCATTCTCGAGGAGAGCGGCTACACCGACATGTGGAAGAACGACCGCTCGGCGGAAGCCCCGGGGCGGTTGGAGAATCTGAAGGAACTGATCCGTTCGATGGAGCAGTACGAGTCGCTGCGCTCCTTCCTCGAACATGTCGCGCTGGTCATGGATGCCGAGCAGAATGCGGGGCAAGACGCCGTCTCCATCATGACGCTGCATTCGGCCAAGGGCCTCGAATTCGAGACCGTCTTCCTGCCCGGCTGGGAGGAAGGCCTCTTTCCCCATCAGCGCGCGCTCGACGAAGGCGGCCGCTCCGGGCTGGAGGAAGAGCGGCGTCTCGCCTATGTCGGGCTGACGCGGGCCAAGAAGAACCTGCATATCTGGTTCGTCTCCAACCGCCTCATCCACGGGCTCTGGCAATCGACCATCCCGTCGCGCTTTCTCGAGGAACTGCCGGAAGCCCATGTCGAGGTCGCCGAAGCCGGCAACTCCTATGGCGGCTACGGCAATCCCTATGGCGGCGGCTCGTTCGCATCCGGCCGCGGCGGCGGCCAGGGGGCGGGAAGACAGAACCCCTATGGCGCTTCGCGCTTCGACAATATCGGCGGCACTTCGGGCGGCGGGGAAAAATCCGGCGCCTTCTCCAACACCTATTCGACGCCGGGTTGGCAGCGTGCGCAGGCCAACCGCACCGAGGCGACCGACCGCAACTGGGGCACGCGCTCGGGCCATCAGGTCGAACGCATCGGCTATGGTGAAACAGACTCCGGCTACGGCGCCGGCCGCACCAGCGTCAAGGGCCGCACCATCGATGGCGAGCTGGTCGCCAAATCCGTCTCCGACACGCCGTCCGCCTTCAGCGTCGGCGACCGCGTCTTCCACCAGAAATTCGGCAACGGCAACATTTCAGCCATCGAGGGCAACAAGCTGACCATCGACTTCGACAAGGCCGGCCAGAAGCGCGTGCTGGACGGGTTTGTGCTGCCAGTGTGAGGCTGCCAGCCTCGAAGGCTGACGTCCCGCCTCAATCCACCTTCTTCTCGCCCTTCTCCCCGGCCTTCACGATATCCCCTGTCGTAAACAGGATTTCCTTCAGTTCCACGCGCCAGTCCGTCTTCTGGCGCAGCAGGAATTCGAGGTCCATGCCGAAATGCTTGAACTCCTCGCTCTGCGCGTTCTTCATGATCGCCTTGGCCTGCGGGTTCTTCTCGACCGACATGCGCTGTTCGTACCAGCTGATCGCTTCCGCCTCCTCGATCAGCGAGGTGATCATGCGGGCAAAGGTCCGCACTTCCTGCGACAATTCTTCCGGCGGTTCGTGGTACTGGTCGAAACCCATGTCGTCCTCCCTCAACGGCTCACGGATGGAGCCAGGCATTGGTCCGCATCCATGAATGCGCGGGACGCGCCGCGGGTTCCGGGATCACGGCCACAATTCGGGATGATGGATCCGCGAACTATCTCACGACACTGGCGCAGCGCCGCCCTCTTCCGTGCGCCGCGCGATGAACGCGTCGAGCACGCCTGACGTGGCGGCCGCCGCGGCCGGCGGCTCGAAATCGGCAAGGGTGCGCTTCCAGATGCCGGTGGCGCGTTCGGTCGCGGTCTTCGAGCCGCTTTGCGTCCAGTTGCCGAAATTCGACCAGTCGGCCACCAACGGCTCGTAGAAGGCGGTGCGATAGCGCGCCATGGTGTGGCCGGCCGAGAAGAAGTGGCCGCCCGGCTGCACTTCGGCGATCGCCTCGAAGCCTATTGCGTCGTCGTCACCGGGGGTCGCCGCACAAAGTTCCGCGACCGTCTGCAGCGCCTCGATGTCGGTGACCAGCTTTTCCAGGGAAACGCTCAAGCCCCCTTCCAGCCAGCCGGCCGCGTGGATGCAGACGGTGGCGCCCGACAGCACCGAGCCCCACAGCGCGAACTGCGTCTCGTGCGCGGCCTGCGCGTCCGAAATGTTCGCCGCGCTGCCGCCCCCCGAGCGCCAGGGCAGACCGGTGAAGCGCGCCAGCTGGCCTGCGCCCAGTGTGGCTTTGACGTGCTCCGGCGTGCCGAAGGCCGGTGCGCCCGATTTCATGTCGACATTGGAGGAGAAGGAACCGTAGACCACCGGCGCGCCCGGCCGCACGATCTGCGCCAGCGTCAGCCCGGCCAGCGCTTCGGCATGCTGCAAGGTCAGCGCGCCGGCCACGGTGATCGGCGCCATCGCACCGGCCAGGCAGAACGGCGTGATGATCAGGACCTGGCCCGCCTTGGCGAAATCGATGATGCCTTGCGCCATCGGAATGTCGAGCTGGCGCGGCGAGTTGGTGTTGATGACGGTGTAGCAATGCGCGCCCGAGCGGAACTCGTCCTCGGACAGCCCGCGCGCCAGCCTGATCATCTCGAAACTGTCATCGACCTGCGGCGTGCCACGCGCGAACACGAACGGAAATTTGTCCGACAGAGTCAGCTGCGCCCGGTTGACGGCATAGTGGCGGAAACGATTGTCGATGTCCTGCGGTTCGATGCACGGCCCCAGCATGTGCAAGACGTCGAAATGCTGCACCAGCTTGATCAACTCCTCGAAGGCGACCAGCGTCCCGGGCCGCCGGCCGCGCTCGAGATCGGTGACATTGGGCGCGCCGGAGCCCGCCAGGAATGTCATCGAGCCCAGTTCGAGCGACAGGTCCCGAGAGCGCGCGCCGGCATAAGCGTGGATCGATCGCGGCGCCGAGGCTAAGGCTGCCGCCACCATGTCGCGACCGATGCGCACCATGTCGGTGTCGGGGTCGACCAGGGCGCCGGCGCGGGCGAGCACCTCGCGCGCCTCGGGCAGCAGCACCTTGATGCCCAATTCTTCCAGCACGCGCAGCGCCGTGTCGTGGATCGACGCCACCTGGTCGTCGGAAAAGATCGGCTGCGGCAGGAACGGATTCTTCAGCGCGCGGTAATTGGGCTTGCGGCTTGATTCGCTGCCTGCCTCGCCCATGCGTCCGCGCCGGCGTTCGCGCCTCGTATCCCGTGCAGCGTCGTCGACCATCAGAAACTCCTCCTCATTGCCGCATCGCTCTGCCCTGGGGACCGTAGGGCGAGGCCGCGATGACCCGCGCCGTCCGTTCGACGCCGACAATGTGCACGCAAAGCGCCATCCCCTCCCCAGCGAAACCGTCGTCCACCAACGCCAGCGCGACGCTCTTGCCGATCGTGGTAGCCAAATCCACCCGAGGCGCCGACAAAGCCACCCCCGATAACCACTGCGCGATAGTGCGGCTTCAAGGCCTCCGCTCGCGGTCAGTTCGAAGCCGGCATCATATCCGTACTAGACATAAGTGCCTATTGTGCCAGGGACGCTCATGGGCGGTCACCAATTCCCGCTCTCCAGCGTTTTTCATCTGCACATGGAGAGACCGGCGGACCCGTGTCGCCCACTGTCACGCAAGCATCATGTTGACGCCTTAGATCGCTTTCGGGGAGGCGCGCGCGGCATCATCGATGCGGCACCCTCTTTTTCATTTTTCCTTCGGCCGCTCCGGCGTGCTTCGTCATAAAGAGGATTGTCCATGAAACACCTGTACCGAACCGCCTCGCTCGGCGTCGCGCTGGCCTTGTTCACCGCCCTCACCCCGGCGCTTGCCGATGGCGTGGCTTACATCAACAAGGGCCTTGTCGGCGTCGGCCGCATCCCGGCCGACCAGCGCGACAAGTTCGGCGAGACCTTCGGCTCGGGCTCGGGCATGGCGATCGACATTTCGGGCTGGACACATGATGCCGGCACCTACAAGGGATCGCTCTGGCTACTGCCCGACCGTGGCTACAATGTCGCCGGCACCACCGACTACCGGCCGCGCCTCAACACCATCACCATCGAGTTCACGCCTGTCGCGCCGGGCGCTGCTCCCGCCGCCGGCCAGGAGCAGACGGGCGTCAAGGCGACGCTTGCCGACACCATGCTTCTCACAGACGACACGGGCGCCGATGCCACCGGCCTCGATCCGCTGTCGGACGTACGCGCCGCGGCCGGCGACATGCCGATGCTGCCCGTCGCCACCAATGGCAAGCTCGCGCTCGACAATGAAGCCATCGTACGGCTGCCGGACGGCTCGATGTTCATCTCCGACGAGTACGGCCCCAACATCTACAGGTTCTCCGCGCAAGGCCGCCTGATGTCGGCGACCCAGCCGCCTGCGGCTCTCGTGCCGATGCGCAAAGGAGCGCCGAACTTCTCCTCCGACAATCCCGGTCCGGGCGCCGCCGACCCTGATCCGAAGGATCCCGAAACCGGGCGCCAGAACAACCAGGGCCTCGAAGGCATGGCGATGACGCCGGACGGCAACTTCCTGATCGCCGTGCTGCAGTCGGCGCCCCGGCAGGATGGCGGCGATTCACCCTCGACACGGCAGAACACGCGGGCGCTGGTCTATGATGCCTCCGACCTCGCCCATCTGAAGCTCGCGCATGAATATGTCGTGCCGCTGCCGGTGTTCAAGGATGCCAAGGGCAAGACCAAAATCGCCGCGCAGAGCGAGATCGTGGCGCTTTCGAACACATCCTTCCTGATGCTGGCGCGCGACAGCGGCAACGGCCAGGGCCTGAAGAAGGGTGACGCTTCGCTCTACCGCCAGATCAACATCGTCGACGTCTCCGGCGCGACCGACATCGCAGGCGGCGCCTTCGATGCGGCCGACAAGCCGGTCGCCCCCAAGGGCGTGCTTGATCCCTCGGTGACGCCGGCCAAGCTGACGCCGTTCATCGACATCAACGACGCCACCGCGCTTGGCCACTTCGGCCTGCACAATGGCGGCGCGAAGGACCACAACGAGCTTTCGGAGAAGTGGGAAGCCATGTCGTTGGCCAGCGTCCTCGATCCGAAGCTGCCCGACGACTATTTCCTGTTCGTCGGCAACGACAATGACTTCCTCGCCCAGGACGGCTTCCAGGTCGGCGCGCCTTACAAGGCCGATGACGGCGCCGATGTCGACACCATGTTCCTGGTCTATCAGGTCACGCTGCCGGGTCTCGGCAAGAAGTAAGGATCACTGCTCAAGCGGGCGCGCCTGGCGCGTCCGCCTGTGCAGGTCGTGAAGGCCTACTTCAGGAATTCCGCGTCCTTCGGCACACCGGCATCGATCGGCTCGGCCGTCCTGCTCGACACGGCGATGATCTTGCCGGCGGCCGACAGGTTGGGCCGCACGAAGACCTGAGCGGGAGGTCGATGATGTCCTGGTTCATAAGCGCACGCAGCCGGACGACGCGTTCTTGCCGATGGAATTCCATTCCGGCGTGCCCGGCCGATCGACGGTCACTGCGCCTCGGCGCAGGGTGCATCTTGGTCCGGCCTGCGGTATCGTCGCGGGCCAGAGTCACATTTGCCAGGTTGGCCGCCATGGACGAAAAAATGCCCGCACGCCGGCGTACCGGCGACCTGACCAGCGGCCCGATCCCGCGCACGCTGCTGCTCTTCGCCTTGCCGGTGCTCGGCTCCAACGTGCTGCAATCGCTGAACGGCTCGGTCAACGCCGTCTGGGTGGGCCGCTTCCTCGGCGAGTCGGCGCTGACCGCGACGTCCAACGCCAACCTCGTTCTGTTCCTGATCCTCGGCACGGTGTTCGGCATCGGCATGGCGGCCACCATCCTGGTGGCGCAGTCGGTCGGCGCCCGGGACCTGCCCGAGGCGCGCCGCATCGTCGGCACCAGCGCCACCTTCTTCTTCCTCGTTTCAGTGGTGTTCGCGGTCTGCGGCTGGATCTGGGTCGACGCCATCCTGGGCGCGCTCGGCACGCCGGCAGACGCCTTGCCGCTTGCACGCTCCTACCTGCGCATCATCTTCGTCGCCGTGCCGATGATGAACCTTCTGTCCTTCGTCATGACCGTGCTGCGCGGTGCGGGCGATTCACGCACCCCCTTCATCTTCATGGCGCTGGCGGTCGTGCTCGACATCGTGCTCAATCCCCTGCTCATCCGCGGCATCGGCCCGTTTCCTGAACTCGGCATCGCCGGTTCCGCCACCTCGACGCTGGTCGGCCAGACCGTGAGCGTCGTCGCCATCCTCGTCGTGCTCTACGCGCGCAAGCATCCGTTGCGGCTGGCCGGCGCCAATCTCGTCCTGCTGCGCCCGGATCCGGCGCTGCTGCGCATCGTCGTCTTCAAGGGCGTGCCGATGGGCCTGCAGATGATCGTCATCTCGGCGGCCGCCCTGACGGTGATGGGCATCGTCAACTCCTATGGTTCGCAGGTCGCCGCCGCCTACGGCATCGCCGCGCAGCTCTGGACCTACATCCAGATGCCGGCGCTCGCCATCGGCGCCGCGGTCTCTTCCATGGCGGCGCAGAATGTCGGCGCCGGTCGCTGGGACCGGATCGGCCGCATCGCCGCCTCCGGCGTCGGTTTCAACCTTGTCCTGACCGGCGCCCTCGTCGCGCTGCTATGGGTCTTCGACCGTTCGATCCTGAGCCTGTTCCTGAGCAGCGACAGCGCGGCGATCGATATCGCCGCCCATATCAACACGGCCGCGTCCTGGTCGTTCATCCTGTTCGGCATCACCATCGTGCTGTTCGCCACGGTGCGCGCCACGGGTGCCGTGATGCCGCCGCTGATCATCCTGGTCATCTCGGTGCTCGTCGTGCGCACCGGCTTTGCCTATTACATGCGCGGCGTGATCGGCGAGGAAGCGCTGTGGTGGAGTTTTCCGGCCGGTTCGATCACGTCTCTGATCCTGGCCGCGATCTACTACCGCTTCGGCGGCTGGCGCAGCTTGCACATGATCGAGAACAGGCCGGCTGCCGGCGAACCGCCCGACACCGGGCTTGGCGTGCCGCGCCAGCGCGCGAACATGGCGCCTGAAACGCCGAACGGCTGATGCCGGCCCGCCTTGCCGGCGTGCCTTGCCGACGTGCCTTGCCGGGCTGGCGCGGCGGTTTCAGCGCCTCTGTCCGAGCCCGAAGGCGAGCGCCACCAGCGCGAACGCGATGATCATGGCCGCGAAGGCCAGGCTCGCGACGACAGCACTGGCATAAGTCGACACGACGCCGATGCCGATGACAGGCAAGGCGTTGCCGACAAAGCAGCAGATGAAGAAACTGGACACGACCTCGGCGCGGCGATCCCGCGGCGCGATCTCGTTCACCACTTGCAGGCCGCCGCGATAGCCGAGCGCTGCCGCCACGCCGCAGCAGGCCGTCGCCGCGATCATCATCGCCATCGAGGCCAGCATCTGCGCCGCCACCACAAGCATGGTGCTTGGGATCATCAAGGCCAGCGCGGCCAGCATCGCCTTGCTGCTCCCCATCCGCGCCAGCGCCACGATGCTGATTGCCGCGACCATCGCCAGTTCGAAGAACAGCGCACCGGCCACGGCGTGGTTGGCCTCATGCAGTTGCTGCGCCAGGATGCTCGGCGCCACCGCCGCATAGAAACCGACCAGCGCCATCGCGCCAAACCCGGTCACCGCCGGCGCCACGAAGCGCGAGCGGATCTGCGCCGGCACGGAAAGCCGCGGCCGCATGGAGACCTTGCCAAGGCCGCTTGGCTTCGTCACCGTTTCGCGCGTGCGCCAGACCATGATCGTCACCACCGCGAGCGTCGCCAGGTAGACAATGAAGACCAGACGCAATGGCCACGGCTCGTATTGGGCCAGCAGCCCCGAAACAAGCGCCCCGAAACCGAGGCCGAGAAAGTTGGTGCTGGTGGCGATGACGCTGGCGCGCGACCTGCCGGCCTCTGGAAGAAGCTCGGCGATCCACGCGGTTCCCGTCCCGGCGCCCACGCCGATGCCAAGTCCGCTCAGGATCCGCGCAACCTCGAGCGACGCGACATTGCCGGCAAACAGGAACACAACCGCGCTGATGACGGCGACGATCATGGCTGCAAGCGCCGCCGGCCGGCGCCCGACGACATCCGAAACGCTGCCGAACACCAGCAGGGCGCCGAGATTGCCGACGACATAGACCGCGTAGATCAGCGTCAAGGTGATCTGCGAAAAGCCGAATTGCTGCTTGTAGACGATATAGAGAGGCGTCAGCACCGTGCTGCCGGCAAACAGCACCGCGATCATCGTCGCGACAGTCGGGATCGCGAGGACGTCGCTGCCGGCTTCGTTGTGAGTTTGCGCCAGATCGCGAAAGGCCATGGCCAACCTCGTCATCAGGTTCAGGGGTCGCGACGTTAACGCGTCCTCACCGCCGACGTTCCGGTCGACGGCCATGCTCCTGACACCACGCTGGGCGTTGCCCGGCCAGCAAGCCGATGATCGCAAAAAAAATGGATCGGGGCCAGCGGAGGGAGCGGCGGGCCAAGAACCTCCTGAAAGCCGAATTGAAGCGAAAGGGCCTGACATATGCACAGCTCGCCGAAAAACTGGCAACTATGGACATTCACGAAACCGAGCGTAATTTGAACAACAAAATAAGCCGAGGGGGCTTTAGTGCAGCGTTTTTGCTTCAATGCCTGACGGCGGTAGGCACGACTACGTTACGTTTGGATGGATAGCCACGATTATCGGCCTGTTGCTCTTTGGGGCGCTAGGGCAGTCATACACCACCAGCAAACATCAAAGTTCCTACTATGCACAGCGTTGCGCCCAGCAATATCCAGACAGCCCCTTTGCTGCCGCCAGTGTCCATCCCTTTACCGGCAAGCCAGAAGCCCAGCCACCCGACAATGGCCAGAACGCCCAGCCTGATTGGTGTGATCTCGCAGCCCAGCAATCGGTCGCTGAAGACACCACAGGAATGCATTGGGCTTCGTGGGCTGGCGTCGTTTTCACCGTCATAGGTATTTTCTTTATCTGGCGCACCCTCAACGCCAATACCGCTGCGGTCGAACAGGCCCGCACGGCCAACGACATCGCTGGTCGCTCTAATGAAGCCCAACTGCGGGCCTATCTGGCCGTGCAATCCATCGAAATCATTCAGACTGGCAGCGAATGGATGCCAAACATCCGTATCAAATTTAAAAACTTCGGTCAGACGCCTGCCTACGATTTGACGAACATCTGCGACTACGATTTCCATGACCGGAAATCCGGCCGGAAACCGCGCCGCCAGGTTCGTGGCGCTCGCCTGCTGGTCGGCAAAATGGATCTCGCCCCCACACAGGATATGACGTCGACTCTCCTGATAAGCATGGGCGAGTGGGCAAGACGAAAACCGATGCTTGAACTTAATAAGAACAGGGAAATCGAAACCGATTTGTACGTGTTCGGGAAACTGCACTACCGCGACGCCTTTTCCAACAAGCCGAACCGATGGACGGAATACCGGTTCAGGCTCGACGTTGACGAAGACGGCGTTATCGACGGCGAAGGCTTTCACCTTACCCAAGAGGGAAATGAATCCAACTAGCATCGCGGCAACGCCGCGCGCGCGATCACAGCACGGCTTCAGCGCTTGGTGCGTTTGCTACATAAGACCGGAAGTTTCCCCTGATATAGTTGAGGAATTTTGCGTACGCCGTTTATCGGCATGCCAACATCCGTTAACGATTTACTATCTTTCGGCAATTCGTCGCGGACCGAGGTGGTGATCATGGGCAAAGGCAGGGTCGAGGCATTCACCGACGGCGTGGTGGCGATCATCATCACCATCATGGTGCTGGACCTGAAGGTACCGGAAGGCGAGGATTTTCGGCGCTGCTGCCGCAGTGGCCGGTCTTCCTGTGCTACGTGCTTTCGTTCATCAATGTCGGCATCTACTGGAACAATCTGCACAACATGTTCCATACCGTGCAGCGTGTCGACGGCCGCGTGCTGTGGGCGAACCTGCATCTGCTGTTCTGGTTGTCCCTGATGCCGGTGACGACCGCCTTCATGGGCGAGAACCATTTCGCCGCGGTTCCGGTCGCGGTCTATGGTTTTGACCTTGTAATGTGTGCGACCGCCTACAGCATCCTGGTCATTGCGCTGCATCGGCTGCATGGGCCGGACACCGCATTCGCCAAGGCAATCGGCCGCGATCGCAAGGGAAGGATTTCGCTCGCCGTCTACATAGCGGCCGTTGGGCTGACCTTCCTCGACCGGTGGATCGGCGTGGCGCTCTATGTCGCCGTCGCCCTGATCTGGCTGGTGCCGGACACGCGCTTTGCGCGGGTGATCGAAAAATAGCCATCTGCCTGACGCAATCCGAGAGGGCAAACCGCTTCACACGTTTCGTGGAATTGCCTAACCGCGCATCGCCTTCAGCTTTTCCGCCACGGAAGCGGCCAGATCGGCATAGCGCTCTTCCAGCCGCTCCGCCGCCTTGATGATCGAGAAATCATGGCCGAACTTTTCCAGCGCCATGCGCAGTTTCTCGACGAACTCGGCCTGTTGCTCGAGCGCCGAAAACAGAGTCTTCACCTGGGCTTCGCTGATATCGGGGTTGGCCAGCATCTGCGGCACCTCGCGCCCCATCCGGTCGCCGGTGGCGGTCTGTTCCTTCAGAATTGCAACCCAATCCGTCAATCGGAAATCTCCTTTTTGGCGTCGCAGCATGCGCAGCCCCGACCGGGCCGGTCAACCCGACAAGCCCGACGGAGGCTTGCGCAGGCCCGTTCCGGCGCTAAGTTCGGCGCCATCAAAAAAGGAAACCATTGCCGATGATCGCCGACACCGAGATCCAGACCGCCCTGCCAGCGCTTGCCCCTGGCAACACCGCCGTCATCACCGGCGCCGCCAGCGGCATCGGCCTTGCCGCGGCCAAACGGCTGGCGCTGATGGGCATGAAGATCGTGCTGGCCGACATTGGCGGGCCGCGCCTCGACGATGCCGCGCGGGCCGTCTCCGCGATTGCCGGTGACGACGCCGTGCTTGCCGTCGCATCGGACGTTTCGAAGGCCGATGAGGTCGATCGCCTCGCCGACCGGGCATTCGGCGCCTTCGGCGAGGTCTCGCTGCTGATGAACAATGCCGGTGTCGGCGACAACCCCGGAAAGCCCTGGGAAAACCGCGACGGCTGGAAGCGGCTGCTCGACATCAATTTCTGGGGCGTCGTGCACGGCGTCGAAGCTTTCGCGCCACGCATGCTGGCGTCGGCCAAGCCGGGCCTGATCGTCAACACCGGCTCCAAACAAGGCATCACCACACCGCCCGGCAACCTCGCCTACAACGTTTCCAAGGCTGGCGTGAAAACCTTTACCGAGGGCTTGGCGCATGCGCTGCGCAATGAACCCGGCGCCCGCCTGTCGGCGCATCTGCTCATCCCCGGCTTCACCTATACCGGCCTGACCGAGGGCGCGACCGAAAAGCCGGCGGGAGCGTGGACGGGCGAACAGGTGATCGATTTCATGCTGGAATCGCTGGTCGGGGGCGACTTCTATATCCTGTGTCCCGACAATGAGACGGCGCGACCCATGGACGAAAAGCGCATGGCCTGGGCGATCGGCGACATCATCGAAAACCGCCCTGCCCTGTCGCGCTGGCACCCCGGCCACAAGGATGCATTCGCGGCGTTCATGAAGCGATGAGCATGTCCCGAACATGGCCGCTGTGCGGATCACATAACTCGAACACCGGCGGAACACTCGGGATTGACCGCGGGTTCAGCCGCCGGCGCTTCGTGCTACCTCTTTTTTCGGTTTGCGTTTTGCCGCCACGACTTTCTTTGCGGCCATGGTCGCGACTTTGTCGTCATGCCGCTTCGCCGCGACCTCGCATTTGGCGCGGATCTCCTGGACCTCGGCTTCAGTCAGGTGCTCGATGCCGATGAAGGTGTTTTTGGCCTCGCTGACCCTCGTCGAGCTTGGCCTGGATCGCGGCGCCGTCCCGATTCTGGGTGTTTTGAATGAGAAACACCATCAGGAAGGTGATGATCGTGGTTCCGGTGTTGATCACCAACTGCCAGGTGTCGGAAAAATCGAAGAACGGCCCGCTCACCGCCCAGACGATAACGATCAGGCAACACGCCGCAAATGTCAGCGGCAGTCCGGTGAGATGGGCGATCTGGTTGGCGAATTTGGTGAAAAGCTTCTCGATCATGTGGTCCCTCAAAACAGCGCCGCGTCATGCGGTCCGCCGGAAGAAACAACCAGCAGCCATTTCGGGTTCCCGCCGGTAAAAAATACGGCCCACGCAATCGAATGCACGCAAAGCGCGCATCTGGAACAAAACACACCTTATCGGTTTAAGGTCATTGTAGCCGTGCAGGCAAAGAGCCTGTTCCTTCCGCTTCACAGCGGTTTACCTCCAGCCCCTTCCGCTGCGCCACCCCCGCATGGCGGAAGGGGTTTCATTCCGTCAGACGGCGTCGTTTTCCCAGCGGTCGAGGAAAGCCTCGATCGGCATTGCCTGCATGTCGGGAACCGCCCTGGCGAGTTTCTCGACGGGCCAGTCCCACCAGGCGAGAGCTTCGATGCGTGCCGCTATTTCAGGGGCAAAGCGCTGCTTGAGCGGCTTCGCCGGCACGCCGGCAACGATCGTGTAGGACGGTACGTCCCGCGTCACCACCGCATTGGCGCCGATGACCGCACCATTGCCAATGGCGATCCCGGGCAAGATGACCGCGCCATGGCCGATCCACACATCATGGCCGATGGTCACGGCCTTCGACCGCCGCCGGTCGCGGAACGCGGCATCGACGCCCAGCCAGCGGAAATACTCGTTCGGCCGGTAGCTGACCTTGTGCTGGGTCAGCCGCTCGATCGGATGCTCCAGCGCATTGATGCGGCTGTTGGCGGCGATCGAGCAGAATTTGCCGATCGTCGTGTAGATCGCCTCGGCATGGCGTTCGAAATAGGAGAAATCGCCGACGATGACCTCGCGCAGCACGACGCGTTCGCCGATCGCGGCGTAGCGGCCAAGCTTGCAGCCCTTCATCTCAGCGGTTGGATGAATGCGCGGCTCGGGATCTTTCGCAACGAGATCTTCAGAACGGTCCATGCCGGCGGCTTTACGTCAGACCGATTGGTCCCGCAAGCGGGGCCAATCGCCAGCCAGAACAGGACAGGGTAGAGTTCGACCCGCCTATTTCGGCTTGCCGTTGCTCCACACCACGTTCTGGCCATAGAGCGGCACCGTCGTAACCGACATCTTGGCCGAGCCGTTCTGGACTTGGCGCGAATGCGACAGATAGATCAAGGTCTCGTTGGCCTTGTCGTAGATGCGGTTCACCACCTGCTTCTTCCAGATCAGGCTGATGCCTTGTTTGAAAACCTCCTCGCCGCCTTCGCTCATATCAATATCCCCGATGGTGATCGGACCGGTCTGACGGCAGGAGATCGAGGAATCGCTGGGATCCTCGAACCAGTTGCCCTTGTGCAAGCGGTCGATAACACTGCGATCGAAATAGGAAACGTGGCAGGTCACGCCCTCCACTTTCGGATCCTTGATCGCCTCGACGATGATGTCGTTGCCGATCCAGTCGACGCCGACCTTGCCGACTTCCTCGGCAATGGCGCTACCGGCGGCAAGCACGACACACGCGGCCAAGGCACCGCCGATCAGTTTTTGCCCAATCAAGCCTCGTCCGATAAATTCTGGCCCAGTCAATCCCGGCAAAGAATCCTCCTGCGGTTCGGGTTGCCGGGGTCTCAGGTGGGGCCAAGGCTGACACATTGCAAGCCGGAAGGTCGGATCAAACCGCAGGCATCCGCCATAGCCGGTTGCGTCAACGCGGCATCTTTGCGTGTACCCCGTCGAACCGCTAAGACTGTGGCCTACAACGGGTGCATGGTTCTGGCCGGCGCGCCGTGACATTACGGACGGACTTTTTTGATGATGCGTTCTATCCTGGTCGGCATTCTCATTCTGATGGCGGCCGGCATCGGCTGGCTGACTTTCGACTGGTATCGCGGTCACTATGGCGGCGAACCGTTCGGCGCGCCCTTTACCCTGGTCGACCAGAAAGGCGCACCGATCACCGAAGCCGCTTTCCGGGGCCAGCCCAGCGTCGTCTTTTTCGGCTTCACCCACTGCCCCGAAGTTTGCCCGACCACGCTGTTCGAACTCTCCGGCTGGCTGAAGACGCTCGGCGACGACGGCAAGAACCTGCATGCCTATTTCGTATCGGTCGATCCGGAGCGCGATACGCCGCCGGTGATGAACGCCTATGTCAGCAATTTCTCCGACCGCATCACCGGCATTACCGGCGATCCGGACAAGGTCCATGCCATGGCCAAGGCGTTCGGCATCTATTGGAAGAAGGTCGATACCGGCGACGGCGACTACACCATGGACCACACCGCCTCGGTCCTGCTGCTCAACGCCAAGGGCGACTTCGCGGGCACGATCGCCTATGGCGAGAATGCCAGCACCGCCGTGGAGAAGCTGAAGCGCCTCGCCGCGAAGGGCTGACAAGAATTCACATGACCCAGACGCGGCTCCATTTCACCACCGGAAAGATCGAGGCCGAGCGCATCTTCGCGGCGCTCGAAACGGCCTTCGAGGATGAGGGCCTGCCGATCGCCGTGCTGGAGGTCGATGAAGAGGCCGACATCCACGAGGTCTCGCTCTACGCCGATGGCGACGTCGAAGCGGTCGAGGCGCGGCTGAAGGATGTTCTCGCCGGCCTCGCTTTGTCGAGACCGGTCCAGCGCGAAGCGCTGCCCGACATCGACTGGGTGGCACGGTCCCTGGAAGGGTTGAAGCCGGTGCGCGCCGGCCGTTTCTTCGTCCACGGCGCGCATGACAGCAGGAAGCGCCACAGCGGCGAACTCGCCATCGAGATCGAGGCGGGCCTTGCCTTCGGCACCGGCCATCATGGCACCACTGCGGGCTGCCTCGAAATGCTGGAGAAAGTCGTGCGGCGCGAGCACCCGCGCAACGCGCTCGACCTCGGTACCGGCAGCGCGGTGCTGGCGATCGCCGTTGCCAAGCTGGCGCATATTCCGGTGCTGGCCACCGACATCGATCCGGTCGCGGTCAAGGTTGCCGCCGCCAATGCGCGTCTGAATCACGTCAAAGGCCTGATCGAGACGGTGACCGCGCCTGGCTTTCACCACCCGATCTTTGCCAGGCGCGCGCCCTTCGACCTCATCGTCGCCAACATATTGGCGCGGCCGCTGATGCGGCTGGCACCGCAAATGGCAGGGCATGTCACGCTTGGCGGCTCGATCGTGCTGTCAGGCATTCTCGACCGCCAGCGCGACGCTGTGATCTCGGCCTATGTCGGCCAGAATTTCCGCCACGTCAGTACCTTGCACCGCGAAGGCTGGGTGACGATCCATCTCAAGCGTTGAGGCCGGCAAGGCGGTGGCCGGCCCTCAACGGTCCCGGTTGCTGGACTTCGATGCGTGTCGGCAAGAGAATGCCGCCGCCGCCCCTTTATCCATGGCTGGACCAGCCTCATTTGGTTGTCACCCGGCGGACGCTGTAGCAATTTGCACCAGCCGGAAAATCGATTCCGCTTTCCAGGCCCATAGATTACGGTCGAGCGGATACCAAGGAGGCCCATCATGTTCCAGAGCTTCGATTCCGCGGGCGATCCGGCGGTCGGCAAGCCGCGCGTGGCGCTGCTGCGCCAGTGGCTGGGCGCCAATGGCCTCGATGGCTTCATCGTTCCGCGCGCTGACGAGCACCAGGGCGAATACGTCGCCGACCGGTCGGCACGGCTGAAATGGCTGACCGGCTTCAGCGGCTCGGCCGGCGTCGCCATCGTGCTGCGCGACCGTGCCTTCGTCTTTGTCGACGGGCGCTACACGCTGCAGGTGCGCAATGAGGTCGATCTCGGCATCTTTTCGATCGAAAGCCTGGTCGACAATCCGCCCGCCGTCTGGCTCAAGGACAACATCGGCAAGGGGGCGCGGCTGGGCTTCGATCCCTGGCTGCACACCATCGGCGAGGTCAAGGCGCTGCAGGCCTCCGCCGACAAGACCGGCGCGGTGCTGGTGCCGCTCGACAGGAACCCGATCGACATCATCTGGAAGGATCAGCCCGCCGCACCCGTGACCCCGATCGAGCTTCATCCGATCGGCTTTGCCGGCGAACTCGCCAAGGACAAGCTGGCGCGGCTGGCGACGGCGATCGGCAAGGACGGCGCCACCCATGCGGTGCTGACCGACCCATCATCCATCGCCTGGGCCTTCAACATCCGTGGCGGTGACGTGCCGCACACGCCGCTGGCGCTCGGCTTCGCCATACTCGCCGCCGACGGGTCGCACCAGCTTTTCATCGATCGGCGCAAGTTCTCGCGCCAGGTGGCGGCCTACCTCACCCAGCTCGCCGATCCGCATGAGCCCGGCGAATTCGAAGCGGCGATCGCCGCACTTGCGAAAAGCGGCGCGAAAATCGCGCTCGATCCGGTGCTGGCCGCCGACCGGCTGCGCATGCTGGTCGAGGACAATGGCGGCACGGTGATTGCCGCGCCCGACCCTGCCCGCATTCCGCGCGCCACCAAGAACCAGGCCGAGATCAACGGCTCGCGCGCCGCGCATCGCCGCGACGGCGCGGCGGTGGCCAAGCTGTTGTGCTGGCTGGAGCGCCAGAAACCCGGCTCACTCGACGAAATCGCGGTTGTCACCAGGCTCGAAGAAACCCGCCGGCAGACCGGCGAGGAAACGCAGATGCCGCTGCGCGACGTCTCTTTCGACACCATTTCGGGCGCCGGCCCGAACGGCGCCATCATGCATTACCGCGTCTCGCGCGCCACCAGCCGCAAGCTTCAGGCCGGTGAGCTGTTCCTGCTCGATTCCGGCGCCCAATACCAGGACGGCACGACAGACATCACCCGCACCGTGCCGATCGGCCAGCCGACCGAAGAGATGCGCGAGCGCTTCACGCTGGTGCTGAAAGGCATGATCGGCATTTCCACGCTGCGCTTCCCCGCCGGCACGCGCGGCTCGGAGATCGACGCCGTCGCCCGCATGGCGCTGTGGAGGCATGGCTGCGACTTCGCCCATGGCACCGGCCACGGTGTCGGCTCATACCTGGCCGTCCATGAGGGTCCGCAGCGCATCGCCCGCACCGGCACCGAAAAGCTGCTCGAAGGCATGATGCTGTCGAACGAGCCCGGCTACTACAAGGAAGGCGCCTACGGCATCCGCATCGAGAACCTCATCCTGGTGACGCCGGCCGAACAGATCGAGGGCGGCGACATCGCCATGCACGGTTTCGAGACGCTGACGCTGGCCCCGATCGACGTCAGGCTGGTGCGATCGGATCTGCTGACGCGAGACGAATTGCACTGGCTCGACTCTTACCACGCCCGCGTGCTGGCCGAGATCGGTCCGATGCTCGACGGCGAAACGCTGGCCTGGCTCGAAAAGGCAACGGCACCGCTGCCGCACGATGCGAAGATTTGATTTTCTGAAGCGCTGAAGGGCTCGAGGTTCAGGCCAGACCGGTTCGAAAACGGTTGATACGGAGAACCGGATTGGAGCACCGAAGCGCAGCTATCAGCCGTCTGCGGGCCGGAATCACCTGGATATCGATACGCCCTACCCGACGAACTGCCGCGCTACGATCAACACCGCCGCGCCCGCCAGAAACATCGCCATCAGCCCGCCACGCAGCGCCACCAGCGCGGAGACGACCAGCGCTGCCCACTCCGCCGGGCCTGCGCCGAGCGCCGCCGGCGCCACCAGCGTCGTCAGCACCGCCGCAGGCACGGCGTTGAGCCCGGCCTCGACCCGCGGATGGATGTGATCGAAACGCGAGATGACCAGATGCCCGCCAATACGGGTGAGATAGGTGGCGATGGCGCCGGCGATGATGATCCAGAAGGTCGTGCTCATGGCCTTGTCTCCACACCGCTGTGATGCGGCGGCAGGACGACGGCGAGCAACACACCGGCGATGGCGCCGATCGAAACGTGCCAGGGCGAACCCACTGTCTTGTAGGCGATGATCGAGGCGCAGGCACTGGCGACGACCACCGGCAGCCACAGCGGCCGCTTGCGGAAGCCCATCACGAGGCCAAGGAAATAGATCGGCAGCAGGAAATCGATGCCCAGGGCATGGGGATCGGGAATGAGCTTTCCAAACAGCGCGCCGAGCGCGCTTTCGATGGTCCAGAATACATAGACCGGCAGCCCAAGTCCCAGATACCAGGCAAAGCCGACGGTCTGGCCCGACTGGGCCCTGGCCTCGGCGACGGCGAATTGCGGATCGGTGAGGATGAAGAAACCGAGCGCCTGCTGCACCCCGGACCAGTGCGCGATGCGCCGGCCAATGCCGGCGGAATAGAGCACGTGGCGGAAATTGACGGCGAAGATCGACAGCACGATCAGCCACGGCGCGACATGCTGGCCGAACAGTTCTATGCCGACCATCTGGCTGGCGCCGCCGAAGATCAGCGCGCTCATCAGGAAGGCTTCGAAAACGGAAAAGCCGTTGTCGACGGCGATCGCGCCGAACAGCAGCCCGAACGGCGCCGCCGCCACCACGACCGGCATGGAGAGCCGTACGCCTTGCCAGAAATCGCTTTTCGCGCCGTTCTCGGAAATTGCTTGCGCCGACATGTCTCTCCCCGATCAGAGGGCTGATGTAGGAAGCACTGCCCGGCTTGTCACACGAATTCGCTTGAGCCAAACGATCAGCGGAAATGATCCCTGTTAGGATTCACGCGATATCCTATTGTCGCCCGGCAGGCATTTGGCAGAAACACACGAGGGGGATTCTAATGATTGCTTATGATTTCACCGGCAGGCACGCAGTCGTCACCGGGGCCGGTGGCGGCATGGGCGAGGCGATCACGCTGGCGTTGCTCGATGCCGGCGCGTCGGTCACCGCCATCGACGTCAAGCCACGCCCGACAGCGCTCGCCGCCTATGACGACCGGCTGACCTTCGCCCAGGGCGACCTCACCGACGCCGGCTTTGTTGAACGGACCATCGGCGCTGCGGGCCGCGAACGCGGCGGTATCGACTATCTCG
Source organism: Mesorhizobium sp. BR115XR7A (assembly GCF_020165315.1). NCBI lineage: Bacteria > Pseudomonadati > Pseudomonadota > Alphaproteobacteria > Hyphomicrobiales > Phyllobacteriaceae > Mesorhizobium > Mesorhizobium sp. BR115XR7A. The sequence goes on from NZ_JAIUHW010000010.1 coordinate 235,265, forward strand.
CCAATGTCGCAGGCGTGCTCTGGTTCGGCCGCGACAAGTCGGCTCTCGAGATGGACCTCGACGTCTGGGACCAGGTCTTCAACATCAACCTGAAATCCTTCGTGCACACGGCGCGCGCGGTTGTTCCGCAAATGCGCGCAGGCGGGCGTGGCGGCGCCATGGTGCATTTCTCGACCATCCAGTGGTATCGCGGCGATCCGAAGCCACAGGATGCCTACCAGGCGTCGAAGGCCGGCGTCTGCGCGCTGTCGAAGTCGCTCGCCATGCAGTTGGCCGGCGAGCGCATCCGCTCCAACGCCATCTGCCCGGGCATGGCGCTGACGCCGCTGCAGGCGCGTTGGGACACCGAGGAGAAGCGCGCCGCCGTCGCCGACTACACACCGCTCGGCCGCATCGGCACGCCGCAGGACATGGCCAACGCCGCGCTCTTCCTGCTTTCCGACGCGGCAAGCTACATCACCGGAATAGAGCTGGCCGTCGATGGGGGTCTCCTGATGCGGATGTAGCCCGCCCTGTCCAACGGATCGGAAAACTAACCGGTCACCTTGCCCTGGATCGCCCTGCCCCAGTCGAGCAGCGGCTTGGCGCGTAATGTAAACTCGACAAGCTCGTCGACCAGCGCCGGCGCGTGAATTTCGGTCGGATCGATGACACGCTGGACGACGAAATGCCGGTTGCGCACGGCCTCCGCGAGATCGGCGTCCGCGATCTGCTCAAAACCGCGCGGCGCCCGCTTCATGCGGCCTTCGGTTTCGAATTCAAGGCCGTTTTTCTTCAACGTTGAAAGCAGCTTGCGGAATTCGCCGGGCCGATCGGTGATCGCCCTGCGCATCGCCAGCAAGAGCGGCGGCTCAGGGTTCCACCAGGCCACGTCGGCAAAGCAGCGCTCGAGCCCGATATGCACGTAGAAGACGCCCAGGCCTGTCTTGCTGCCGTCTGGTGACAGAATGGCCGAAACATGCCTGTTGTAGGGACGTTTGTCCTTGGCAAAGCGGACGTCGCGATTGATGCGGAACAGCGATTTCTTGCGGTCGCCGCGCAGACCAAGCCCCGCCGTTGCGAAACGCTCCGTAAGGACCTCGACCAGATCGCCGATCGGCCCATGCAGATCGCTGTCGAAAAGCGCGCGGTTTTCCGCAAACCATTCGCGGCTCTGGTGGAAATCCAGCGCCTTGAAGAACGGAATGGCTTTCGGACCAAAACCTTTGAACGTTCCGCCCGTCACGACTTGCCGACCCGCTGCAGCCAGGTGTCCTCGTCTATGACCTCGACGCCGAGTTCGCTGGCAAGCTTGAGCTTTGAGCCCGCACCCGGTCCCGCCACCAAAAGATCGGTCTTCGCCGAAACCGAACCGGCCACCTTGGCGCCGAGACGTTCGGCCATCGCCTTGGCTTCGGAACGGGTCATCTTTTCCAGCGAACCGGTAAAGACAATCGTCTTGCCGGCGACTTCGCTGTCGGCCGAGACGGTGACGATATAGGGCTTCGGCTTGACCTGTTGCAGCAACTTCTCGAGCACCTCGTCATTGCGCTCGTTGCCGAAGAAATCGCGCAGCGCATCGATCACCGTATCGCCAATGCCGTTGATCGACGGGAAGACCGAATGCGGATCCTCCGCCGCCGCCGTCTCCTTGCCGACCCGGATCAGCTCCTCGATGGTCGAGAATGTTCGCGCAAGCACGGCGGCCGTCGTCTCGCCTATATGGCGGATGCCGAGCGCGAAGATGAAGCGGTCGAGCTCCGGCTCGCGGCGCGAATCGATGGCCGCGAACAATTTGTCGAGGCCTTCGTAATTGCGGTCCTTGACGCTGCGCACATTCTTGCGGGTCTTGCCGGATGCGGCCTCGCGTTGCCTGGCCTGCTCCTCGCGCCGCTCGGCCAGCGCCTTGGTCACGGCGGGGCGGCGCTCCCTGAGCGTGAAGATGTCGGCGGCTGTCTTGATCAAACCCGCATTGAAAAACGTGTCGATGTTCTCCGCGCCCAGGCCTTCGATATCCAGGGCGCCGCGCGACACGAAGTGGCGCAGCCCCTCCACGGCCTGCGCCGGGCAGATCAGTTCGCCCGTGCAGCGGCGGCGCGAATCCTCCTTGCCGGTCTTCTCGTTGATCTCGCGCGTCGCCGGCGAGCCGCAGATCGGGCAAGAGTGCGGGAATTCGTACGGCACGGCATCGGGCGGACGCTTGTCGATGACGACGCTGACGATCTGCGGGATGACATCGCCTGCCCGCTGGATCACCACCGTGTCGCCGATGCGCACGTCGATGCCGTCGCGGATCGGCTGGCCGGTGCTGTCCAGGCCCTTGATATAATCTTCATTGTGCAGCGTGACGTTCTCCACCACCACGCCGCCGACCGTCACCGGCGCAAGCCGCGCGACCGGCGCCAGCGTGCCGGTTCGGCCGACCTGGATGTCGATCCTCTGCACGGTCGTCATCGCCTGTTCGGCCGGGAATTTGTGCGCGACGGCCCAGCGCGGCTCACCGGTGACGAAACCCCAGCGGCGCTGCAGCTCCAGCTGGTCGACCTTGTAGACGACCCCGTCTATGTCATAGCCGAGCGACGAGCGTTGCTCCTCGATCAGGTGATAATGCGCGACCAGTTCCTCGACCGATTTCGCCCGCACCATCAGCGGGCTGATCTTGAAGCCCCAATCGGCGAATCTCTGCACCGCTTCATACTGCGTTGGTGCCGGATCCGCCGTCGTGTAACCCCACGCGTAGGCAAAGAATTTGAGGTTGCGGCTGGCGGTGACGGATGGATCCTTCTGGCGCAGCGACCCGGCCGCCGTGTTGCGCGGATTGACGTAATCCTGGCCCCCCACAGCCGCCGAGCGCGCCTTGAGCGCCTCGAATTCGGCATAGGTCATATAGACCTCGCCGCGGATCTCGATGGTCTCGGGCCAGCCTGAACCCTTCAGCTTGGCGGGAATGTCGGCGATGGTCCTGAGGTTGGCGGTGATGTCCTCGCCGACAGCGCCGTCGCCGCGCGTCGCGCCTTGCACGAACACGCCCTTTTCGTAACGCAGCGAAGCCGACAGCCCGTCGATCTTCGGTTCGGCGGTGAAGGCAATGTCGAGGTCCTTGTCGCGGTCGAAGAAGCGCCGGCCGCGCTCGATGAAATCGGTGACGTCGGCGTCGGTATAGGCCTTGGCGAGGCTGAGCATCGGCACGGCATGGCGCACCTTGGTGAAGCCTTCCGCCGGGGCGGCACCCACCCTGAGCGAGGGCGAATCCTCACGCACCAGCCCGGGAAAGCGCTCCTCGATGGCAAGATTGCGCCGCCGCAGCGCGTCATACTCGGCGTCCGTGATCGTGGGCGCGTCCTCGGCATGGTAGCGCCGGTCATGACCGGCGATCTCCTCGGCAAGGCGCTGGAGTTCGGCTTCAGCCTCGCTTTCGCTGAGCGAATCGACAGGTTTTTCGGCCATGCTTTTTGTCCCTGAACGGTGGCGCGCCACAATAGAGCATGATCTTGAAAGGTGGGAACCGGTTTTCGGAAAGGATCATTCCTGAACAGCAGGATGGAGCCATATCCTGACTCGCCCCATGATGCCTGATCGTTTCATGACGCCTGATCGTCTCATGACGCCGGATCGTCTCATGCCGCGTTTGTATTCTCGCGCAGCAGCCGCTCGGCGGCGGCGCGCGCCTCGTCGGTGATCGTGGCGCCAGCCAGCATGCGGGCGATCTCCTCCTGCCGCGCCGTCCTGTCCATCTCGGCAATTCCGGTCGCGACACGGTCGGTGCTGCCCGATTTGGAGATCAGGAAATGTGTTGCCGCGCGCGCCGCCACTTGCGGCGCATGGGTGACGGAAAGCACCTGGACGCGCTTCGACAGCCGCGCCAGCCGCTGGCCGATGGCGTCGGCGACAGCGCCGCCCACCCCGGTGTCGATTTCGTCGAAAACCAATGTCGGCGCCGAGCCACGGTCGGCCAGCGCCACCTTTAACGCCAGGAGAAAGCGCGAAAGCTCGCCGCCGGAGGCAACCTTCATCATCGGCCCGGGCCGCGTGCCAGGATTGGTGCGCACCCAGAACTCGATCTGGTCGATGCCCTCTTCCATGCGCGCCTCGGCCTCGCTCTTCATCTCGACGATAAAGGCCGCGCGTTCGAGCTTCAGCGCCGGCAGTTCGGCCATCACCGCCTTGGTCAGACCGACCGCCGCGGCATGGCGAAGCGAGGACAGCTGTGCGGCGGCGATGTCATAGGCTTCGCGCGCGGCGGCCGCCTGCTTTTCCAAGCCGTGCAGGCGTTCTTCGCCGGCGTCGAGATCGGCGAGATCGGCAACCATCGTGTCGCGCAGCTGCGCCAGGTCGTCGACGGCGACGCTGTGCTTGCGTGACGCCGCGCGCAGCGAAAACAGACGTTCCTCGGCTTTCTCCAGCCGCTGCGGATCATACTCCGTGGCACGAAGCGCGGCCTCGACGCCCGACTGCGCCGCGTCGAGAGACAGCATGGCTTCGTCCAGCGACTTCACCACGTCCTCGAGCAGGCCGGGCGCCTCCGTCGCCTTGCGCTGCAGCCGTCTCAGCAGGCTGGCCAGTTGCGGCAAGGGCGAGGACGGGCCCGACAGCACATCCTGCGCGTCGTGAATTTCGGAAGCGATCTTCTCGGCGCGCATCATGTGGGCACGCAGCTCGGCAAGTTCGGTTTCTTCGCCGGGCTGCGGATCGAGCTTGGTCAGTTCGGCAACCGCGGCGCGCAGATAGTCGGCTTCGCGCGCGGCGGCTTCCACCTTGGCGCGATGGCGCGTCAGTTCCTGCTGGGCGGCGCGCCAGTGCCGCCATGCCTCGCCGGTCGAGCGGACGGCGCCGAGATGGCCGCCGAAAGCATCGAGCACATCGCGATGCGCGCCGGGATCGACCAAGGCGCGCTCGTCATGCTGGCCGTGGATCTCGACCAGCGCGCGGCCGACATCGCGCATCAGCGTCACGGAGGAAGGCTGGTCGTTGACGAACACACGGGTCCGGCCGTCCGCCGTCTGCACGCGCCGCAGGATGACGTCGCCATCATCCTCGATGGCGTTTTCGGCGAGCAGCGCGCGCACCGGATGGTTGCGCGGAACATCGAACACGGCAATGACCTGGCCCTGGGACGCGCCGTGGCGCACCAGCGAGGCATCGCCGCGCGCGCCGAGCGCCAGCGACAGGGCATCGAGCAGGATGGACTTGCCGGCGCCGGTTTCGCCGGTCAGCACGGAAAGGCCCGGCTGGAAGTCGATGTCCAGCTTTTCGATCAGGACGATATCGCGGATCGACAGTCTGGAAAGCATGAGAAACCGGACCTATTGCATGCCGCCCAAAAGTGGACCCGGTTTCGGGATAACGACAGGCACGAAAAACAAAAGGATAAAGCGGCACCCGACAGTTGGAGTCGCAGCGCCGCACTATCTTTTTGTTTGAGCTTCGGATCAATCCGAAAAAGCGCGCTGCGCGCTTCGCTCGGAGGCTCCGTGGTCAGGCGCCGGTGATCAGCTTCCCGGCCTTGGATATCCACGACCCGGCATTTTCACGCGGCGCCAGCCCGTTGCTCTGCAGCAGCTTGTAGGAATCCTTGTACCACGAACTGTCGGGATAGTTGGTACCGAGCACCGCGGCCGCCGTCTGGGCCTCCGAGGTCAAGCCCAACGCGTAATAGCTTTCGGTAAGGCGCGCGAGCGCTTCCTCGACATGGCGGGTGTTGGAATAGTTTTCGACCACGGTGCGGAAGCGTTTGACGGCGGCGATGTACTCGCGGCGCTCCAGATAATAGCGGCCGATCTGCATTTCCTTGCCCGCGAGCTGGTCGTTGGCGAAGCGGATCTTTTCCTTGGCATCGTCGACATATTCCGACGTCGGCCAGCGCGTCACCAGGTCCTGCATCGTCTGCAGGGTCTGGCGTGCTTCCTTCTGGTCCTGCGTCACATCCTTGATCTGGCGATAGTAGCTCAGACCAATGATATACTGGGCATAGGCCGCGTCATCCGTGGACGGATAGAGCGCCAGGTACCGCTTCGCCGACTGGATCGCATCGTCGTAGCTGCCCTTTCGATAGTCGGCGAACGCGCCCATCACCATCGATTTGCGGGCCCATTCCGAATAGGGGTGCTGGCGGTCGACCGCGTCGAATTTCTTGCTTGCCTCGTCCAGGCGGCCGGCGTTCAGATTGGCCAGGCCCTGATTGTAGAGAACGTCGGCCGGTTCGGTCTGGTCGACATAGGTCGACAGGTCGATGTCTTTTTCCGACGACATGCAAGCCGCCAGAAAGAGCGATGGAACAACCACCGAAAGCGCCAGGAAAACAGACCGCTGCGGCGCTTTCGATTGACCGACTCGCTTGAAGAACATGATTGGATTGCGCCCTTTCGGCGTTATTTTAATGCTCGTTGCATGCAGTTGTCCCAAAACTGGTCCCCACCTTTGAGCGACATGCACTAATCGACGGCAGCAGCCATAAACCATAACCGCCTTGCCCGGCAACGCTATGTCCAGCCAATCGCGCATTTTTGTGGCGGCGGACCGTGGCGTGAAAATCTACGCAATTTCGCCGATGGATGATGCATTCATGCAACACCCATACCGCCATGGAAATCCGAAAAAGATTAAGAATATCAGATCATCCAGGGCGCATAGAGAGGCGCATTGACGGCGTTCATCTCGGCGGCGCGACCACGCTCGCGGCGTGTCGTCTCGACGATCTCGAAGGCGGTGCGGTCCGACAGCAGGCGCCGCAGTGCGGCGGCGTTCAGCCGATGGCCGCCGCGATAGGAGCGGAAACAACCGATGAAGCGCGCGCCGGCCAGCGCCAGGTCGCCCATGGCGTCGAGCGTCTTGTGGCGCACGAACTCGTTGGGATAGCGCAGCCCGCCCATATTGATGACGCGGTTGTCGTCACCGATCACTAGGGAATTTTCCAGCGAGGATCCCAGAGCATAGCCGGCGGCCCACAGCCGCTCGACGTCCTTCATGAAGCCGAAGGTGCGGGCCCGCGCGATGTCGCGGCGGAAAATATCGGCGTTGATGTCCGATGCGAAGAGCTGACGGCCGATCGCCGGGCTTTCGAAATCGATCTCGACCTCGAAACGGGTGCCGTCATAGGGCCTGAACTCCGCCCAGGAGGCGCCGTTCTCGATGCGGACCGGCTTGACCACCCTGATATAGCGCCGCTTGACGGCCAGCGTCTCGATGCCGGCCTGGTCTATGGCTTCGACGAACGCCATGGCGCTGCCGTCGAGGATTGGAACCTCGTGGCCGTCGATCTCGATGATGACATTGTCGATGCCGAGCCCGAACAGGGCGGCCATGATGTGCTCGACCGTGGCGATGTGCTCGCCCGACGGATCGCCAAGCATGGTGCAAAGGTCGGTGGCGCCGATCTCGGAAAACAGGGCGCGGAACTCACGGCCCTGCCCGTCTCCATTGAGGAGCGCGAACACGATGCCGGTATCGGCATCCGCGGGCAGGAAACTGATGGAAACTTCTTTGCCGCTGTGAACGCCGGTGCCTGTAAGCGACGCGCGCGTCTTCACTGTCGTCTGGTGGTCGTGCAAGACAATCCCCATGAGCCCGTAATGCCTAGGTCCGCTTCTCCAGCCCGAGGGCGCGGCTCTTGTTAAATCGGCAGGCAGGGCGACTTCCCCCGAAATCCCGGCAAACCGACTATGGTAGGCAGCGAAGATAATGTCCCGGCAAGGAGACTCCAAATCACGGTTTCTTACTCTTTGTAACCGCGAACTGGAACATGTACGATGTCATAACCCGTTGATTATGCGGTATTTTAAACGTTAACAGGCAAGCAATTTCTTGCCTGCCTGTTAACAATTGTTACAGTCCGTTAACCGCTCAGTTGGCCTGGCGGCGCAGGAACGCCGGAATCTCCAGCTGATCGTCGTCCTGAGTCGCCCTGGTCTGCGGCGTCAGGCGGCCCTGATCGTCCAACTGGCCGCGCCGCGGCGCGTAAAGCTGGGCGTCCTGGCTGGCGAGGCGGCGCACTTCCGGTGCCGCCTGGCGCAGCTTGGGCTCGCGCGGCTGCGCCGGCTGCAGCCGTGCGGGCTCCTCCTCGCGGCGGGTCAGGCCATTGGTCAGGCGCTTCAGGAGGCCCATCGGGCCGCTGTTCTCGTGGTCGGCCGGGCGGCTCTTGGCGTCGACCTCGGCCTTGACGACCGGCGGAAAGTCCTCGACGCGCGGCATGCGCTGCGGCGCCATCGCCACCGGCTGCTGGACTTCACGCAGCATTTCGCGTGGCTGCGGAGCCGGCTGCATCATCTGCTGGACGACCGGCTGCACCATAGGCTGCGGTTGTGCGGGCGGCGCCTGGAAGATCTTGCTCTGCGGGCGGAAATCGTCCGCATGGGCGACAGGAGCCGGACGAGCCTGCGCCATGGCCGCGGCATTGGCTTCGGCCAACTGGATGGCTTCGGCGACCGGATCGGCGGCGCGCGGCTCATACACCGTCTGCTGGACCGGCGTCGGGCGGCTTTCCACAGGGGCGACGGCCGGCCGGGCAGCCTGCTTCGGCGGGGAGGTCCGGATCGAGATCGGCGCCGCGGCGATTTCAGCCGCCGACTTGTCGATGCCGGTGGCTACCACCGAGACGCGGATGACGCCTTCGAGTTCCTCGTCGAACGTGGCGCCCAGGATGATGTTGGCATCCTGGTCGACTTCCTCGCGGATGCGGGTCGCCGCTTCGTCGACTTCGAACAGGGTCAGGTCGCGGCCGCCGGTGATCGAGATCAGCAGGCCCTTGGCGCCCTTCATCGAGGTCTCGTCGAGCAGCGGGTTGGCGATCGCGGCTTCCGCCGCCGCCATCGCGCGGCCCTCGCCCGAAGCCTCGCCGGTGCCCATCATCGCCTTGCCCATCTCGCGCATCACCGAACGCACGTCGGCGAAGTCGAGGTTGATCAGGCCTTCCTTGACCATCAGGTCGGTGATGCAGGCCACACCGGAGTAGAGCACCTGGTCCGCCATCGCGAAGGCGTCGGCGAAGGTGGTCTTGTCATTGGCCAGCCGGAACAGGTTCTGGTTGGGGATGACGATCAAGGTGTCGACGCATTTCTGCAGCTCCTCGATGCCGAAGTCGGCCGTCTTCATGCGGCGCTGGCCTTCGAAGTGGAACGGCTTGGTGACGACGCCGACAGTGAGAATGCCCTTCTCGCGCGCTGCGCGGGCAACAACCGGAGCAGCACCCGTACCGGTGCCGCCGCCCATGCCGGCGGTGACGAAGCACATATGGGTGTTGGTGAGATGGTCGAGAATCTCGTCGATGCACTCTTCCGCCGCCGCGCGGCCGACTTCCGGCTGCGATCCGGCACCGAGCCCCTCGGTGACATGCGCGCCAAGCTGGATCAGCCGAGAGGCCTTCGACATGGTCAGCGCCTGCGCGTCGGTGTTGGCCACGACGAACTCGACACCGCGCAGTCCGGCGGTGATCATGTTGTTCACGGCATTGCCGCCGCCGCCGCCCACACCGAACACGGTGATGCGCGGCTTAAGCTCGGTGATGTCCGGCTTCTGCAGATTGATAGTCATTGTCTCCGTCCTTTGCCTTTCACGCCGCTTCGCCGCCGCGGCCGCCTATGGGGCTGTCCCCGTCAATTAGAAACTGTCTCTCAACCACTGACTCATGCGATGCAGTTTTCCACCCGTTCCGGTCATTCTGAGACCGGAAATGCCTTTCGCCGGATGGCTCTCGAAGCTCGCCATCTGCGGATAGATCAGAAGCCCGACCGCGGCCGAGAAAGCCGGGCCTTTCGCCGCTTCGGGCAGGCCCGCCACGCCGAGCGGGCGACCGATGCGTACATTGCGCCCCAGGATGCGGCGCGCCGCTTCCGGCAGGCCGGCCAGCTGGCTGGCGCCGCCGGTGAGCACGACCCGCTTGCCGACCGCATTGCCGTAGCCGGACTTGTTCAACCGGTCGCGCAGGAGTTCGAGCGTCTCGTCGATGCGGGCGCGCACGATGCGCGTCATCACCGAACGCGGGATCTGCAGCGGCACGTCGCCATCGTCGCCGATCGGCTGGATCGAGACCAGGTCGCGGTCGTCGGCGCTGCCCGGCAGCGCCGAGCCGTGCATCACCTTCAGCCGTTCGGCGGCGTCGAGCGAGGTCGAAAGTCCCTTGGCCATGTCGAGCGTCACATGGTTACCGCCGATGGCGATGGCGTCGCCATGGACGAACTTGCCTTCCGAAAACACCGAGATCGTCGTCGTGCCGCCGCCCATGTCGATGCAGGCGGCTCCGAGTTCCAGCTCGTCGTCGACCAGTGCCGCCAGCCCGCTGGCATAGGGCGTCGCCACCATGCGCTCGACCGACAAATGCGAGCGGTTGATGGAGAGCTCCAGATTGCGCATCGGCGCCGCATCGCCCGTCAGCACATGCATGTCGACGCCAAGCGTGTCGCCCACCATGCCACGCGGATCGCGCACGCCACGCTCGGCATCGAGCGAGAAGCCGACGGGCAGCGAATGGACCACCTCGCGCTCGGCCTTCAGCGCCTGCTTGGCACCGGCGCCGAGCACGCGCTTGATGTCGGCTTCGTCGGCCTCGTGGCCGCCAAGATTGATGGTCGCCGAGAAGCTTTCGCTCTTCAGCCGGCCGGCGGTCATGTTGACGATCAGCGAATCGACCGTCAGCCCGGCCATGCGTTCGGCGGCGTCGACGGAGAGGCGAATGGCATGCTCGGCTCGGTCGAGATCGACGATGACGCCGGACTTCACGCCTTGCGATTTCTGGTGGCCGATGCCGATGACCTGGATGCGATGCGAGCGGCCGCGCAGGAGCTTGCCGTCATCGTTCGGCTTCAGCTTGGCCACCATGCAGCAGACCTTGTTCGAGCCGACATCCAGCACCGTCAGGGTGCCCGACCGGCGCGACGAGGCATCGCCAGAACCGCCAAGCCAGCTCATATCTTCGTCTCCGGCTTGCGCTTGAGGGTTTTCGGCTTCTCGTTGAGCGCGGCTTCGCGCTGCGTCGCCGCCTGCGGCGTCAGCTCCACGACCAGCCGGTCTGTCAGGCGCATGTCGACGGCGGCGATGTCGCGCGACAACAGCCCCTTGTCATGGTCCATCTTGACGAGTTCGGCGAGCGCCTGGTCCTCGTCATCCTCGGGCAACTTGATGGTGATGCCGTTGTCCAGCTTCAGGTCCCAGCGCCGTTCGCCAACACGGACATAGCCTTTGATGCGGCCGGCGAGGTCGGGATAGTGTTCGATCCTGGCCAGGAAATCGGGCGCCTTGGCGGGCGCGCCGGTGCCGATCAACAGCGGCAGGAGCACCTGCTTGCCGCCCGAGAACGGCGCGATGACGGCGCCATCCTTCTCGATGACGGAAAGGTCGTTGCCCTGCTGCCAGAGCGCGAAAGCCGCACGCTCCTCGACGCGCACTTCCAGCGTGTGCGGATAGACCTTGCGCACCGCGGCAACCTGGATCCAGGGCAAGGTGGCGATACGCTCCCGCGCGGCCTCGGCGTCGAAGCCGATCAGCGACGTCCAGCCATCGAGTTCCAGCCTGTCGAGAATGTCGATCTCCGAAGTCTGACGGTTGCCGACCACCTTGACCTGGTCGACCGCGAAGCCGGTGCGGGCGGTGATGCTTTGAATGATGCCGTCGGCGTGACCGCCGAGGTAGGCGCCATAGGCGCCACTCGAGGCCAGCAGCACCGACGACATGATCGCGGCGGAGAAGCGCGGTGCCTGGAATTCGCCATCGCCCAGGCGCGTCAGGATGCGTACCGGGCGGCGAAGCACGCGCGGCAGAACGAAATGGTCCAACGACAATGGCAGGCCGAACAGCGACGGCCCGGCCGCGCCCCTCACCTTACCCTGTCCCCATTTCAACGCAGACACGAAGCGTCCTCCACCATCCAACTCAACAATTCACCAAACGAATGCCCGGCATGGGCGGCAATTTCAGGCACCAGAGACGTCGGCGTCATGCCCGGCTGAGTGTTGACCTCGAGCCATACAACCTCGCCATTTTCGGAGTGACGATCGTCATAACGGAAGTCCGACCGGGAAACGCCCCGACAGCCGACAGCTTGGTGAGCCTTGAGCGCCAGTGTCTGTATTTTTTGGTAAATATTCGGTGAAACTTTTGCGGGGCATTCGTGTTTTGATCCGCCCGCGACATATTTTGAATCATAGTCGTAGAAGGAATGGCCCGTCGGGATGATCTCGCAGACGCCAAGCGCCACATCGCCCATGACGGCGCAGGTCAGCTCGCGCCCATGGATGTAGCGCTCGACCATGACGGTATCGCCATATTTCCATTCGGACGACCCGATCACCTGCGGCGGGTGCGACTGCCCCTCCGACACGATGACGACGCCAAAGCTCGACCCCTCGCTGACCGGCTTGACCACATAGGGCGGCTTCATCGGATGCTTGTTCTGGATGGAGAACCGATTGGAGACCTTCGATTCGGCAACGGGGACGCCGACCGATTTGACGATCTTCTTCGCCTGCTCCTTGTTCATGGCAAGCGCCGAGGCGAGCACGCCGGAATGGCTGTAGGGAATGCCGAGATATTCGAGGATGCCCTGGATGGTACCGTCCTCACCAAAAGGCCCATGCAGCGCATTGAAGGCGACGTCAGGCTTGAGCTCGGCAAGCACCGAGCCGACATCGCGCCCGACATCGACGCGGGTGACCTGGTAACCCTCCTGCTCCAGCGCATCGGCACAGGCCTTTCCGGAAGACAGAGACACGGGCCGCTCGGACGAGAAACCTCCCAGCAATACGGCCACATGCTTGCTTTTCATTCCCCGTCATCCCCTCTCACCGCGGACCAAAAACACAAGATTTCCGCAACATTGAGTCTGAGTCTCCCGGCAGGTTGCCCCCCAGACGGAAAACGCTGAAAACGCGTCGAACGACTCAAATCAGGAAACGCTTCAGGGCAGAGAATCAGAGAGTTGATTCACTGGCAAGCACTTATGATTCCGAGAGATTCACTTTCTGAGAAAATGGATGCGAAAACCGTGTCGCTGAGTCTTTGCGGCAACGATTTCACGGTATTTCGATCCGGTTGAAGTTCACGCATCACGTGAACTTCAAGAGGCGCTAGAGAAGCTGGCCGAGGAACTCCTGGACGGCATATCCGGAACGGAAATTGCCGATGCGCTTGATCTCCCACTGCAACCGGATGCCGGAATGCTCGAGCACCCGCGCGCGCACCGTCTCGCCGAGATATTCGAGGTCGTAGCCGGTCGCCGTTCCGGTGTTGATCATAAAGTTGCAGTGCATCGGCGACATCTGCGCACCGCCGATCATCAGCCCGCGGCAACCCGCCTTGTCGATCTCCTTCCAGGCCGACGTGCCTTCCGGATTCTTGAAGGTCGAGCCGCCCGTCTTCTCGCGGATCGGCTGCACGGTCTCGCGATGGTTCTGCACCGCATCCATCGCCGCCTTGATCACCGCCCCGTCCTCGACAAAGCCTTCGAAAACGGCCGAAGTGAAGATCAGCCCGGCGGGCGCCGCCGAATGGCGGTAGGCATAGCCCATCTCGGCATTGCTCAGCGTTTGGGCGTTGCCCGCGCGGTCGAGCGCCCGCACCTCGACGACGCGCTCGCGCGTCTCGACCCCGTTGGCGCCGGCATTCATCCTGAGCGCGCCGCCGATAGCGCCTGGAATGCCGTGATAGAAATGGAAGCCGCCAATGCCGGCCTCGAGCGCTACCGCCGCCATGCGCTTGTCTGGCGTGGCGGCACCTGCCTTGATCCTGATCGGGGAAACGACTTCGGCCTCGCCAAAGCCCTTGGCCGAAAGCCTGATGACGAAACCCGGAATGCCGCCGTCGCGGACCAGAAGGTTCGAACCGACGCCAACGATGGTCAGGGGTATCTCTTCGGGAACGGCTCTGAGGAAGGCCGACAGATCCTCCTCGTCCGCAGGCTGGAACAGCGCCTCGGCAAGGCCGCCAGCCCGGAACCAGGTGATCTTGTCCATCTCGGCATTCGGCGTGATGCGGCCGCGCAGACCGGCCAGCCGGTCGCCAAGTCTGTCGATCAGGGCCTGGCCGTTCATCATGGGGCGGCAAGCTCCTTCGGCAGCGCATAGGCCCACTGAGTGATATTGCCGGCGCCGAGAAAGACGACAAAGTCGCCGGGCTTGGCGATGTCGCGGATGACGGGCGCGATGTCGGCCGGTCCCTCGATGTAGCGGGCGTCGCGATGGCCGCCGGCGCGGATACGCGACACCAGCGCGTCCGATGTCACGCCGTCCATCGGCTCTTCGCCGGCGGCGTAGACCGGGGCGACCATCACCGTGTCGGCATCGTTGAAGCAGGCGGAGAACTCGTTGAACAGATCATGCAACCGGGTGAAGCGGTGCGGCTGGGCAATGGCGATGACACGCCCGTTGGTGGCGCTGCGCGCCGCCTTCAGCACCGCCGAGATTTCGACCGGGTGGTGGCCGTAATCGTCGAACACGTCGACACCGTTCCAGGAACCGGTGTGGGTGAAGCGGCGCTTGACGCCGGCGAAAGACGACAGGCCTTTCTTGATCGCCTCGGCCGACAGGCCGAGTTCATGCGCGACCGCGATCGCGGCGGTCGCGTTGGAAACATTGTGGCGGCCGGGCATCGGCAGGCGCAGGCCCGAAATTGCCGTCTGGCCGCGCCCCTTGCGGTCGCGGATGATCACGTCGAACTCCGAGGTCGCCCCCGCCATGCGATGGTTGGTGAAGCGCACATCGGCCTGTGCGTTCTCGCCATAGGTGATGACGCGCCGGTCCTCAATGCGCCCGACCAGCGCCTGCACTTCCGGGTGATCGGTGCACATCACTCCGAAGCCATAGAAAGGCACGTTCTCGACGAACTGGCGGAACGCTTCGCGCACATTGTCGAAATTGCCATAATGATCGAGATGCTCGGGATCGATGTTGGTGACGACGGCGATGTCGGCCGGCAGCTTGAGGAAGGTGCCGTCGCTCTCGTCGGCTTCGACCACCATCCACTCGCCATCGCCCATGCGGGCGTTGGTGCCGTACGCATTGATGATGCCGCCATTGATGACGGTCGGGTCGAGCCCGCCGGCCTCGAGCAGCGTCGCCACCATCGAGGTCGTCGTGGTCTTGCCATGCGTGCCGCCGATCGCCACCGCCTGGCGAAAACGCATCAGCTCGGCCAGCATCTCCGCGCGGCGCACGATCGGCAACAGCTTTTCACGCGCCGCCTTCAGCTCCGGATTCGACTTCTTGATCGCCGTCGAGACGACGATGACCTCGGCGTCACCGAGATTCTCCGCCTTGTGGCCGACGAAGCATTCGATGCCCTTGTCGCGCAGCCGCTGCACATTGGCGCTGTCGGCCTGGTCGGACCCCTGCACCTTGTAGCCGAGATTGTGCAGCACCTCGGCGATGCCGCTCATGCCGATGCCGCCAATGCCGATGAAATGCACGAGGCCGATGGTCTGCGGCATCTTCATGGGTGCGTCCCCTTCCTGAAATCCGATACTGTTTTGCGGGACGCAATAGCCTCTGTGAGGTCGGCGAGCAACCGCGCCGCGTCGGGCCTGCCGACCGACTTTGCCGCGGCAGCCATCGTCGCCAGCCGCTCCGGTTGGTCTATCAGGGCGCCGAGCAGTGCCGCGATGCGCTCGGGCGAAAGCGAGGATTGCACATGCACCTCGCCACCGCCGGCGGCCGCAAGGGCGGCTGCATTGGCCGCCTGGTCGTGGTCGAGCGCGAAGGGATAGGGCACCAGCAGCGCCGGCCGGCCGATGACGGCGATTTCCGACACGGTCGAGGCGCCGGAACGAGAGATTACAAGATGCGCCGCCGCTATGCGCGCCGCCATGTCGGTGAAGAACGGCGAGACCTCGACGGCGACGCCGAGCGCGGCATAGGCCGCCTTCACCCGCGCCACGTCGTCCGCGCGAGCTTGTTGGGTCACGACAAGGCGCTTGCGCTGTGCGTCGGAAAGCAGCGCGATGGCCCCTGGCATGGCATCGGAAAAGAATTGTGCGCCCTGGCTGCCGCCGAACACCAGCAGGCGGAAGGGCTCATCCCCGGTCGAAGCCGCGTAAGGCGTCCTGGCCGCTTCGAGCACAGCCGGCCGGACCGGATTGCCGGTCGTCACCGTTTTGGCGCCGGCCGCGCTTTCATCCTGCGGCAGGAAGCCGCCGGCGATCGCGTCGACACGGCCGGCCAGCGCCCGGTTGGCGCGCCCCATCACCGCGTTCTGCTCGTGGATCAGCGTCGGCACCTTGCGCCGCGTCGCCGCGTAGAGCGGCGGCAAGGTCGGATAGCCGCCAAATCCAACCACGGCCTCCGGCTTGACCCTGCCGATGATGGCGGAGGCCTGACGCACGCCGCTCCAGATTTTCCAGAAGGCGCCGAGCAGGGCGAAGGGATTTTTCGAGCCTAACGTCGCCGACTGGATCGGATGGACGGCCGCCGCAGGAAAATGGGCGGCAAACCGTTCGGCCCGGGTGTCGGTCGCCAGATGCACCGCCCAGCCGCGATCGAGGAGTTCATGCGCCAGCGCTTCGGCTGGAAACAGATGTCCGCCGGTTCCGCCCGCCGCGAGAAGGATAACGCCTCTGGCCATGTCACTCCGCCGGCATGGCGCGCTGCGGCAGGGTAAAGCCCATCTGCTTGCGCTTTTCCGGCCGCTTGCGCGTCAGCGCCAGCACCATCCCCATCGAGATGGCGATGGCGATCTGCGAGGAGCCGCCGTAGGAGATGAAGGGCAGCGTCATGCCCTTTGCCGGCACCAGTTGCAGGTTGACGCACATGTTGATGACGGCCTGCAGGCCGAACACGGTGACCAGACCGCCGACCGCATAACGGGTGAAGTCGTCATGCTCCTTGAGCGCCGTGTTGAGACCGCGCAGCACGATGAAGGCGAATATCGACATGATGAAGAAGCACATGATCAGCCCGAACTCCTCGCCCGCGACCGAGAAGACGAAGTCGGCATGGCTGTCGGGGATGACCCGCTTGACCGTGCCCTCGCCCGGCCCGACGCCGAACCAGCCGCCATTGATCAGCGCATCGCGGCCCATGTCGACCTGGAACGTGTCGCCTTCGCCGGTGAGGAATTTGTCGATGCGCAGCGCCACGTGCGGAAACACCGTATAGGCGGCGAAGACGCCGCCGACGCCGGCAGCGCCCAGCACGATGATCCAAAGCCATGGCAGCCCCGCCATGAAGAACATGATGCCCCAGGTGCCGGTGGTCAGCATGGTCTGACCGAGGTCAGGCTGCGCCACCAGCAGCGACACGACCAGCACCAGGAGCAGCATGGCGAACAGATTGCCCGGAATGTCGGGCTGGCGCTTGTGCTCGGCGAACAGCCACGCGCACATGATGACGAAGGCCGGCTTGAGGAATTCCGAAGGTTGGATCGACAGGCCGGCAAGCGACACCCAGCGGCGCGCGCCCTTCACCTCGACGCCGACATAGAGCACCGCCACCATCAGCACCAGCATCAGGCACAGCATGATCAGCGACATGCGCCGGATCTGCCTGGAATCCAGGAACGAGACCGCCAGCATCACGCCGAGCGCAGGCACGGTGAAGATGATCTGCCGGGTGGCGAAATGGAAACTGTCGAGGCCGATGCGTTCGGCCACCGCGGGACTTGCCGCGAAGGACAACACGATGCCGAGCCCCATCAGCGACAGAAACGCCGCCAGGAACCAGCGATCGATGGTCCACCACCAGGTTGCGACCGGACTTTTGTCGAGACGGCTCTGCATTATCGTGCCCCTCCGATGGGTTTGACGCCATCCATAGCGCTCGCAGCTTGCCTGAAGGCTTCGCCGCGGACCTCGAAATTCTTGAACTGGTCGAAACTGGCGCAGGCCGGCGACAACAGCACCACGGCCTCGCCACTGTCGTCCTTGGCCGCGTCATGCGCGGCATGCTCGACCGCTGCCGCCAGCGTGCCCGAGATCTCGTAGGGCACGGCCTCGCCGAGCGTCGCCGAAAAGGCGGGCGCCGCCTCGCCGATCAGATAAGCCTTGGCGATGCGCGGGAAGAAACCGCGTAGCGGCTCGATGCCGCCTTCCTTGGGCAGGCCGCCGGCGATCCAGTAGATGCGATTGAAGCTGGACAGCGCGGGTGCGGCGGCATCGGCATTGGTCGCCTTGGAATCGTTGACGAACAGCACATGGTCCTTGCGGCCAACCTGCTCCATCCGGTGCGCCAGACCCGGGAAGCTTTCCAGCCCAGACTGGATCTCGCCAAGGTTGAGCCCGACCTTGAGGCAGGCGGCGACGGCGGCCAACGCATTTTGCGCATTGTGCTGACCACGCAGCGAGCTAATGCCTTCGAGGAAGGCTACCCGGCTGTAGCGGCCGTGGACGGCTTCCATCAGATTGGTGCCATCGGCGAAATAGCCGTCGGTCAGCGGCAGGCGCTTGGAAATGCGGACGACCTGCCGCCCTGCCCGCTCCAGCCGATCGGCGATCTGCGCGCACCAGGAATCGTCGATGCCGATGATCGCCGTCTCGCTGCCCGCCACCAGCCGCTCCTTGATCGAAGCGTAGTGCTGCATGGTGCCGTGGCGGTCGAGATGGTCGGGCGTCAGATTGAGCAGGATGCCGGCCGTCGGATTGATCGACGGCGCAAGGTCGATCTGGTAGGATGAGCATTCGACTACATAATGCCGGCCGGGCTTCGGCGGATCGAGCGTCATCACCGCACGGCCGATATTGCCGCCCATCTGCGTGTCGCGCCCGGAGGCTTGAAGGATATGCGCTGTCAGCGCCGTCGTCGTCGACTTGCCGTTGGTGCCGGTGATGGCGATGAAGGGAGCATCCGGCGCACGCTGCGTCCGTTCCCTGCAGAACAGCTCGATATCGCCGATGACCTCGACGCCGGCCCCACGCGCCAATTCCACGGTCCAGTGCGGCTTGGGGTGGGTCAGCGGCACGCCGGGCGACAGCACGAAGGCGGAAAAACCGGCCCAGTCGGCGCCACGCAGATCGCCGGTGGCGATGCCGGTGGCGGCCGCCTTGGCGACGCTGCCGGGATTGTCGTCCCAGGCCAGCACCTCGGCGCCGCCCTCGATCAGCGCGCGCGCCGTGGCGATCCCCGAGCCGCCGAGCCCGAAGAGCGATACACGCTTGCCTGCGAATGATGCGGCGGGGATCAAGTGGCGGCCTATCTGAGCTTGAGGGTGGAAAGACCGACCAGCGCCAGGATGACGGCGATGATCCAGAAGCGGATCACCACCTGGCTTTCGGTCCAGCCGAGCTTTTCGAAATGATGGTGGATCGGCGCCATCAGGAACACGCGCTTGCCGGTCATCTTGAAGTAGCCGACCTGGATGATGACCGAGAGAATCTCGACCACGAACAGGCCGCCGACGATGACGAGCACGATCTCGTGCTTGGTGGCGACCGCGACCGTGCCGATCAGGCCGCCCATGGCCAGCGATCCGGTGTCGCCCATGAAGATCGCCGCGGGCGGCGCGTTGAACCACAGGAAGCCGAGGCCGGCGCCGATGACCGCGCCAAGCACGACCGCCAGTTCACCAGTGCCGGGCACGAAATGGATCTGCAGATATTCGGCGAAAACCGCGTTGCCCGAGAGATAGGCGATGACGCCGAAGGACGCCGCCGCGATCATGATCGGCACGATCGCCAGGCCGTCGAGGCCATCGGTCAGGTTCACCGCATTGCCGGCGCCGACGATGACGAAGCAGGAGAACGGAATGAAGAACCAGCCGAGGTTGATGATGAATTCCTTGGCGAAGGGGAATGTCAGCGACGACGAGAAGGGCGCCTGGCCATTGTGCATGATCGCCCAGGCGGCGATGCCGGCGATAACGAATTCCAGCGCAAGCCGCGCCTTGCCGGAGAAGCCGAGATGCGACTGCTTCGTCACCTTCAGATAGTCGTCGTAAAAGCCGATCGAGCCGAAGCCGAGTGTCACCAAAAGCACCACCCAGACATAGATGCTGGACAGGTTCGCCCATAAAAGCGACGAGCCGATGATGCCGGACAGGATCATCAGTCCGCCCATGGTCGGCGTACCTGCCTTTTTGAAATGGGTCTGCGGCCCGTCGGCGCGGATCGGTTGGCCCTTGCCTTGCCTGAGCCGCAGCGAATTGATGATGGTCGGCCCGAAGATGAAGACGATCAGGGCGGAGGTGATCAGCGCCCCGCCGGTGCGGAACGTGATGTAGCGGAAGACATTGAAGACAGAGACCTTGTCCGCGAAATCGACCAGCAGTGTGAACATGCGCTTTCGTCCCCCGACTAGGTCTGGTTGCTTGTTGTCGTTTCAGCCGGGAATTTGCCCAGCAGCGCATCGACCAGTTTTGCAAAACCGATGCCCTTCGACGATTTGATCATCACCACGTCGCCCGGCTTCAGCGCGGCGAGCAGCACCGGCTTCAACTCCTCGACGCCGGCGCGGTATTCCGTCCTGATATCGTCCGGCAGCGCTTCCGCCAGCGACCGCATTTCCGGGCCGCCGAGAAAGACCGTCCGCGTGCCGGTGCCGACGATGAGATCGGCAAGAGCGGCGTGCAGCTTGGCCGAGTGATCGCCGAGTTCGAGCATGTCGCCAAGCACGGCGATGCGCCTGCCCTCGCCCGTCACCGGCGTCGCGTTGAGCAGCGCCATCGCGGCCGCCATCGAGGCAGGATTGGCGTTGTAGCTCTCGTCGATCAGCGTGATCGAGCCCCCGGCCCGGCCCGAAATCGGGCCACCGGGATGCCGCAGCACGTGGCGCTTGCCGCGCCCGCGCTCGGCCGAGAGATCGGCCAGCGCCAATGCAACCTTGTCGAGATCGGCGCCAACCAGATGGGCGGCGCCAAGCACCGCCAGCACGTTCTGCACCATGTGCCGGCCGGGCGCGCCGATACGGGCGATGATATCGTGGCCGCTGATCCGGGCGGCGATGTCGGAATGGTCGGCATGCAACTCGCACTTGACCAGCTTGAAGGTCGAGCGCGCATTCTCGCCGAAGCCATGGATATGCTCGACGCCGGCAGCCTGTGCCATCTTGTACAGTAGCTTGAAACGCGCATCGTCGCGGTTGAGGACGGCAGCACCATCGGGCTCCAGGCCCTCGAAAATCTCGGCCTTGGCCTTGGCGATCTCGTCCAGGTTGCGGAAGAAGCCAAGATGCGCGGCCGCGATCATGGTGACAATGGCGACATGCGGCCGCACCATCTTCACCAGCGGCCGGATCTCGTCGGGATGGTTCATGCCGATCTCGAACACGGCATAGTCGCAATCGGCGGGCATGCGCGCCAAGGTCAGCGGCACGCCCCAATGGTTGTTGAAGGACTGCGCCGAGGCATGCACCTTGCCGACAGCCGAAAGCACGTGGCGCAGCGCCTCCTTGGTCGTGGTCTTGCCCGCTGAGCCGGTCACCGCGATGATCTTGGCTTGCGAGCGGGCGCGCGCCGCGACACCGAGCTTTTCCAGCGCAACCAGGACGTCGTCGACGACGATTATCGGCGCGGTCAACCGGCCAAGTGAGGGCAGCTTGCCTTCGGCCACCACCAGCACGCCGGCGCCGGCCTTGATGGCCGCGGTGACGAAGTCATGGCCGTCCATCGCCTCGCCCTTGATGGCAAAGAAAGCATCGCCCGGCTGCAGGCTGCGGCTGTCGATCGAAATGCCCGATATGCCTTCGGGCATGGGGCCGAGCGGCCGCCCGTCCGTGGCGGCAACCAGCGCTTCCGACGTCCACAGCAAGCTCATGCGGCATGCTCCCGGAGCGCGGCGCGCACTTCCTCGTGGTCGGAGAAATGCAGGGTTTCCGAGCCGATCGTCTGGCCTTCCTCGTGGCCCTTGCCGGCCACGATCAGGGTGTCGCCGGCATGCAGCATGCCGACAGCCTCGTGGATAGCCTTGCGCCGGTCGCCGATCTCCATGGCGCCGGGCGCGGCCTCAAGAATGGCGGCGCGGATGGTTTCGGGCACTTCCGAGCGCGGATTGTCGTCGGTGACGATGACGACATCGGCAAGCCGTGTCGCGATCTCGCCCATGATCGGTCGTTTGCCACGGTCGCGGTCGCCGCCGCAGCCGAACACCACCATCACGCGACCGGTGGTGAACGGACGCACGGAGGCCAGCACGTTCTCCAGCGCATCGGGCTTGTGCGCGTAATCGACATAGACCGGCGCGCCGCTCGCCGTGGTGCCGACGAGATCGAGCCGGCCCGGCGCCCCTTTCAATTTCTCCAACGCCGCCAAGGCTTTGGCGACAGGTGTTCCAGTGGATATGGCAAGCCCCGCCGAAACCAGCGCATTCGCGATCTGGAAATCGCCGGCGAGCGGCAGGTCGATCTCGTGGATCACACCGTCGGCCTCGACCTCGGCACGCTGGCGATGACGCTCATGCTCGACCCGCTTCAGCCTGAGGAAATCGCCATGGCGGCCAACCGTCAGCACGTCGAGCCCGGCGGCCCGCGCCGCCTTTATCGTCGGTTCCGACCACGGATCGTCGGCGAAGAGGATGGCGGGTGCGCCCTTCGGCAGCAGCGTGTCGAACAGGCGCAATTTGGCGCGATGATAATCCTCGATCGTCGGATGGTAATCCATGTGGTCGCGGCCGAGATTGGTGAAGCCCCCGGCCGAGAGCTTCACCCCATCGAGGCGGCGCTGGTCGAGCCCGTGGCTGGAGGCCTCCATCGAGGCGTGGTTAACGCCGGCATCGGCCAATTCCCTGAGCAACCGGTGCAGGGCGACTGGATCGGGTGTCGTCAGCGAACCATATTCGTTGCGGCCGGGCGCGACCACGCCAGTGGTGCCGATCGAGGCGGCGGCGTATCCCGCCTGCTCCCAAATCTGCCTGGTGAAGGCGGCAACCGACGTCTTGCCGCTGGTGCCGGTAACCGCGACCATGGTTTGCGGCTGTTTGCCGAAGTAGCGGGCGGCACTCAAGGCCAGTGCCAGGCGCGGATCATCGACCCCCAGCACCGGAACCGGCAAATCGGCAAGGGCGCTCCCGTTGCCCAAGACGATCGCGGCAGCGCCACGCCGGGCCGCGTCGGCGGCATAGCTCGCGCCATCGGCCTTGGTTCCGGCAAGCGCGAAAAAGACGACGCCCGGTTTTACCTGGCGGGAATCGGACGAGATGCCGGTAACCTCCAGATCGGCCGAAGCTGTTCCTTCGACAGGCAGGATACCGGCTAGATCTTTGAGCTTCATCGAGTCCCGTTCACCGCAACAAAATAGCGCGCAGTTGCCGGCGCGCCCTAAGAATCACTGATAGGAAACCAGCGTTGCACCATTTTCATGGCTGAAATCTGGCTTCACGCCAAGCATGGCCGCTGAACGCCTGATGATATTGCCGGCCATAACCCCAGCATTGTTGGCGGCGACGTCGGTCATCCCAGGCTTTTCCGGATGCGGGGCGTCGGCGATCGTGAACACCAGATATTGCGGATCGTCCATCGGGAAGGCGGCGACGAAGGTGTTGAAATTCAACTCCTTCGAGTAACGGCCGTTGATGACCTTCTCGGCCGTTCCGGTCTTGCCGCCGACGCGGTAGCCGGGAACGCGGGCGTTTCTGGCCGAGCCCTTTTCGGCGTTGAGCGTGTAGAGGTAGCGCATGCCCTCGACGGTTTTGTCGGCGACCACTTTCTTGGCTGCCGCCATCGCGTCCTGCTGGCTGCGGACCAGGAATGTCGGCTCCATCAGATATCCGCCATTGACCAGCGCTGCGCAGCCGACAGCCGCCTGCAGCGGCGTCGTCGACACGCCATGGCCGAAGGCGATGGTGAACGAGTTGACCTGCTTCCAGACTTTCGGCTCGGTCGGGCGGGCGACTTCGGGCAGTTCGGTCTGCATCTTCTCCAGAATGCCGAGGCGGTGCAGGAATTCGCGGTGCGCCTCGATGCCGACCAGCTCTGCCTCCCTGGCCGATCCGATGTTGGACGAATAGAGGAACACCTCCGGCAACGACAGCACACGGTTCTTGCCGTGGAAATCGTGAATGGCCTGGTGGCCGACGCGGATTGGATGCGAAGCGTCGAAGCGGCTCGACATCGTCGCCTTGCCGGAATCGAGCGCCATGGCAGAGGTGAAGCTTTTGAACGTCGAGCCCATTTCATAGAGCCCCGCCGACATCCGGTTGAGCCGGTCCTTGTCCTGCGCATTGTAGGGATTGTTCGGATCGAAATCCGGCACCGAGGCCATGGCCACCACTTCGCCGGTCTTGACGTTGAGCACGACCGCGCCTGCGCCCATGGCGCGATAGCGTTCCAGGCCGGCGGCGATCTCGTCGCGCACCACATGCTGGACGCGCAGGTCGATCGAAAGCTTCACCGGCCTGAGATCCTTCGCCACCGCCAGGCCCGACGCCTGCAGGTCGCTCAGGCCCTGCTCATCGATATATTTCTCCATGCCGGAAATGCCCTGGTTGTCGATGTTGGTCAGACCGACAACGTAGGACGAGGTTTCGCCGCTTGGATAGAAACGGCGCTTTTCGGTGCGGAAGCCAAAACCGGGAATGCCGAGCTGCATGATGTCGGCCTGCTGCTTGGGCGTCAGCTGCCGCTGCAGCCAGACGAAGCCGGCGCCGCTCTTCAGCTTGTGATAGGTCTGCTCGTAGTCGATTTCGGGCAGCACCGTCGACAGCTTCTCGATCGCCTCGTCGGCATCGACGATGCGGCGCGGTTCGGCGAACAGCGACGCCGTCTTGATGTCGGTGGCCAGCACTTCGCCGTTGCGGTCGACAATGTCGGGCCGCGAGGCGGTCACCCGGCTCTGCGGCCCGCCCGACAGGTCGGGTGTCTGGAAACCGAGATAGACCAGCCGCCCCGATATCGTCGAGAAGATGCCGAAGAACACCGCCATCGTCATCACGATGCGCGCCTTGCCCTTGCCGCCTGTCGCCTTGCGGGCGCCTTCGACCACGATCGATCTGTCCTCGCCCGTCCTGGCGCGCCTTACCGACGCGAAGCGCTTCAGCAGTTTGCCGATCATTGGGCGATGTCTCCGGTCACGACGGGATCCTTGTCGCCTGAAGGCGCCTTATCGGAATTGTCGGCCATCGCGCCCTGGCGCCCGTTCAGGATGTCCTGGATATCGAGGGCCTTGGCCGGCAGGTCGCCCAGGCCCACGATCTGGCGGGCACTGACCGGCTCCAGCGCGAGCTGCGATTTATAGAGTTCGGCCAGCTTCTGCAGGCGCGACGGCTGGGTGAGCAGGCTCCAGTCGGCCTTGAGCAGGTCGATCGTATCCTCCTCGTAGCGAATCTCGGCATGGATCTTCTGCACGGCCGCCAACTGGTCCTCGGCCTCGCGCTTGGCCTTGTAGGTCAGGGCCGCCGCCGAAACCATGACGGCGATCAGGACAATGTCGCTGGTACGAAACACGTGCTTACCTCTCCCCCGGCCGGTCGATGCCGGGAAGCTTTGGAAGGCCGAAAATCGAAAAATCGTCGCCGCGCGCCGGAGCCTCGGTGCGGATCGCGGCACGCAGCCTGGCCGAGCGGGCGCGCGGGTTGGCTGCAATCTCGGCGTCGCCTGCGGTCACCCCGCCACCAGCCTTGCGGAATGTCGCGGTGCGCGCCTGCGCCTCCGGCATGTGGCGCGAGCCGGTCATGGCGTCGGCGCGGTCGGCGATGAAGCGCTTGACGATGCGGTCTTCCAGCGAATGGAACGTCACCACGGCGAGCCGTCCACCGGGCTTCAGCGCGCGTTCGGCCGCGAACAGCGCCCTGGCCAGTTCCCCGAGCTCGTCATTGACGAAGATGCGCAGCGCCTGGAAGACGCGGGTCGCCGGATGGATCTTGTCCTTCGGCGCGCGTCCAATATGCGTTTCGATCGCATCGGCGAGTTCGAGCGTGCGCTCGAATGGGCGTTTTTCCCGGCGCGCCTCGATCATGCGGGCGATGCGGCCGGCGTGACGCTCTTCGCCGAGGAAGCCGAAGATGCGGGCAAGGTCGCCCGGCTTGAAACTGTTGACGACATCGGCAGCACTCAGGCCCGCCTGCGCCATGCGCATGTCGAGCGGTCCGTCGTTGCGGAAGGAAAAGCCGCGCTCGGCCTGGTCGAGCTGCATGGAGGAAACGCCGATGTCGAGCACGACGCCATCGACGCTTTCGACGTGCTCGTCGAGCGTCGAGAACGGCGCCTGCACCAGCTTCAGCCGGCCGCCGGATTGCGCCTCGAGGTCGCGGCCGGCCGCGATGGCATCCGGATCGCGGTCGATGGCAATCACGGACGCGCCTGCCGCCAGGATGGCCTTGGTGTAGCCGCCGGCGCCGAACGTGCCGTCGATGACGATGTCGCCCTCCGCCGGCGCCAGCGCTTCCAGCACTTCGCCAAGGAGGACCGGAATGTGGCGGACCGATCCGCCGACGGCGTTGATATCATCGCCGTGGCCCACCGTCATTCCGGTCGCTCCCCAGCCTTGGCCTCGTGAGCCTTCGTCCCCCGCCGAAGCTGCAAAAGCCTGGCACGCGCCTGCGCGCCGTAGGTCGCAAGCCGTCCCGGCTCCCAGACCTGAAAGAAATTGCCGCGCCCGACAAAGGCCACCTCCGCGGAAATGCCGGTATGTTCGCGGATGAAATCGGTCATGGTGATGCGGCCGTCCTGGTCGAGTTTCAGGAACGCTCCGTCGCCATGGCAGAAGAACGACATGTCGTCCGCAGCCTGCAGGAACGGGTCTTCCCGCGCGATGCGTTGCTCGTAGCGATCGAGCAGATCGAGCCCGCCGACATCCATCGCCGGCAGGTCCAGGCACCGCAGCGCATAGAGTTCCGAATAGCCGCGCTTCTGCACCACGGCACGGAAATGCGCCGGAACGGACACCCGTCCCTTCGCATCGATCCTGCTCACCGTGTTCGACAGAAACCGGTCCATCACACGTTGCAGCCGCCTGCGCGGCCGCACCCCTCTTCATCGTGTCGCACGCGCCACCGCAGCGCTGCGTCTGCCCCGCACCAACCTCGTCCACACGGGCAAAAAACGGCAAACGCGCAGCCGCCGCGGCTGCCCGATTGGCGTACGCTTTACCCTGACGCGGAACGAAGGCTTTGATGTCGAAATGGGATATCATGGGGCACTATGGGCGTCAACGGGAATAGGCTTCACAAACATGCGCATCACGGCGACGAGAAGGCTTTGACGGCACGTCTCGTATTTATCGATCATTAAGCCTAACGAACCGTTTAGAGCCGCGCTGGTCCAACTGGAGGCGCCTTGCCGCGAGCCGCGGCCGGGCATAGCGTCTCCCCATATCACCGATCGCCAAGGGACTTGAAACTCGATGTCTGAAACTGCCAAATCGCGCGCCGCGGCCCTTCCCCATTTGCGTCGCAGCGGGTTTGCCATGGGCGATTCCATTCCCCTGCCACTGACCATGGCCGCCATCTTCCATGCACCGGGCGATGCCACCGGCTTCAACCAGTACGGCCGTTTCAGCAACCCGACCTGGGATGCCGTCGAACACATGTTGTCCCATTTGGAAGACGCGCCCTGCGTCGGCTTTCCCTCGGGAATGGCAGCGATCTCGGCGGCATTCTTTGCCGTGCTCAAGGCCGGCGACCATGTCCTGCTGCCTTCGGACGGTTATCACACGACCAGGGCGCTGGCTGATCGCTTCCTGCAACCGCTCGGTGTCTCCTACGATGTCCGGCCGACATCGACTTTCCTTGACGGCGGTTTTGCGGGCTATCGCCTGGCCTTCGTCGAAACGCCGGCCAATCCGGGGCTGGACATCTGCGATATCGCCGCTGTCGCCGAAGCCGTCCACAAGGCCGGCGCGCTGCTGGTGGTCGACAACACGACGATGACGCCCTTCGGCCAGCGCCCTCTCGATCACGGCGCCGATATCGTTGTCGCCGCCGACACCAAGGCACCCAATGGCCATTCCGACGTGCTGTTCGGACATGTTGCCAGCCGCAATGCGGATATCATCGCCGCCGTGACCGGCTGGCGCGAGGTCTCGGGCAGCATCCCCGGGCCGTTCGAAGCCTGGCTGGTGCATCGCGGCCTGGAAACATTGGATGTGCGCTTCGACCGCATGTGTTCGTCGGCGGAAGTGATCGCGCGGCGCCTGCAAGGCCATCGGGCGATCAACGGCCTGCGCTATCCCGGCCTGGAAGGCGATCCCTCGCACAATCTTGCCCGCGCCCAGATGGAGCGCTTCGGCTTCCTCATCTCCTTCGAACTCGCTTCCGAGCAGAAAGCCGAGGATTTCATCAACAATTGCGACCTGATGCAGGCCGCAACCTCCTTCGGCGGCGTCCACACCTCGGCCGAGCGGCGCTTGAAGCGAGGCGACGCGGTTCCGGCCGGCTTCGTTCGCCTGTCGGTCGGTTGTGAGCCGGTGGAAGAACTCTGGAAGGCGATCGAGGCCTCGCTGGACAGGATCAGCGACTGACAAATCGACCACGAGCGGGTCAGCGTTTGATGGGATCGCCGAACCGCCCTAACTCCTTGTTTTACGCAATTACGCGATTCCGCAAGGGAAAGCGCTAGCGCTTCTCCTGGATTGCTTAGGAGCCGAGGTCATTGGCTTCGATGTTGCGCCGACCATGCAGCACGCGAAGAACTTCGATCGCATCACCGCCGACCCGGTACAAGGTGAGATATTCGCCGACAATCAGATGGCGGATACCCGGCGCAATGTCGTCGCGTGGCGCACCTGAGAAGGGATTAAGTCGACAATTGCTGCCATCTTGCCGCTAAACGATCAAGCAACCGGTCCGCTGCTGCCTCGTTGTTGCCCGCAATATGAAGCCAGATCGCAACCAAATCCTCTTCCGCACGAGCGCTGCGGTCGATTGGCAGCAACTTCATGCCGCGTCGTCAGATCGCAGACGCCTGCGGGCCTCCGCCTTGATTTCGTCCATCGAGGCAAACCGACCAGGCCCGCTGTCGATCCCCTCCTGCACCAGCTTGCGCAGTTCCTCAACCGTGTAGCCCATCAGGTCGCGGCGGTCCTTCCATTGCCTCAACGCATCGCGGATCACCTCGCTCGCCGAAGCGTATTCTCCAGCCGCGACCACATCGTCGACGGCCTGAGCCAACTCCGGCGAAAGCGTGATGCTGCGTTTGTCGACCTGACCCACGATAGGCTCCTGATGATGAGCCGTGATGGTACGATTTAATCGCACCAATTTCAAGAAAAGTCGGCGGATATCTCTGTCTTGCGGCGGGGCAAATGAGCGCCATGCGTTGAATCAGAAGCTGCGCCCATGGGCGTAACCTTCTGGCACCAAAGGCTTTATCCCAGATGTCGTGGAGAGGAACTGCCAGCTGGCCTATAAGCCGGGTTTTGTATGGCCCTCGCCCCTTGCGAGGCGAGAACGTGGCGGCCATTCATCTTGGGCGCATGTTGCCATGCGCCTCACGCAACCTACCCGGACGGTGGGCCGGAAACAGCCCTCGAGGGTTCCCCCTCGCACCGCCCCTATTCGGTCTTGCTCCCGGTGGGGTTTACCGTGCCGCTCCTGTTGCCAGTCGCGCGGTGGGCTCTTACCCCACCCTTTCACCCTTACCCCGACAAAGTCGTGGCGGTTTGCTTTCTGTGGCACTTTCCCTGGGGTCGCCCCCGCCGGCCATTAACCGGCACCGTGTTTCCATGGAGCCCGGACTTTCCTCACCCGCGGCCTTTCGGCGTTTGCGGGTGCGGCCGCCCGGCCAGCTGGCAGGGCGTATAAAGGGGTTCACACCGCAAAACGCAACCGAAAAAGCCGTCGTGCCCGGTTCTTGTCAAGCCGGTGCGCCGACAGCCGCCAACTGGACCTTGACCTTGCTGCAATAGGCCGCCGAAACCGGGTTCATGCGGGTGGCGCCATGGCCGGCATTGTATTTCAGGATGGTGCCGCAGGTCGTGCCGCCGCCGAGGTCGCGCGCCATGGCGAGGTACTTCATGCCGTATTTGATGTTGGTGTCGGGATCGAACAGGCCCTTGGCCGACCCGCTGTAACCCATCATGCGCGCGGTTGCCGGCTTGATCTGCATCAGTCCGATCTCGCCGGCGCCGCCGACCATATTCGGCCGGTAGTTGCTTTCGATCTTGATCACGGCCTGGGCCAGCGACACCGGAACCCCGTAGGTCGCCGCGTAGCGGCCGACAATCGCGGAATACTGGCCACCGCTCGTCACCGCCGCGGTCGCCGCAGCGACGTTGCCGAGACCGATCGATGCTGTCGTCGTCATGTCCACGGTTTTGCGGCCGCGCTTTGTCTGCCTCTTGGCGGAGGATTTCCCTGCCCCGGTCTTACTTGCCTTGGTCCCACTTGCCTTGGCCCAGCTTGCCTTTTCCACTTTCGCGGAAACCTGCTTCGTCGTCTTGTTGCTTTTGGCCGAAATGGCCTTGCCTTTGGCGGATGCCGCGACGAGGCCCTGGTCGGCCCGTGGACTTAACGGCGCGGCGTCGGCCGCACTGAAGGCAAAACTCATTACCCCGGCAGCAAGAGCTGCCGTTAAAACGGTCAATTTCTGCATGTGATCCTGTTCTGTTGGGGCCACGCGAAGATCTTCGCGTGGCATCGCTTGATCAATATCGGAACACCCGGGGGGATGGACGTCCGACAAACTGTACGAAACGCCCTTTGAAGTCCGATTTGGCGCCAATGAAGGCGAGGCAAGTCACTTTCAGTGACAGTTTGTAACTTTATGACCAGCGAGGATTACTTGGACCCGCTCTTGACCTGAGGTCAATTCCTCGCGGAAGCAAGCAGTTTCTGCAGCGTGCGCATCGTCGAGCCGTCGGCGGCGCCGTCGATCCGGCGCGGTCGAAAATGCCGTTGAAAGGCCTCAACGACAATTCGTGTCCGGTCGTCGAAAATGCCCGATATCTCGACGCCATAGCCATAAAGCGACAGCATCGACTGCAGCGTCTCCACATCGGCACCGCGGTCACCGGACTTCAGCGCGGCTCCGCGCCTGACGGGAGCGGCCGGCACGAGATGACCGACACCGGCCTTAAACAGCGCGGCCCATGGGAACTTCTCGCCGGGATCGATCTTGCGCCCCGGCGCCACGTCGGAGTGCGCCAACACCCGCTGGGGAGTGATCGCGTGCCGCGTGACAATCCCCTTGCACAGCTCGATGACCGCCGTGATCTGACGTTTCGGAAAGCCGGGATAGCCCAGTGAATGGCCGGGATTGACGATTTCGATGCCGATCGAGCAGGAATTGATGTCGGTGCATCCGAACCAGGAACTCTGGCCGGCGTGCCACGCGCGATCGCTTTCCCGCACCATCTGCACGACGTGACCATTCTCATGGACGAGATAATGCGACGAGACTTCACTCGCCGGATCGCACAGCCAGGCTTCGGCCGCGGCCCCGGTAGCCATGCCCGTGTAGTGCAGCACAATCATGTCGGGCTTCTGCGCGTCGCGCCTTGGCCCGAAATTCGGCGATACCCTGACCTCGGCGCTTGGCTCGTCGGGCAGGAAGCCGCTCATGCGTGCCGCAGACCCCGCTCGATCATCTCGTAGGCGGCGTTGATCGCCGCGACCCTGGTCGTCGCGATCTTGATGAATTCCTGCGGCAGCCCGCGCGCGATCAGCCGATCCGGGTGGTTGTCCGACACCAGCTTGCGATAGCGTTTCCTGACCTCCTCGAACGGCTTGCCCCGCTCGATGCCGAGGACGACATAGGGGTCGCCGGCACCAAGATTGACGTGCCGCGCCATGATCGATTCGTAATGCGTCTCGTCAATACGGAAGATCTCGGCGATACGGTGCAGGAAGATGCCTTCGCGCTCATGCACCAGCCCATCGGCCTTGGCGATGTGGAACAGGCCGTCGAGTATGTCTTCCAGCATCACGCAATTGGAGTGCCCGGAGCCGCAGAGCTGCGCCATGCGCTCGGCATAGGTCTCGAAACCGGCGACGTCCCGCTGGGCCAGATCGAACAGCCGCGCGACGTTGCGCGTCTCCTTCGGTGGCACTTCGAAGATTTCCTGGAAGGCGCGCACCTCATCCTGGGTGACGATACCGTCGGCCTTGGCCATCTTGGCCGACAGCGCGATCATCGCCACCGAGAAGGCGACGCGGCGGCGCAGGTCGGCATCGCCGGAGAAAACCGTGCGCACAGCTTCGACCACGTCGGCGACGCCTGACGTGGTCGAAGACGAAACGCGCGTGATGAAGTCGCCGAGGCGGTCCCAAATCGACATGGCCAGCTTCATAGAGCCAACCGATCCCCGCTATCAAGCCAATAACGGCCACTCTCTGTCGGGTCCGTGGCCACCGACGATCGACGGTCCCGAGCGCGGTCTCCACGAGGAAGGCCGGCACGAAGCCGGCCTTCCTCCCAAGACACCTACTGCTTACAAACTACTGCGCGGGCGCAGGAGCGGGCGTTGCCGGAGCCGGCTCGGCAGGCTTGGTCGAATTATCGGCTGGGGCCGCGGGCTTCATCGGCTGCTCGGCAGCCGGCGGATTGGTGCTCTGCGTGGTGGTTTTGTCAGTGCCTGTGCCGCTGTCGCTGCAGGCCGCGACGCCCAGCAGGGCAAGGGCGGACACCGAAGCAAGAATGAGCTTTTTCATTACGTCTCTCCTTCAACACACGTTCACGTTGCGGTGAACGGTCGAGGAGAAATGCTGCGGACGGCCATGGGTTTCATAACGTTGCGTTTCCGCCTGTAACATCAATGGCATGCAGGCGACATTGCTGCCGGCGCTTAGGCGCTTTAACAACGATAACGGAAACGAAATACCGGAGACAGCCGCATGACCGCGAAATGGGATTTCTGGATCGATCGCGGCGGCACCTTCACCGATATTATTGGCCGTGACCCGCAAGGCGGGTTGCATCCGCGCAAATTGCTGTCGGAGAATCCTGAAGCCTATGCCGATGCGGCCATTCAGGGCATCCACGACCTGCTCGACCTTGAACCGGCCGCCGCGATCCCGTCCAGCCTGATCGGCGACATCAAGATGGGCACGACCGTGGCCACCAACGCCCTTCTGGAGCGCAAGGGCGACCGCGTGTTGTTGCTCATCACCAAGGGGTTTGGCGATGCGCTAGGGATTGCGTACCAGGCGCGACCGGACATCTTCGCCAAGGAGATCATCCTTCCCGAACAGCTCTATGAGCGCGTCATCGAGGTCGACGAGCGCGTGCTCGCCGACGGCTGCGTCGAGCGGCTGCTCGACGTATCAGCCTGCCGGCCGGCCATAGAACAAGCGAAAGCCGATGGCATTGATGCGGTGGCGATCGTCTTCATGCATGCCTGGAAATATCCCGATCACGAGAAGGCCGTGGCCAAGGTCTGCCGCAAGCTTGGTTTCGGACAGGTCTCGGTCAGCCACGAGGTCTCGCCGCTGATCAAGCTGGTCGGCCGCGGCGACACCGCGGTGGTCGACGCCTATCTGTCGCCGATCCTGTCGCGCTATGTGCAAAGGGTGGCGGGAGAACTTGGGGTGGCGGGAGAACCGGGTGCGGCGGGAAAAAACAACGAATCCCCTCGCCTGATGTTCATGATGTCTTCTGGCGGGCTCACCGCCGCCGACATGTTCCAGGGCAAGGACGCATTGCTGTCGGGCCCGGCCGGCGGCGTGGTCGGCATGGTCGAGACGGCGAAGCTCGCCGGTTTCGACAAGGTCATCGGCTTCGACATGGGCGGCACGTCCACCGACGTCGCCCACTATGACGGCGAGTATGAACGGGCCTTCGACACCGAAGTCGCCGGTGTGCGCGTCCGCGCGCCGATGATGCGCATCCACACGGTCGCCGCCGGCGGCGGCTCGATCCTGCACTACGAGGCCGGCCGTTTCCGCGTCGGACCGGACTCCGCGGGCGCCAATCCCGGCCCCGCCGCCTACCGGCGCGGCGGCCCGTTGGCGGTGACCGATGCCAATGTGATGCTCGGCAAGCTGCAGCCCGACTTCTTCCCGTCGATCTTCGGTTCCGGCCAGGACGCGCCGCTCGACGCGGAAACCGTGCGTGCGAAATTCGCGGCACTTGCCGCTGAGATCGGCGATGGCCGGCCGCCCGAATCGGTCGCCGAGGGCTTCGTCACCATCGCGGTCGAGAACATGGCCAATGCGATCAAGAAGATTTCCGTGCAGCGCGGCTACGATGTCACCGAATATCTCCTGAACTGCTTCGGCGGCGCCGGCGGACAGCATGCGTGCCTGGTCGCGGACGCGCTTGGCATGGAGGCCGTGCTGATCCATCCCTTCTCCGGCCTGCTTTCGGCCTATGGCATCGGCTTGGCCTCGGTGTTCGCCTCGCGCCAGCAGGCGTTGCTCAAGCCGCTCGCCGAAGAGTCCAGAACGGAGATTGGCGGCCTCATCGCCACCTTGAAAAAGGCCGTTATCGCGGAGCTGGCGGCGCAAGGCATCGCCGAGGACGTGGTTGCCACCAGGCCGGTACTGCACATTCGCTATGACGGCGCCGACACGACGCTGCCGGTAAATTTTGAGAACGACTCGATTTTCCAGGCAAAGCGCGATTTCGAAATCGCCCACAAAGCGCAATTCGGTTTCGTCTATGACGACAAGCCGATGATGGTCGAGACCGTCGGCGTCGAAGGCACCGAAACCGGCCAGACCAGCGCCGAGGCCCATGCGCCTGCCGGACCGGCAAGGGTCCATCCAGCCGCTTCCGAGACCCGGCTAATCTACACGGAAGGCCAGTGGCATGAAGCTGGCGTCTACCGTCGCGAGACCCTCGGACCGTCCAATCTGGTCGCCGGCCCCGCCTTGATCATCGAGCCAAACCAGACCATCGTCGTCGAGCCGGGCTGGCGGGCCGAAATCACCAACCTCAATCACGTCGTTATACGCCGCACGGAAAAGAAAGCGCGCGCCGCTGCCCTGGGCACGCAAGCCGATCCGGTGATGCTCGAAGTCTTCAACAATCTCTTCATGTCGATCGCCGAGCAAATGGGCGTGACGCTGCAGAACACCGCCTATTCCGTCAACATCAAGGAAAGGCTGGATTTTTCCTGCGCCGTATTCGACCACACCGGGGCGCTGGTCGCCAATGCGCCGCACATGCCGGTGCATCTCGGCTCCATGGACCGTTCGGTCGAAACCATCATCCGGCTCAACTCCGGCGACATCCACCCCGGCGACGTCTTTGCCTTGAATGCCCCCTATAATGGCGGCACGCATCTGCCCGACATCACCGTGGTGACGCCGGTGTTCGACGACATCAGGAAAAACATCCTCTTCTGGGCGGCCTCGCGCGGCCACCATGCCGACATTGGCGGCACCGCCCCGGGCTCGATGACGCCGCTCGCCACCACGGTCGACGAGGAAGGCGTTCTGTTCGACAATTTCCGCATCGTTGACCGCGGAAAATTCCGCGAGACGGAGCTGCATACGCTGCTCACCGACCATCGCTACCCCGCCCGCAATCCGCACCAGAACATCGCCGATCTCAAGGCACAGATTGCCGCCAACGAGAAGGGTGTCGCCGAACTGCGCAAGATGGTCTCCCATTTCGGGCTTGATGTCGTCGAGGCCTATATGGGCCATGTCCAGGACAATGCCGCCGAGAGCGTGCGCCGGGTGCTGGAGCGGCTGCCGGACACGTCGGAATATGAATATCCGACCGATACCGGCCAGGTCATCAAGGTGAAGATCACGGTCGATCGCCAAAGGCGCGAGGCGACCGTCGACTTCACCGGCACGTCGCCTGTCATGAAGAACAATTTCAACGCCCCTGAGCCGGTGGCGCGCGCGGCCGTGCTCTACGCCTTCCGCGTCATGGTCGAGGACATGATCCCGATGAATGCCGGCTGCCTCAGGCCGATCAACATCGTCATTCCCGACGGCTGCATGCTGAAGCCCGCCTATCCTGCCGCCGTCGTCGCCGGCAATGTCGAGACCTCGCAGCACGTAACCAATGCGCTGTTCGGCGCCATGGGCGCGATGGCCAATGCGCAGGGCACGATGAACAACCTGACTTTCGGCAACAAGAAGTACCAATATTACGAGACCATCTGTTCCGGCTCGCCGGCCGGCCATATGAACTCCGGCCGCGGCTTTGCCGGCACCTCCGGCGTGCACACCCATATGACCAATTCGCGCCTAACCGATCCGGAGGTGCTTGAACTGCGCTTTCCCGTGGTGCTGGAGGATTTTCACATCCGCGAAGGCTCGGGCGGCAAGGGCAAATGGAACGCCGGCGACGGCACCAAACGCACCATCCGCTTCCTCGAGAAAATGGAATGCGCGATCCTGTCCTCGCACCGCAACCGCCCGCCACGGGGGCTGGATGGCGGCGGCGACGGCGAAGTCGGCTCGACCAAGGTCCGCCGCAACGACGGCACGGTCGACGTGCTGAAGGCCTGCGACCAGACCGTTCTCGACGCTGGCGAGGCCGTCATCGTGACGACGCCGACGCCGGGCGGGTTTGGCAAGCTGTAAGAGAGACGTCAACAGGCTGTCACCGGCCTGTCATGACCCTGCGGTACCCGCTTGCGGCAAAGCAAATGGGGAATCACTTTGCCATGACGGACGTCTCCTCGGACCTGGTTTTTCGCCGCGGCAAGGAAGTTGGAAAAGCCGTCTACCAGAACCGCGCGCTTTCGAAAGCTGGCATTTCCGAGCGGCTGTTCGCCTTCCTGTTTTCCGGCCTTGTCTATCCGCAGATCTGGGAAGATCCTGACGTCGACATGGACGCGATGCAACTTGGCCAGGGTCATCGCGTCGTCACCATCGCTTCCGGCGGCTGCAACATCCTGGCCTACCTTACCCGTTCGCCGGCACGGATCGACGCTGTCGACCTCAACGCCGCTCACATCGCGCTGAACCGCATGAAGCTTGAGGCAGTCCGCCATCTGCCTTCGCAGGGCGACCTGTTCCGCTTCTTCGGCGCCGCCGACACCAGCCACAATTCGGAAGCTTACGACCGTTTCATCGCGCCGCATCTCGACCCGGTCAGCCGCCACTATTGGGAACACCGCAACTGGCGCGGCCGCCGGCGTATTGGTGTCTTCGACCGCAATTTTTACCAGACCGGCCTGCTCGGCCTGTTCATCGCCATGGGCCACCGCACGGCGAAATTGTTCGGCGTCAACCCGGCCCGCATGATGGAAGCCAGGAATATCGGCGAACAGCGCCGCTTCTTCAACGAGGAGCTGGCGCCGGTCTTCGACAGGAAGCTGCTGAAATGGGCGACCTCGCGAAAAGCCTCGCTGTTCGGTCTCGGCATTCCGCCGGCGCAGTATGATTCGCTGATCACCTCCGGCGACGGCACCATGGCCAGCGTGCTTAAGGCCCGCTTGGAAAAGCTTGCCTGCGACTTCCCCTTGGAAAACAATTACTTCGCCTGGCAGGCCTTTGCTCGCCGCTACCCGGAACCAGGCGAGGCCGCCCTGCCCGCCTATCTGGAAAAGCACAATTACGAGACCATCCGCGGCAATGTCGACCGCGTCGCCATCCATCACGCCAACCTGATCGAATTCCTCGCCGGCAAGGATGCCGGCGCCGTCGACCGCTTCATCCTGCTCGACGCGCAGGACTGGATGACCGATGACCAGCTCAATGCACTGTGGTCGGAAATCACCCGCTCCGCCTCCACTGGGGCCCGCGTCATCTTCCGCACCGCCGCCGAGCCCAGTCTGTTGCCTGGCCGTGTCTCGACCTCTTTGCTCGACCAGTGGACCTATGAGAGCGATGCCTCGCGCGAATTCTCGGCCCGCGACCGCTCGGCCATCTATGGCGGTTTTCACCTCTATGTGAAGCGCGCAGCATGAGCACGACGGAGCTGCCGGCCAGCCACGCCGAACTGATGGACGGCGTCTACCGCTGGCAGCGCCATGTCTACGACCTGACCCGCAAATACTACCTGCTCGGCCGCGACAAGCTGATATCGGGACTGGACGTGCCATCGGGCGGCACCGTACTGGAACTCGGCTGCGGCACCGGCCGCAACATCATCCTCGCCGCCCGCGCCTATCCAGACGCGCGCTTCTTCGGCCTCGATATTTCGGCCGAAATGCTGGAGACGGCAGGCGCCGCGGTTGCCCGCGAAGGCCTCTCTGATCGCGTCATGCTGGCAAGGGGCGATGCCACGGATTTCAACGCGAAGGCGCTGTTTGGCCAAGGCAGCTTCGACCGCGTCTTCGTATCCTATTCGCTGTCGATGATCCCGGGCTGGGAGAAGACGGTATCGGCAGCACTTGCCGCGCTGGCCCCGATGGGCTCGCTGCACGTCGTCGATTTCGGCCAGCAGGAAGGTCTGCCAGGCTGGTTCCGCACCTTGCTGCGCGGCTGGCTGAAAAAATTCCACGTCACGCCGCGTGAATCCCTGCGCGACGTTCTGGAATCGGAAGCCGAGCGAACCGGCGCAACCTTCCGTTTCCGCACGCTTTGTCACGGTTATTCCTGGCTGGCTGTGATCAAGCTCGGCACCTGACATCGCAGACAAAACAGCCGTAGAACCCGGCGCGCTTTCGCCATCGGCGGCCCAACGCTCCAATTCCAAGGTCAATCCGGTGAACGCGATCAGCAGGGTTCGCCCTTCGCGATTGCAGAATGACCCAAAGGGTGGTACATTATCTCCATGCTGGAGATAGAAAGTGATCGTCGGGTTTCGGGACGGATGGCTGCGAGCCTTTTTCGTGGAAGACATCCATTCCCGCAACATTCCGTCCGATCTTGAAGGCCGGTTGTTCCGCAAGCTCCAGATGATCGATGACGCGACGACCGATCAGGATTTGCGCGTACCGCCGAGCAATCATTTCGAAAAGTTGCGTGGTAGTCTCGATGGCTTCCACTCAATCCGTGTCAACAACCAATGGCGGCTGATCTTTCGGTGGAATGGCGGCCGTGGTGAAGCGTCGGATATCCATCTCGACGATCATAGCTACAGATGAGACGACACATGTTGATGACCACACGCAAGCCGGCAACGGTGGGTGAAATCCTCACGGAAGAATTTATGCAACCACTTGGCCTGACACAGGCTGCTTTGGCGGAAGCGATGGGGGTTCAGCGCAAGCATGTCAACGAATTGTGCAACGACCGCCGCAACGTGACGGCCGCGACCGCGCTCATTCTGGCGCGGGTCTTTGGCAACAGCCCGGATTTCTGGCTCAACGTGCAGCGCCGCAGCGATCTTTGGCAGGTCATGAATTCACCCGAGGAGCGGGCGCGGATTGATCGCGCCAAGCCTTTGGCGACCGCGGCCTAGAAGAAACTCTACAGCAACCGACTGCCGCTTAATGCAGCGCCTTCACGAGCGCCCCCACCATTGCTTGCGGGCGGTAGTTGAACGTGGCCGGCGTTAGCCCGAGCCGCACCACCACCAATTGCTCAGACGGAATGATGGCGACGGTCTGTCCGTCATGGCCCTCCATCCAGTAAGTGTCCTTCGGCAGCCCGGCCGCGACGCCGGCGCCGGGGTTTTCCTCGTCGCCCGGCGCTTCGATCCATAACTGGCCCTTGCCGTAGACCTTCGAGGCGGATGCCGGCTCGCGCATCCATTCGACGAAGCCGGCCGGCAGGATTTGGTTGCCGTTCCATACACCGCCCTGCAGCAGGAACTGGCCGAAGCGGGCCCAGTCATGCGCTGTGGCGTAGAGATAGGACGAGCCGACGAAAGTGCCCTGCTCGTCGGTCTCGAGCACCGCGCTACGCATGCCGAGCGGCTCGAACAGCGCCATGCGCGGCCACGTCAATGCCTTGGCCTTGTCGCCGATCGCGTCCTGCCAGAGGCGCGACAGCATCACCGCCGTGCCACTCGAATAGGAAAACGTCTTGCCGACCTCACCGGTGAGGGTTTTGGTTGCGGCAAAGCCCGCCATGTCAGGTTCGAGATAGAGCATGCGCGTGACGTCGGCGACATCGCCATAGTCTTCGTTGAACTCCAGCCCGCTCGACATCGCCATCATGTCGGCAAGGCTGATCGCGGCGCGGCCGTCGGCCTTCCACGACGTGAACAGGCCCTTGTTGTCGACCGTCATCTTCCCATCCTTGACCAGCGTGCCGACGATAGCGGCATTCACTGTCTTGGTCATCGACCAGCCGAGCAGCGGCGTCTTGGCCGAAAAACCGTCGCCGTAGCGTTCGGCGACGACGCGGCCGTTCTTGATCACCACGATCGCGCGCATGCCGGTGCCGGCCAGCGCGTCATCCCCGACGATCTTCGAGACCTCGAGATTTTGCGAGGCATCGACCCGTTCGCCCTCGGGCCACAGCGCATCCTGACTGGTCGGCGATGGCGAGGCGTGGGTTGCCGTGCGCCGCGCCTTGCCGACATCGCCGTCGGGGACCGAGGCGCAGCCCAGCCCGTC
This sequence comes from Mesorhizobium sp. BR115XR7A, assembly GCF_020165315.1. Classification (NCBI taxonomy): domain Bacteria; kingdom Pseudomonadati; phylum Pseudomonadota; class Alphaproteobacteria; order Hyphomicrobiales; family Phyllobacteriaceae; genus Mesorhizobium; species Mesorhizobium sp. BR115XR7A. The sequence goes on from NZ_JAIUHW010000010.1 coordinate 275,372, forward strand.
GCGGGCAACCGCCTCGCTCTTGCCGAGGAAGCCGAGCAGGCCGGCCGAAACCGTCCCCCGGTTCTTGTCGACCGAAACCCGCATCAAGCGCAGCAGCGGGTGGCCCGGCGCCTGCACGTCGACGGCCAGCACCTCGTTGGCATCGCGCCCGGCGATGAAGACGTTGGAGCAGACGATCTTGGCCGAATAGCCCGAGCCGACGCGGATCAGTTCCGGCGGCGCGATATAGAGCCAGGCAAACAGCGCGGCGATAGCCAGCACGATCAGGCCAAGCAGCCATTTGACGATCTTGACGACGAACCGCATCCATTGCCTCCCAGGCATTCGCCTGACGTTTATGTCATCGAATTGCCGCCATTGCTTCCGCAAAATCGGGCCTCTTGTCGACCGCCATAAACCAGATATCAACCATGATCGGCGATCACAGGGGTGCATGTCGGCCAAAAGCGCTCAGCGGTTTTGGGACAACGACATGCACGAAAAACGAATATGCCAGGCGATGCGTGGGGCGATCGCCTGGAGGGGGCCAGACCAGCTTCGGCCATCAGTGCACAGACCCATCAGCGACCGGCTGATTCCGGCTTGGAAGTTGCGGATGCGCCGTCTTGCGGTCCTTTTCATGCTGACGCTGCTCGGCGCCTGCTCGACCGTGGACGATCTCTCGCCGCTGTCGCGATCCGCGTCGAGCAGCCCGACGGTGGCCGTGCGCGCGCCGCGCTTTGCCGATTCAAAGCCGCATGAGTGGGACAGCGGTGCGCCGTGGAATTATGCCGTCCATGGTACCGACGTCTCCAAATACCAGACCTCGGTCGATTGGCCGACGGCCAAGGCCAGCGGCATCTCCTTCGCCTTCATCAAGGCGACGGAAGGCGGCGACCGTTTCGATGAGTATTTCAGCGAACACTGGGCGCGCACGAAAGCCAACGGAATTCCACGCGCGGCCTATCATTTCTTCTATTTCTGCACTCCGGCGGCCACCCAGGCGCGCTGGTTCATCCAGAATGTCCCCGTCGACCGCTCCGCTATGCCTCCGGTTCTCGACATGGAATGGAACCCGAACTCGCCGACCTGCCGGCTGCGCCCCGACGCCGCCACGGTGCGCGCGGAGATGACGACCTTCCTCGAAATCGTCGAGCGGCATTACGGCAAGAAGCCGATCATCTACACCTCGGTCGACTTCTTCGACGACAATGAACTGTCGACCTTCCGCGGCTATCCCTACTGGCTGCGCTCGGTCGCCGGACACCCGCGCGAGAAATATGGCAGCCACCCTTTCACCTTCTGGCAGTACACCGGAACCGGCATCGTTCCCGGCATGACCGGCAAGTCCGACATCAACGTCTTCAACGGCTCCGAATCCGCCTGGAACAAGTGGCTGCGGCAGAACACGCGCTGACGCCGTGGCAACGGCAGCAAGCCGCCTGGAGAGGCACTGCGGCAGCAGACCCGTTGACACCGTGGCAACGGCAGCGAGGCCGCGGGAATGGGGGTTGCGGCAGAAGACCCGTTGACACCGTGACAACGGCAGCAAGCCGCGGGAATAGTGATTGCGACAGATCAGCCGTTGACACCGGGCCTGCCGCCTGCTTTCGACACAGCCAGCGCTAAAGAGTGCAACCGCTGATAATTCAGGGCGTTGCGCTTTCAGGCACGACAATGCCCTCTCGTTTCGAAAGGAAGCTGATGCGACTGCGTTCCCAAGCCCTCGCGGCGCTGTTCCTGTGCGCCACGGCCTTGCCGGCGATGGCGCAGGAATGCGGCGGCGATTTCGAAACCTGGAAGCAGGGTGTGGCGGCGGAAGCCAAGGCTGCCGGTGTCGGCGCGGTCGGTCTTGATGCGCTGGAGGACGCCAGGATCGACGAGAGGGCTCTGGCGCGCGACCGTGCGCAGGGCGTCTTCACGCAGACCTTCGTCCAGTTTTCCAACCGCATGATCTCGGCTTACCGGCTGAAGCAAGGTGCGGCGAACATGAAGAAATACGCCGACATCTTCGCCCGCGCCGACCAGCAGTTCGGCGTCCAGGCCCCGGTCATCACCGCCTTCTGGGCGCTTGAAACGGATTTCGGCGCCGTGCAGGGCGATTTCCATACGCTGAGCGCATTGGTGACGCTGTCGCATGACTGCCGCCGCCCGCAGCTTTTCCGCCAGCAACTGGTGCCGCTCCTAGAACTGATCGATCGCGGCGTGCTGCCGGCCGACGTCACCGGCGCCTGGGCCGGCGAGATCGGCCAGACGCAGATCCTGCCATCCGACTATCTTGCGCGGGGCATCGATGGCGACGGCGACGGCAAAATCGATCTGCGCGGCTCCGTGCCCGACGTGATCATGACCACGGGCAACAAGGTGCTGTCGCGCGGCTGGAAACGGGACGAACCCTGGATCCAGGAAGTGCGCGTGCCCGAAGAGATGCCGTGGGACCAGACCGGGCGCACCAACAAGCTGCCGCTGACGCAGTGGGCGCAGTGGGGCGTCACCAATCCCGACGGCTCGCCGCTGGCCGACAAGGGGCTGAAGGCCGGCCTGGCGCTGCCCATGGGCCGCAAGGGCCCGGCGTTCCTCACCTACGAGAATTTCGACGTCTATCTCGAATGGAACCAGTCCTTCACCTACGCGCTGACGGCGGCAAACCTCGCCGCGCGGCTGGCGGGCGCGCCGCCGCTCGACCCGCGCAATCCCGAGCCCGGCCTCACCAATGAGCAGATGAAAGAACTGCAGACCAAGCTCGAGGCCAGGGGCTACGACGTCGGCACCGTCGACGGCATTTTGGGCACCAACACCCGTGAAGCCATCCGCAAGGAGCAGATGCGGCTTGGCCTGCCGGTGGATGGCTGGCCGACGCCGGAGCTGCTGGGAAAATTGTGAAGAGAGTGGGTAGTGGGTAGTGGGTAGTGGGTAGTGAAATATAGAGATTCCCTGCGACTACTGACTACTCACCCCTTTTTTCCTAATCCGCCATCGTCTCCAAACTCGCGAACCCCACCGGCGCGTCGCCCTCGTCGAAGGGCGTCGTGACCTCGACGAAGGTGTCGGGATAGAAGCCGTTGAAGCGGGTTCTGAGCGACAGCGAGTAAGCGCCGATATGGCCGATCTCGATCCAGTCGCCGGTGTCGACGGTTTCCGGCAGCCAGAACGGCCGCGACAAGATGTCGACGGAATCGCAGGTCGCCCCGCACACCTTGAACGGTACGATCTTGTTCTCGTCGCCATTGCGCGTGCGGATTGCCGGATCGGGGATAAACCGCGCCGGCAGCGTGATCTTGCCGGTCCACGAATCCGACAGCGACGCCCAGATACCGTCATTGATGTAGAGCCGCTTGCCCTTGCGCAACAGCACGCGCACGATCAGCGACAGGCAGCGCGCGACGATCACCCGGCCCGGCTCCGCCACCAGCGGCATCTGGTCAAACTGATATTCCTTCAGGTCGCCGGAGAGCCGTGACATGATCTGGCCGAGCGACGGCATCTCGATCTGCTTGCGGTTGGGATCATGTCCGTATTCGGCCGGAAAGCCGCCGCCGACGTCGAGCCCGGCAATGTCGAAGGTCAGCCGGTTGCGCACCCAGTCGGCCGAGGCCAGCGCCCGCTCATAGGTGTCGGGATCCTCGATCTGGCTGCCGACATGGAAACACAGGCCGACCTTGTAGCCGGTGCGGTTCAGCCGCTCGGCGAGTTCGACCGCATAGGCAGGCCCGGCGCCGAATTTCTTGGATAGCTCGTAGGCGGCATGGCCCTTTGTCTGCACACGCACGAAGACGCTGACCGCGCCCGGGTCGATATCGAGCGCCCGGACCACACGGGTCAGCTTGGTGATCTCGTCCTCATGGTCGAGCGAGATGACGCGAATGCCGTATTTCTCCAGTGCCAGCTTGATGTCCGACTGCGCCTTGACCGGATGCATGTAGAGCATCTCCGCATCGGGCGAGACGGCGCGCACGGCGGCGAACTCGCCTGGTGAAGCGACGTCGAAGGCGGTGACGCCGGCCTCGACCAGCGTCTTCAGCACGATCTGCTCGCCATTGGTCTTGACCGCGTAGGCGGTCTTGCCGGGGAACATGCCCATGAATTGCTTCGCATCCGCCTTCAAGACCTCCGGGCGGAAGCAGTAGACCGGGTCGTCCGGGCGAAGCGCCAGTGCAGCCTCGCTTGCATTCTCGAATCGCTGCATGGACGAATCCTCGACTTCAGCTCGCACAATTAATCCAAGCTAGCGGCTAGCGCATGACCCCGAAAGTTATTTCGACTTTCGGAAAGGATCATGCGCCAGGGATGAACCTTGCAGCGTCCTTTGCGCGTCTCTGGAGGCGCGCGGCGCTGCAACGAAAACAATTCTGTGTCTCGTGCTCCTGACGGCACGGCACTGGCCTTTGCCGAAAGGATGGGCTGCCGGTCGGGTTTCGGGTGGCCCTTGCCGCCGGACCAGATATGGCTTCTGCCTGACGGCTGGCATTCCGGCTGGCATTCCGGCTGTCTGGAGAGGATTCATATGGCAGTGACCGCTGCATCTGCGCCACGCGGACCGATGACGCTCAGGGACTGGGGGCAATTGCTGCTGCTCGGCGCCATCTGGGGCGGCTCGTTCTTCTTCGCCCGCATCGCGGTGGCGGAGCTTCAACCGCTGGTGCTGGTGCTGTTTCGCGTCGCCATCGCGGCGATAGCCCTGCAGCTCTATCTCGGCTTGCGCGGACCGTCCTTCCGCGCCGCTCTGCCGCATGCCGGCCTGTTCTTCCTGCTGGCCTTCACCAACAATGTCGTCCCGTTCTCGCTGATCTTTGCCGGTCAAACCCAATTGGGGGCCGGCGTCGCTTCCGTCCTCAATGCCACGACGCCGTTCTGGACGCTGCTCCTGGCCAATGCGTTGACATCAGATGAAAAGCTGTCCTGGAACAAGCTCGCCGGCATTGGGCTCGGTGTCGCCGGCACCGCTGTGATGATCGGTCCCGGCCTGCTGGCGGGGCTCGGCGGCCCTGTCTGGGCCAAATTCGCGCTGATCGGCGCCTCGCTTTCCTATGGCATCGCGCTGATGGTCGCCCGCCGTTTCAAGGGCGTGCCCTCGCCGGTCGTCGCCACCGGGCAGTTGACGGCTTCGACCATCATCATGATCCCGATCGTGCTCTTCGCCCATGGCCCGGCCGGCCTGTTCTCCGCCTCGCCGCCGGTGTGGGCGGCAGTGCTGGCGCTGGCGCTTCTGTCGACAGCCTTCGCCTACATCCTCTACTTCAACCTTGTCGCCTCGGCCGGAGCCACCAACGCCTCGCTGGTCACGCTGATCGTGCCGGCCAGTGCCATGCTGCTCGGCTTTCTTTTCCTTGGCGAGCGGCTGGAATTGTTCGAGATCGGCGGTGTGGTGCTGATCGGACTTGGTCTTCTGACAATCGACGGGCGAGTGTTCGGACGGCGTTAGAGCTCGGCATGTGCAATCGCGAAAGTCGGAGGCGAGTTTCGCGGGGGTAGCGCTGCCACGACACAGCATCGACACGCCACCGCCATAATTTATTCACAGGCATGAAGCGGGGTTTTGCCAAGGAGTTTCAACGGCTAACGGCGAAACCGAAGTCGCAAAATCCACAATCACGTCGCAATGCAGCACATTTTCCGCTTGCCTGTGGCACAAATGAACCTAGACTCCAGGGCATAGCTCTTTAAGAGGAGGCTATGTCATGGGACTTACGAGGCCAATCAACGCATTGATGATTTGTGCTGCGTTTGCTTTCATCGGCGCCCTCATTATCGGCGTCCTTCCCTGAACCCGCCAAGACGGGGAAGACCAGCACCAAATAGTCCAACCGATTCGAAAGGCCGGGTTTTTACCCGGCCTTTTGCTTACCTGACTGACCCTCAGGCAGCAGCGGAGCCCGCCACCTCATGCGAGCGGATGCCGATCATATGGCAGACCGCGAAGACGAGGTCGGCCCGGTTCATTGTGTAGAAGTGGAAATCGCCCACGCCGCGCTCGACCAGGTCCAGAACCTGCTCGGCGGCCACGGCGGATGCCACCAGCGCATGCGTCTGAGGGTCGTTCTGCAGGCCGTCGAAACGCTCGGCCAGCCATGCCGGCACCAGCGCGCCGCAGCGCGCCGAGAAATTGGCGACCTGGGTGAAATTGTGCACCGGCAGGATGCCCGGAACGATCGGGATGTAGATGCCGGCGCGGCGCGCGCGCTCGACGTAACGTTCGTAGAGATCGTTGTCGAAGAAGAACTGGGTGATCGCCCGCGTCGCGCCGTTGTCGACCTTGCGCTTCAGCATGTCGATGTCGGTGGCGAAGTCAGGGCTTTCCGGATGCTTTTCCGGATAGGCCGAAACCGAGATGTCGAAATCGCCGGCGTCCTTCAGCGCCCCGACCAGCTCGGCGCCGTTGGCGTAGCCGTCCGGATGCGGCCGGTAGGCGGCGCCGACGCCTTCCGCCGGATCGCCGCGCAAGGCGACGAAGCGCTTCACGCCCATGTCGGTGAATTCCTGGATCACGGCGTCGACCTGATGGCGAGCGGCGTCGACGCAAGTCATGTGCGCGGCCGGCGTCAGGCTGGTCTCCTTCAGGATACGGCCGATGGTGCGCGCCGTGCGCTCACGCGTCGAACCGCCGGCGCCATAGGTCACCGAGACGAATTTCGGCTGCAGCGGCTCGAGCCTTGTGACCGTATCCCACAGTCTTGCCTCCATCTCGTCGTTCTTCGGCGGGAAGAACTCGAACGAAACCCTGACCTTGTCGCCGATATCGGGCCGGCGGGAAAAACGAAACTGGTTCATCAGGCGATTTCCCCTATCGAGCTCACTCTGGTCTGCTGGCTGGCATTGGCAGGATCGGCGATCAACAGGCGCCGGTCGCGGCCAAGCCAAAGCTTGACGGTGAGCCTGGCCTCGTTGCCGCCGCGCGGTTCGAACTCCTGGGCATCCTCGAGATCGAGGCCGGCTTCGGAGAACCATTCTCCGATCTGCCGGTCGGAAAAGCCCAGCCGCATATGCGCATGCTCGTCGCGCAGGAATTCCAGTGTGTGCGGCGCGAAATCGACGATGACGAGACGGCCGGCCGGGCGAAGCAGCCGCGCCGCCTCATGGATGGCGCGGGCTGGATCGTCGAGATAGTGCAGCACCTGGTGGATGGTGACGAGATCGAAGGCATCGCGCTCGACAGGCGGCGAAAAGATATCGCCCTGCCGCACCTGCGCATTCGAAACGCCGGCCTTGTCGAGATTGGCGCGCGCCACGGTCAGCATCTCTCGCGACATGTCGATGCCGATCCCCCGCCGGTAGAGCGGCGAGAAGATTTCGAGCAGCCGCCCGGTGCCGGTGCCAAGGTCGAGCATGGACTGGAACGGCCGCTTGCCGACCAGCTTCAGCATCGCGGCCTCCACCGCACGGTCGGGCACATGCAGCGAGCGGATATGATCCCAGCTTGCGGCGTTCTGCGAAAAGTACGCGGTGGCGCGGTCCTGGCGCTTGCGCTTGACCGAGGTCAGTCGCTCCAGATCACGCTCGACCTGCGGATCGGCGCCGCGAATGCCGGCAACCAGCCTCATCACGAAGTCTCGCGCCGAATCGGCGTCCGACAGGCGGAAGAACGCCCACGACCCTTCCTGGTAGCGGCCGATCAGCCCCGCCTCGAGCAGCAGCTTCAGGTGGCGCGAGACACGCGGCTGCGACTGGCCGAGAATTTCGGTAAGGTCGGAAACGGTGAGGTCGCCACGCGACAACAATGCCAATATGCGCAGGCGGCTGGATTCGGCCGCCGCCTTCAGCGTATCCACCATGGTGTCGAGCGAGACATGCATCAGCGTATTCTCTTTGAAAAGATATAAACATATGTTTATGTCGAATTCGGCGACCTTGCAAGCGCTATGTCGCTTCCGGACCAGAAAATGCCGCATGCGTGATTTCCCGGTCCGGATCAGCCCGAAACGTCTAGCGGTTTTGAGACAATGGCATGCACCAGCACAGAGACAGGCAATGACCGAACCGCGTGAGATGTTCGAGGCTCGCGAAGGCGAGCAGAGACTGGACCAGGATCCGGCCTTGATGCCGCCGGACGCCGGCATCGTCTTCATCGGCCGTATTGCCTCGCCGTGGATCACCCGGGATAGCTGCCCGAAGAACATGCGCGCCGCGCGCGAGGCGGGACAGCCCGCGGTGCTGGCCATCGATGCGCCCTATCGTGCGGGCCTGCGCGGGCTGGAGCGCGCCAGCCACGTCGTCATCCTGTCCTGGCTGCATCACGCGCCGCGGAATCTGATTGTGCAGAAACCCCGCCATGCGGCTGAAGCGAAAGGCGTATTCGGCCTGCGCTCCCCTGCCCGGCCGAACCCAATCGGCCTGCACATAGCCAAGCTCGTCGGATTGGACATCGGCACTGGGCGCGTCGACTTCGACGCCATTGACGTGCTCGACGGCACGCCGGTCATCGACATCAAACCATATTTCGCCTCGACCGATGCCATTGCCGAGGCGACCGTTGAGGGGCGCGGGGAGCAATGACCGCGCCCACCGGCCGCCGCCGCGCCATCGCCAAGGCTTTGACAGCACTTCTGCCGCTGGCGCCTTATGCCGACATGGAGAAGATCCGCACCGACGCCGGCTCGGTCCATATGAAAACCTTGCCGCCGACGATCGCGGTATGGCTGGCGACGATCGCCCACATCCGCCACATGCACACCGATTACGAAAAGCTGCTGGCCGAGGGCTATGACCGCGACTCCGCCCGTTTCTTCGTCATCGACCAAACCAACACCATGCTCACGCGCTGGCGCGCCACGCGCCTGCTCGACGCCGACGACGAGGAGGAATGAGGCCACTGCCGGGGAGATGGCGCTCTGCGTTTTGTTCAAAAAGATTCCCCCTCGCCTCTGGAAAATCACGGAACAGGCCGTATATGCCCGAAAGCGGAGAAGCCTCCGCTTCCATCCAGAAATTGCGCCCCGCAGGGGCAAGGATTCCACACATGACATCAAAGGTTTGGTTCATCACCGGATCGTCGAAAGGCTTTGGCCGCGTCTGGGCCGAGGCCGCACTGGCGCGTGGCGACCGCGTTGCAGCGACCGCCCGCGACACCGCCACGCTCGCCGATCTCGTCGATAGATACGGCGACAACATCGCCGCCATAAAGCTCGACGTCACCGACAAGAAAGCCGTCGATGCCGCTGTCGCCGAGGCGCACAAGCGCTTTGGCCGGCTCGACGTCGTCATCAACAATGCCGGCTACGGCCATTTCGGCGCCATCGAGGAAGTCAGCGAACAGGAAGCCCGCGACCAGATCGAGACCAATGTGTTCGGCGCGCTGTGGGTTACCCAGGCTGTCCTGCCGATCATGCGGGCGCAGCGCTCCGGCCACATCATCCAGATCTCGTCGATCGGCGGCGTCAATGCCTTTGCCTCGCTCGGCCTCTACCATGCCTCGAAATGGGCGCTGGAAGCCTTCAGCCAGTCGCTCAGCATCGAGGTCGCGGAATTCGGCATTCATGTCACGCTGGTCGAGCCGGGCGGCTTCTCCACCGACTGGTCGGGAGCATCGGCCAAGGTCTCCAAGCCGATCGAGGCCTATGCGCCCGCCCGCGCCAAGATGGCCGAGCGCCGCGCCAACTCGGTTGCTGGCGATCCCGAGGCGACCGGACCGGCGATGCTGGCCATCGTCGATGCGGCAGAGCCGCCGCTGAGGGTGTTCTTCGGCGATGGCGGCCTGCCGATGATACGCCAGGAATACGCCAACCGCCTCGCCACCTGGGACAAGTGGGACCACGTCTCCGTCATGGCGCAAGGCGTCAACAAGAACCGCAAGGGCTGACGCCGACCGTAATAGCTACGCCGCCTACTGGGCGGCGTAGCTATGCCTTGTAAATCCATTGCTCCGGCACACGCACCGAAATCTCTTCGCCGACCCTGACCACGCCGGGTTTTTCAACCCAGGCGACAAGGCCACGCAGCCGCTTCGCCGTCTGCGGGAAGAGCAGCGCGGCTGCATCGCGATCCGATGCATGGACATGCGTGGCGATGGATTGCCCGGCGACCCGGCACGGCTTGTTCTGCGCGTCGATTTTGATCGTCACGCCCCCTTGGAAGAACATCAGTGAGCCGGCCGGCAGCATCGACAGACGTGGCACGCCCCCGATCAGCATATTGGCGCCGATCCATTCCGGCTTGATCTCCTCCAGGCCCATGCGCTCGGCGACGATCGAAAGCTCGTCCGCGGCGACCAGCGACAATTGCCGCTCGTTGCGCATCTCCGTGCCGCGCGGATACCAAGGCTCGCGCCCACCGGAACGCCGCGTCGTTCCGGAATGGAAGTCATTCGCGATTCCGTCGAAGCCAAGATGCAATTCCTCGACGGCTTTCGTCTCGAAATGATCGGACGGAGCGGCATAGAGCGCCACTGCCTTTGCCGTCAGCTTGCGGCCCGGGACGATGTCGATCGTGGGCTCGGCAGTTGGAAAAAGTTCTAGGTTTGTTTCCTGCATGCTGCTGGTCTAGAGGCCTCGGACAATACGGTCCAGTTTAAAGCGCTGATGATCCGATCACTGCGTTTGATGCCGATCACGACGTTATTACCGGAAATGCCGTCATGTTGCAGCGAGCGCGTCCCATTGCCGCCGCGCCGCCTATATATATTCGGCGCCAGTCGGGAGGAGGAGGTTCGCATGCAGGTTGGACAGGCCATCGCAGCGCTCTGGCTGTTCTGGGTGGTATCCTGGATCCTCGCTGCATCCTGGGCCGATCCAGCCCAAAAGCGCGCCACCATCGGGGCGGAGGCCCGCTATCGCGTCTTCTGGCTGGCCGGCACCGTCCTGCTGTTCGTTCCAGCGCACGGCTATGAAGGCAGGCTGAGATTATGGACGCCGACCCTTGCCGAAGCCTGGGCCTGCGTTGCCCTGATCGCGGTCGGCATCGGCTTCGCATGGTGGGCACGCATCCATCTCGGGCGGTTGTGGTCCGCCACGGTCACAGCCAAGGCGGATCATCGCGTGGTCGACACCGGCCCCTATCGCCTGGTACGGCATCCGATCTATACCGGGCTGCTGCTGGCTGTGCTTGCCACCATGGCGGCAAAAGGCACGGTCTGGGGCATTGCAGGTACAGCCCTGCTCATCATCGGCGTCGTCATCAAGGCGAGGCTGGAGGAGCGTTTCCTGCGCGACGAACTCGGACCCGCCTATGACGATTACGCCAGGCGAGTGCCGATGCTGGTTCCCTTCACGCCGGCCTAGCGCGGCATCACCTCAGAGCATTCTCAGCAGCGCGCCACCGATCGAATATCCCGCACCGAAGGCGCAGATCAGGCCGTGATCGCCCGGTTTCATGTCGGCATGGTTCTCCGACAGCGCGATGATGGCTCCGGCGCCCGCCGTGTTGCCGAGCCGCTCCAGCACCATCGGCGCGCGGTCATGGCCGACATCGTGGCCGAACGCCAGTTTCAGGATCATCGCGTTCATGCGCGCATTGGCCTGGTGCAGCCAGAAGCGCCGCACCGCCTGCGGCGTCAGCCCGTGTTCGGCGAGGAATTCGACGATGAATTTGTGCCCGGCGACGGTCACTTCCTTGAACACCTTGTTGCCGACCTGCTTGATGAGGTTGCCTTCCAGGTCGATCCTGTAGGGATCATCCTGGGCGGTACGGGTATGATAGCCGAGATTGGTGCGGATGTTGTTCGACATCTGCGTCCAGATGCGCGTGTCCAGCACCTCGAAGCGGCCCGGCCGCCTCTCACCCTGGGCGAGCCCCTCCACCACCATCGACACCGAAGCGTCCCCGAAGATGAAATGCGTCTGCCGGTCGCGGAAATTGAGATGGCCGGTGATGATTTCCGGCGTCGTCACCAGGATGCGCTTGTGCGCGCCCGAGCGCACCAGATTGACCGCCATGTGCAGCGCAGCCGCGGCCGACGAACAGCCAAGCCCCATGTCGAAACCCGCGCCCCTCGTGCCCAGCGCCTCCTGCATTTCGATGGCGATCGCTGGATATGGCCTCTGCTGATGCGAGGACGAGCAGATCACCAGATCGATGTCCGAGGCCTCGACCCCGGCGTGGTCGATCGCCTTCCCAGCCGAAGCGATGCCGAATTCCGCCTGCAGCGAGAGCGTGTCGTCCGGACGCGCCGGAATGCGCGGCGCCATGCGGGTCGGGTCGAGAATGCCTTCACGCTCGACCACGTGGCGGGACTTCACACCTGAAGCATGAACGATGAAGTCGGCATCCGATTTCTGCAGCAGCGTCTCGCCGGCGGCCTGGCGCCGCGCGTTCTCGGTGTCGACCCAGGCATTGAAGCTGGCGACCAGTTCCTCATTCGTGATTACAGGCTTGGGAATTTCAGCGCCGATGCCGCTGATGATGACGCGATGCATGTTTAAGTCCGTCCATCCGCGGGCGTTGCGGCTTGATGTGGGCGCCGAAACGTTTCGGCGCAACATTTTTCTCACTCGGCCGGTTTACGCCGGCTTAAACCAAGGTTTAGGCCGGCTTAAACCAAGGTTTTTCGCCAGCCTATCCCGCCCCCTTGGCGACGATGAAAATGCGGGGGAAACGCAGCAGCACCTTGCCATCGGCGGTCTTCGGATAGGCCTTGGCGATCTTGGCCGTGTAGCTGTCGAGGAACAGCTTGCGCTCATCCGCGTCCAGCGGATCGAGGAAGGGCTTCAGCCCTGTCGACTTCACCCACTCGACGATCGCCTCGGCATCGGCCAGCGGATGGTTGTAGATGGTGTGCCAGATGTCGAGCCGAGCCGCGAGCGGCGACAGCAGGTCGTAGTAGAACGACACCGGCGGCAGCGGCGCACGGGCCGCATCCCTGATCTTTGCCGCGAAAGGCGCTTCGGCGGCGGTCTCCCGCATCAGGCGATGAGAATCCTCGGCCATATTGTCGGGCATCTGGACGGCTAGCGCGCCGCCGGGGGCCAGAAAACCCATCAGGCGCTGGAACACCGCCGGATGCTCCGGCAGCCACTGGAAGACGGCGTTGGCGAAGATCACGTTGACCGGCTCGGCCGGCTGCCAAGTCGACGCATCGGCGAGGTCGAAGCTGACATTGGGCAGCCGCGTCCTCGCCTTCTCGATCATGTCGGGAGAGGTGTCGAAGCCGCTCACTTGCGCATCCAGCCAGCGCTCGACCAGAAGTTCGGTCGAATTGCCCGGCCCGCAGCCGATATCGACAACCCGGCGCGGAAAGTCGACCGGCAGCTGCGCCACGAGGTCACGCGCGGGCCGCGTGCGCTCGTCCTCGAATTTCAGATACTGGGCGGCGGACCAATCAGCCATCCGGGCTCCTCATGTCAGCTTGAGAATTCGCCGCCCGGTGCCCCCTTACCGCGTCAGCCTCTTGTAGGTCATGCGGTGCGGGTTGACGGCTTCGGGCCCGAGCCGGCGGATCTTGTCCTGCTCGTAATCCTCGAAATTGCCCTCGAACCATTCGACGTGGCTGTCGCCCTCGAAGGCGAGGATGTGCGTCGCCAGGCGGTCGAGGAACATGCGATCGTGCGAGATGATAACCGCGCAGCCGCCGAAATTTTCCAGCGCGTCTTCGAGTGCCGCCAGCGTTTCCGTATCGAGATCGTTGGTCGGTTCGTCGAGCAGCAGAACATTGCCGCCGGTCTTCAGCATCTTGGCCAGGTGCACGCGGTTGCGCTGACCGCCGGAGAGGTTGCCGACCTTCTGCTGCTGGTCGCCGCCGCGGAAGTTGAAGGACGCGCAATAAGCGCGGGTGTTGGCCTCGAACTTGCCGAGCTTGACCACTTCGGCGCCGCCCGAAATTTCTTCCCACACGGTCTTCGACGGATCGAGCGCGTCGCGGCTCTGGTCGACATAGCCGAGCTTGACCGTCTCGCCGACGCGGACAGAACCCGCATCCGGCTTTTCCTGGCCGGTGATCATGCGGAACAATGTCGTCTTGCCGGCGCCGTTCGGGCCGATGACGCCGACAATGCCACCCGGCGGCAGCTTGAATTCGAGGCCTTCGATCAACAGCGTGTCGCCGAAGCCTTTCGACAGGCCCTCGACCTCGATGACCACGTTGCCGAGTCGCTCGCCATGCGGGATGACGATCTGCGTATCCGTCGGCCGCCGCTTATCAGCTGCATCGAGCAGATCCTGGAACGCCTGGATACGCGCCTTGGACTTGGTCTGGCGAGCCTTCGGGCTCGACTGGATCCACTCGCGCTCGCGGCCGATGGCGCGCTGGCGGGCGTCGTCCTCGCGGCCTTCCTGCTTGAGGCGCTTGGCCTTGGCTTCGAGGTACTTGGTGTAGTTGCCCTCATAAGGAATGCCGCGTCCGCGATCGAGTTCGAGAATCCAGCCGGTGACATTGTCGAGGAAGTAGCGGTCGTGGGTGATGATCATCACGGCGCCCGGATAGGCGCGCAGATGCTTTTCCAGCCATGCCGTCGTCTCGGCATCGAGATGGTTGGTCGGTTCGTCGAGCAGCAGAAGATCAGGCTGGCGCAGCAGCAGCTGACAGAGCGCGACGCGGCGGCGCTCGCCACCCGACAACTTGGTGACGTTGGCATCCTTTGGCGGGCAGCCCAGCGCTTCCATTGCCATCTCGACCTGCTGTTCGAGATCCCACAGGTTCAGCCGGTCCATCTCGTCCTGGAGCTTGGCCGACTCGTCGGCCGTCTCGTCGGAATAGTTCATCATCAATTCGTTGTAACGCTCGATGATGGCGGTCTTGGCCGCGACACCTTCCATGATGTTCTCGAACACGGTCTTGTCCGGATCGAGCGCCGGCTCCTGCGCCAGGTAGCCGACAGTGGCGCCTTCGGCGAGCCACGCCTCACCGCTCCAGTCCTTGTCGATGCCGGCCATGATCTTGAGGATCGTCGACTTGCCGGCGCCGTTTGGGCCCAGGATGCCGATCTTGGCGTCCGGGTAGAAGGACAGATGAACGTTCTCGAGCACCTTCTTGGTGCCATAGGCCTTGTTGAGGCCGGCCATGTGATAGATGAACTGGCGTGCCACGCGCGCTTTCCCTGAAAAATGACTGGATTTGTCGAATTGAATGGAGGTTGGCCGCTATGTAGGCGATGCGGCGCCGAACGGCAATCGCTTTTGCCATATCAGGCCAACCACACGGACAAGTGTGCACCGACAGCCAGGTTTTCAACCGGTCGATGGCACGCGGAAATCTCCGGTTAACCCTTCCACGTCAAAACAGGATCGGAGTGGAATCGCTGGCTGGCCGCGATTTCGAAAAGAGAGCGGATCGACGGCATTGCTGAACAGTTTCCTGCTCCTTGCCGAAGCGATTGTCTACTTCAGCGTCATGGTGACGCTTTTCCGCTTCCGCAAGCGCATCGGGCTGGGCGTCTTCATCTGCGCACTCGGCGTCATGCATTTCCTGGAAACCTATCTCGCCAGCGTCTTCTACGTCGCGCTGCCGTTTGGCATGGTCTCGCCGGGCTCGGCGGTGCTGTTTTCGGGCAAGCTGGTGATGCTCCTTCTGCTCTACATGAAGGAGGATGCCGCCACCGTGCGCCAGCCGATCTATGGCCTGCTGCTCGGCAATGCGCTGATGATCGGTCTGGTTCTGCTCCTGCGCCTGCACGCCATCGCTCCGCTTCCCGATGGCCGGCTCCCCGACATCGGCTTTATCGACGAGATGGGCTGGCTGATGGTTTGGGGCACGACGCTGCTGTTCGTCGATGCCATCCTGATCATCCTGCTTTATGAGAAACTTGGACGCGTCCTGCGCAAGGCGCGGTTCGCACGCATCCTGATTTGCGTCGCCTGCGTGCTGACTTTCGATCAGGCGGGGTTCTTCACCGCGCTGCATTTCGTTGCCGGCGCGCCGATCGCGGTCTTCTTCGGCGGCTGGTTCGCCAAGATGGCGGCGGCACTGACCTTCAGCGCCATGCTGGTCGCCTATCTCAAATGGTTCGAGGTCCGGGATGTCCAGATGCCGCGTGGGCTGACCGACATCTTCGAGACCTTGACCTATCGCGAACGCTACGAGGCGCTGGTCGAACATGTCGGCCGCGATGGCCTGACCGGACTGCTGCACAGGGGACGCTTCGATGCCGATGGCGAGGCCGCCGTCCAGTCCAGCCTGCGCACGGCGAGGCCGCTCAGCCTGCTCATCGTCGACGTCGACCACTTCAAGTCGATCAACGATCGTTTCGGCCATGCCGAAGGCGACAAGGTGCTGAAGGCGGTCGCGACCGTACTTTGCGAGGCGGCAGGCGCCGAGGACCAGGTGTTCCGGATCGGCGGCGAGGAATTCGCGATCCTGAGTTCGCGTCCACACTCCGTCGCCAGGCTCTTTGGCGAAAGCGTCCGCACCGCGCTCAAAGCATCGGCCGCCACCAGCCGGTTCGAATTGACCGTCAGCGCCGGCGTTTCCACCGTCAGCGAAACGACGCAGTGCCTGGCCGACCTGTTCGCGCTCGCCGACCAACGCCTTTACAAGGCGAAATCGACCGGACGCGACCGCGTCGTCGGCGAACCCGGCGGGCATGAAGCCGACGCCGATATCGCCTGGACCAGGTCCGCGCAGATCTAGCCAAAGTCAGTCCAGACCCAACCTTGTCGCTACGATTTCCCCTGCCGTGCCGGCGCGCTGCTCGTCATGCCACTCATGCAACCCCCGCTGAATGAACACCGCCATGCCAACATAACAGCAGGCACGGCAAGCGAAAGCCCGGCTGGCTGCCTAAATCCGTGCCCGTGCGTTACTGGAACCCGATCGCGTCGACCGTGCCGGTCGGGCAACCGGCCTTGTTGGTCGGCACGGAGGCCAGCAGCAGATCCTTGAGCGAGCTGTTCGGACCGATCGGGCCGGCAAGGCCAAGCGTCAGTTCGCCGATCAGCCGCCGGCCGCTCGACGGATCGATAAGGCAGGACACACGCACCCGGTCCCCTGCTCCCGCGCCGAAGGACTGGTCGAAGGCGCTGCGGATCTGGTCCGCGGTCAGCTTGCCGCCGATATTTTTGGCGAAGAGGTCGCGCACGGGCGAGCTGTTGACCTCACGCATCAAATGAAGGGCGTCGGAAAAATACTCCTGCTGGCTTTTGCCATAGCAGGTGCCGTGCTTGATCCATTCATGCCGTTCCAGCTTCGAGGCGGTGCCCGGCATCACCTTGTCGAGCTCGGCGCGGGTCTCGGCATCGAGGTTGACCGGTGGCAGGTCCTGCCAGTGAGCCGGATTGTCATTGGCCTTGTCGCTGGCCGAAGCCTGGCAATAGAAATTGCCGTTCGGCTGCGGCCACAGGCCGTGCAGCGTGAAATTGGTGGCATCGAATTCGCCAGGGTTCTGCGCCTTGCATTCGGTCTTGTTCGACTTGGTCTCGCAGAAGGCCGGCTGCCAGCTCAGCGCGAAGACATATTCGGGTTTTCCCGAGGCCGCCGGCTTGCCTTGCCCGCCCGGTGCCGCCGGCGCGGTCACCGCACTGCTGCCCGACAGATGGCCGCAGCTGACCTTCACCCAACGGCGCTCGGGATCGGCGCCCGGCACCAGGATGAGGTAGTGGCTCGGAGCGTCCTTGTTGCCGGCCAGCAATTGATAGGTCTTGCCCGCATCGGTCGAGACATTGCCGGGGTTCTTGGCGTTCTTGATCGCCTGCGTCGCGGGACAGGCAGCGTCGGCCACGAAGGTGCCGCTCATCTTGACGTCGGCATGCGCCGCGCCTGCCAGCGACCCCGCCAGCAAGGCCAATCCGAAAACAACAGCAATGCGCATGGAGAATCCCCTGCTGGAAAGTGGGCGACAGACTGAAGCTGTCTCCATGTCAGAATTGCGATATTTTGCGGGCCCGTGGCAAGAAAGATCGTCGCGGAAAAGCCGGCAGGCCCGATTGACGCAAATCTGGCGCCGGCGCACACGTTGGACATTGCAAAGGGCGGAACCAGGGGGAGGCCAGCCGGCATGCCATTCAGCCAGCAGCGCGTGGTCCGCTCGCCGACCGGCGCCGACCTCAATCTGTTCGTCCGGCAGGCCGACAGCTCTCCGCGTGCGGTGGTCCAGATCAATCATGGCCTGGCCGAGCATGCCGGGCGCTACGACCGCTTCGCCGGTTTCCTGGCCGCTCGGGGTTTCCATGTCTATGTCCATGATCACCGTGGCCATGGGACGACCAGGGCGCCCGACGCGCCGCTCGGCAGATTCGCCGACAAGGACGGCCCGGCCAAGGTGATCGCCGATGTCGACGCCATCCGCGATCTTATCGCCCGCGAGCAGCCTGACCTGCCGGTGATCCTTTTCGGCCACTCGATGGGCGCGTCCGTGGCGCTGAACTACTTGTTACGGCACTCGAATCGGATCCATGCCGCAGCCATCTGGAACGGCAATTTCTCGCAGGGCCTGCTCGGCCAGGTGGCGCTCGGCATCCTGGCCTGGGAACGGATGCGGCTGGGCTCCGATGTCCCGTCGCGCCTGCTGCCGAAACTCACCTTCCAGGCCTGGGGCAAGGCGGTCCCCGACCATCGCACCTTGTTCGACTGGCTTTCGCGCGACGAGGCGGAAGTCGCGAAATACATCGCCGATCCGCTCTGCGGCTGGGATGCCTCCATATCGATGTGGCGCGATGTGGTCGCGATGGCGCTGAACGGCGGCAAGGATGCGGCCTTTGCCGGCATCCGGCGCGACCTTCCCGTCGCCATCGTTGGCGGCGAGAAAGACCCTGCCTCGGACTACGGCAAGGGCATCACCCATCTCGCGAACCGCATGCGCAAGATGGGCTTTTCTAATCTGGTTTCGAAGGTTTACGCCGACACCCGCCACGAGAGCCTGAACGAGGTGAACCGGGACATCGTCATGGACGATTTCGCCAACTGGGCGGACGCTGTCCTGAAAGCCCGACGGTTTGGCCCATCGCAAGAACCGTGACAGCCGCCGCCGGGCTTGATAGAGGCTCTGCTTTCGCAGCGATCAGGATGATTGCAGCAACCACGGTGATTTATGGCCGAACCCCCGCTGAAAGGCGTCCGCGTCGTCGAACTCGCCCGCATTCTTGCCGGGCCCTGGGCCGGGCAGTTGCTTGCCGATCTCGGCGCCGATGTCATCAAGGTCGAGAGCCCCGATGGCGGCGACGACACCCGCAAATGGGGTCCGCCCTTCGTCATGAGCCACGACGGCGAGAACCTGTCGGCCGCCTATTACCATTCCTGCAATCGCGGCAAGCGCTCCATCGCCATCGACTTCTCGACGCCCGAAGGCGCCGAGACGGTGCGCCGGCTGGTCGCGACGGCGGATGTGCTGATCGAGAACTTCAAACTCGGCGGCCTGAAGAAATACGGGCTCGACCACGGCAGCCTGAAGGAAATCAACCCTCGCCTCGTCTACTGCTCGATCACCGGTTTCGGTCAGGATGGGCCTTATGCGCCTCGCGCGGGCTACGATTTCATCATCCAGGCCATGGCCGGCATGATGTCGATTACCGGCGAGCCCGGCCGCGAGCCGCAGAAAGCCGGCGTCGCCATCTCGGATATCTTCACCGGCCTCTATTCGGTCGTCGCCATCCAGGCAGCACTTCGCCATGCCGAACAGACCGGCGAAGGCCAGCACATCGACATGGCGCTGTTCGACACGCAGATCTCGGCGCTCGGCAACCAGAACCTCAATTATCTCGTTTCCGGCAAGTCGCCGGTGCAGATGGGCAATGCCCATATGAACATCGCCCCCTACGAAGTGCTTCCGGTCAGGGACGGCCACATCATCCTGGCTGTCGGCAATGACGGCCAGTTCGCCAAATTCTGCGCCGCGGTCGGGCTGGGCGATTTGCCGGCCAATCCCGATTTCACCACCAATCCGGCCCGCGTCGCCAATCGCGTGGAACTTCGCGCACGCATCATCGAGGCGCTGAAGATTTTTGATCGCGATCCGCTGCTGGCGAAGCTCGAAGCCGCCAGCGTGCCGGCAAGCCCGATCAACACGATCGGCCAGATGTTCGACGACCCGCAGACCATTGCCCGCGGCATGCGGCTCGACCTCGACGACGGCCATGGCAACCGCCTGCCATCGGTGCGCGCGCCGATGGTGATGTCGGGCACACCGCTTACTTATGAACGCCCCTCGCCGCGCCTTGGCGAGCACACTGACGAAATCCTTGCCGAACTGGAGAAGTCTGGGAAATGAAGACCGGTGGACAACTGATCGTCGACGCCCTCGAAGCCAATGGCACCGACCGTATGTTCTGCGTGCCGGGCGAATCCTACCTTGCGGTGCTTGACGCGCTGCATGATTCCTCGATCCGCACCATCGTCTGCCGCCAGGAAGGCGGCGCTGCCATGATGGCCGACTGCCAGGGACGGCTGACCGGCAAGCCCGGCATCTGCTTCGTCACCCGCGGACCCGGCGCCACCAACGCTTCGGCAGGCATCCACATCGCCATGCAGGATTCGGTTCCCCTCATCCTGTTCATCGGCCAGGTCGCCAGCCACGCCAAGGAACGCGAGGCGTTCCAGGAAGTGGACTATGTCAGGTTCTTCGGCGACATCGCCAAATGGGTGGTCGAGATCGACGACGCCTCGCGCATCCCCGAATTCGTCACGCGCGCCTTTGCCGTGGCGACGTCGGGCCGCCCCGGCCCGGTCGTCATATCGCTGCCTGAGGATATGCTGACCAGCGTCGTCGACGCGCCGGAAGCACTTCCGCACACGCCGGTCGAAACCTATCCCGGCGAGGCCGAACTCGACGCACTGGAAATGCTGCTTGCCGGCGCGAAGCGTCCCTTCGTCATTCTTGGCGGCACGCGCTGGAACGCGGACGCGGTGGCGCGGATGCATGAGATCGCCGAGGCCTGGTCGCTTCCTGTCGGCTGTTCCTTCCGCCGCCAGATGCTGTTCGACCATCTTCATCCAAACTATGCCGGCGATGTCGGCATCGGCATCAATCCGAAGCTGGCGACGGCCATCAAGCAGGCCGACGTCGTTCTCTTGATCGGCGGGCGCATGGGCGAGATGCCCTCTTCCGACTACACGCTGCTGAAGAGCCCCTACCCCGACCAGGCCCTGGTGCATGTCCATGCCGATGCCGGCGAACTCGGCCGCGTCTACCGTCCGACCCTGGCGATCAATGCTTCGCCAGCGGCCTTCGTCGAGGCTTTCACCAAGCGCATGCCGGCCGGAACGCCATCATGGGCGGCCGAAACAGCCAAGCTGCATGCCGCCTATCTCGACTGGTCGACTCCGCCTGAAAACGGTCCCGGCCCGGTCCAGATGGGACCGATCATCAACTACCTGGAAAACGTGCTGCCGGACGATGCCATTCTCACCAATGGCGCCGGAAATTACGCAACCTGGGTACACCGCTTCCATCGCTTCCGCCGCTTCGCCACGCAAGGAGCGCCGACGTCGGGCTCGATGGGCTACGGCACGCCGGCGGCGGTCGCCGCCAAGGCGCTGTATCCGGAGCGCACCGTGGTCGCCTTCGCCGGCGACGGCTGCTTCCTGATGAACGGCCAGGAATTCGCCACCGCCGTGCAGTACGACCTGCCGATCGTCGTCATCGTCGTCAACAACGGTATTTACGGCACCATCCGCATGCACCAGGAACGCGAATATCCCGGCCGCGTCGTCGGCACCGATCTGAAGAACCCTGATTTTGCAGCACTTGCCCGCGCCTATGGCGGCCATGGCGAGACGGTGGAGAAGACAGCTGATTTCGCGCCTGCCTTCGAGCGCGCGCGAACCAGCGGCAAGCCGGCGATCGTCGAGATCAGGCTCGATCCCGAAGCGATCACCCCGACCCGGACGATGACGCAGATACGCGACAGGGCTTAAGGGCCGGCAGAACAGAGGGCGGCGCTGTCCCGCCAGGCTTCAAGCGTGAGCCGCGCTTCGGGCTCTACATCGCCTTTTCGATCTGGCCGCGAATCTCGCCGTCCTTGTTGGCCGCCGTGTGCACATTGACGTAATACTTGCCGGCCTCGAGGTCAGCGGCCTGCGCATCGGTCAGCGTCGCCGACCCCTTGATCGGGCTCTTGAGCTTGCCTTTGAACGGGATCACCGGAGGCGCATTCTCGCCCGCCGCCGCCGGGCCGTGAATGTGCGCCGCTGTCGCCGGGCCGCTGAGGCCGGAATACTTCACGTTCCAGCTGAGCTTCTTCTTGGTGGTGTCGAAGGTGAGAGTGGCCGTCCCCTTGCCCTTCGTGGTGACGGCTGGGCTCTGCTGGCCGCCATCGAGGGTCGCCTTGTATTTTACCATCTCGGCCATGGCCGGTGATGCGAACAGGAAAGCGGTGGAAATGGCGAGCGCCGATAGCGCCGGCAGGAAGGAGTGAGCGCGCATGAAGGACCTCCGATTGACAAAGCGTGCGTCGCGGCTCCCCGACGCGCGCATGCTTCAATGCAACGGCTGGACGACGCAATGTATCCCCGCACACGGTTTTGTGATTGGAGCGCATGGAAAAGGGGCGGTCGCCCGCCCCTTTGATCGTCAGACCCGGTCTCAGGCGCTGTTGATCGCGCCTGCGAGGCCTACTTGACCGCCTTATCGGTGATGGCGGTGGTATAGGCGCCTTTCGGCTCCTTGGTGATGATCTTCTGGTCGAGCAGCGCCTTGGCGGTGCGTTCGTAGGTCGCCGGGTCGAGCTTGCCGTCGGCATTGTCGATCAGCTTGGCAACTTCGCTCATCATCCGCTTCTGGTGGTTCTCGTCCTGGCCGCCGCCGTCCATGACGATGCTTGCGGCTTCGTCATTGTTGTCGACCGCGTATTTCCATCCCTTCATCGAAGCGCGCACGAACCGCACCATCTTGTCCTCGAAAGCCGGATCCTTGAGCTTGTCTTCCGAGGCATAGAGGCCGTCCTCGAGCAGGTCGTTGCCCATGGCCGAGTAGTTGAACACGGTCAGCTGTTCGGGCTTGTAGCCGGCGTCGATCAGCTGCCAGTACTCATTGTAGGTCATGACCGAGATGCAATCGGCCTGCTTCTGGATCAGCGGCTGCACGTCAAAGCTCTGCTTCAGCACGGTGACGCCATCGGGGCCGCCCTCCGTCTTGAGGCCAAGCTTGTTCATCCACGCGTAGAACGGATATTCGTTGCCGAAGAACCAGACGCCGAGCGTATGACCCTTGAAGTCGGCTTCGGTCTTGATCGGGCCGTCCTTCGGGCAGACCAGCTCCATGCCGGCCTTCTTGAACGGCTGGGCGATGTTGACCAGCGGCACGCCCTTCTCGCGCGCGGCGAGCGCGCCGCCCATCCAGTCGACGATGACGTCGGCGCCGCCGCCGGCGATCACTTGCTCGGGGGCGATGTCGGGGCCGCCTGGCTTGATGTCGACGTCGAGGCCTTCAGCCTCATAGAAACCCTTGGCCTTGGCGACATAGTAGCCGGCAAACTGCGCCTGCGTGACCCATTTCAGCTGCAAGGTCACCTTGTCGGCGGCCATCGCCTGGAACGCGGCCAGCGACATCGCGCCGGCCAGAACTGGAATAATAAGTCTTTTCATTTTTTTACCCTCTGAAGTTAGTGCCCAAACCCACCGCCCCTATCCACCACGGACAGAGGGATGCCAAAACGTGACGGCCCTTTCGACAAGGGCGACCACGCCATAAAAGACCGAACCCGCAAGTGCTGCAACTGCGATTTCGGCCCAGACCATGTCGATGTTCATCCGCCCGACCTCGGTCGAAATGCGGAAGCCCATGCCGACGACGGGCGTGCCGAAGAACTCGGCGACGATGGCGCCAATCAGCGCCAGCGTCGAATTGATCTTCAGCGCGTTGAAGATGAAGGGAGCGGCGGCCGGCAGCCTGAGCTTGACGAGGGTCGGCCAGTAGCCCGACGCATAGGTGCGCATCAGGTCGCGCTCCATATGGCCGGACGCGGCGAGCCCGGCGACCGTATTCACCAGCATCGGGAAGAAGGTCATGATGATGACCACCGCCGCCTTGGATTGCCAGTCGAAGCCGAACCACATGACCATGATCGGCGCCACGCCGATGATCGGCAGCGCCGAGACCATATTGCCGATCGGCAGAAGTCCACGCCGCAGAAACGGTACGCGGTCGGCGAGAACAGCGGTGATGAAGCCAGCGCCGCTGCCCACCACATAGCCGAAGAGCACCGCCTTGAAGATGGTTTGCCGGACATCGGCGCCGAGCACCGGCAGCGAGCTGACGATGCGCGCGCCGATGGCGCTCGGCGGCGGCAGCAGGATGAAAGGAATGCCGGCGCCGCGTGTGACGGCTTCCCAGATGATCAGGATCCAGGCGCCGAAGATAGCGGGGATGACCAGACGCAGTGCGGTCCGGACCCATCCTGCCGTCGGCCGCAATCCCGAAAGCACCGCCACACAACGCCAGCCAAGCAGCCAGGCAGCCGCGAGCAGAAGGAAATACGGCGCCAGCGCCGTCCCTTCGAAGCCTGAAATGCCCGATATCAGCAGCCAGGCGACGAGATGGGCGCCTATGAAGAGCATCACGGCCTCCGCCAGGGGCGGAATCCTGACCATGGAGATCAGCGCCGCCAGCACGGCCACGCCAAGCATCAAGCCCTTCATTCCGAGATAGGGGTAGTCGATACTGGCCGTCGGATCGGCAAGCGCTGCCGCTTCCGGCTTCGAAATGGCGCCGACCGCAATCGCGATCAGGCACAGCACGATCGCCAGCACGGCCTGCCAGGAAGGTTTCAGCCAGTTCATGCCGGCCTCCCACCCATGGCGCGGTCAACGACGCGGCCGGCGATGCCAACCACCATCACCAGCAGTGCCGCCACGATGGAGCCCGCGACCAGCGCCGACCAGATGTCGATCGACTGGCTGTAATAGGCGCCGGCCAACAGCTTGGCGCCGATACCGGCGACCGCGCCGGTCGGCAGTTCGCCGACGATTGCGCCCACCAGGCTTGCCGCCACCGCGACCTTCATCGAGGTGAACAGGAATGGCACCGAGGCTGGCACACGCAGTTTCCAGAAGGTCTGCGCGCGGCTGGCATTGTAGGTGTGCATCAGGTCGAGATGCATGATCTCGGGCGAGCGCAGGCCCTTCACCATGCCTACGGTTACCGGGAAGAACGACAGATAGGTCGAGATCATCGCCTTCGGGATCAGTCCGGTAATGCCGATTGCCGCCAGAACGACGATGATCATCGGCGCCACCGCCAGGATCGGAATGGTCTGCGAGGCGATGATCCACGGCATCAGGCTGCGGTCGAGCGTCGCGACATGGACGATGCCGACGGCGATGACGATGCCGAGTGCGGTGCCGAAGGCGAAGCCGAGCAGCGTCGAGGACAGCGTAACCCAGGCGTTGTAGACGAGACTGCGGTTTGAGGTGATGGGCCGCAGAAAAGTGTTCTCGAAGAAATTCACCGCCACCTGATGCGGCGCCGGCAGCGTCGGCTTGGGCTGCGACAGCGTCTTGCCGATGAGTTCGCCGAACGTGGAGGTTTCGTTGGCACGCCGGTCGAGATCGCGCTGGAAGGGCGCGTTGAGGATGACGGCGAAGATGTACCAGAGCACGACCACGCCCAGAAGGATGGAGGTTACGGGGATGATCTTGGAGCGGAAGCTATCCATGGGCGGGGCCTCCTCCTCTCCCCCACGGGGAGAGGATGGCCGGAGCGAAGCGAAGGCCGACCACCTTCGCCTTCGTCATCCTAGGGCGGAGCAACGCGAAGCGTCGCGCAGACCCTAGGATCCATTCCGTGACGTTGGCCGGGGGGTATAAGCGGTCGAGAGTGTTCGCCTTCGAACGCACAGCGTAAGGTGCATCGGTCTGCACCGCTGCGGAACGTTGAGGTAACGGCATGGATCCTAGGGTCTGCGCCGCGTCGCTTCGCTCCTTGCTCCGCCCTAGGATGACGAAGTCGCGATGGACCGCGCGCTTGTCGCTCCCCTCAATCATCATAACTATGCCCTGCCCTCAACCCATCGCGCACCCGCGCCGCGATCGCCAGAAACTCCGGCGTCTCGCGGATGTCGAGCGGCCGCTCTTTCGGCAGCGTCGATTCGATGATGTCGCTGACCCGGCCCGGGCGCGGCGACATGACGACGATGCGCGTCGACAGGTAGACGGCTTCCGGAATGGAGTGGGTGACGAAGCAGATGGTCTTGTTCGTCCGTCCCCATAGTTGCAGCAATTGCTCGTTGAGGTGGTCGCGCACGATCTCATCCAGCGCGCCGAACGGCTCGTCCATCAGCAACAGGTCGGCATCGAAGGCCAGCGCACGCGCGATAGAGGCGCGCTGCTGCATGCCGCCGGAAAGCTGCCAGGGGTATTTCTTCTCGAAGCCACCGAGGTTGACGAGGTCGAGCGTGCGCTTGATCCGCTCCGCCTGCTCGGTCTTGGACAGGCCCATGATTTCCAGCGGCAGCCCGACATTGCGCTCGATGGTGCGCCAGGGAAACAGGGCGGCGGCCTGGAAGACATAGCCGTAGGCACGTCTCTCGCGCGCCTGTTCCGGCGTCATGCCATTGACCGAGATCGTCCCCGAAGTGGGCTTTTCCAGATCGGCGATGACGCGCAGCAAAGTAGTCTTGCCGCAACCCGAAGGCCCGATGAAGGAGACGAACTCACCCTTGCCGATGGTCAGGTCGACATTGGACAGCGCCTGTACCGGCCCGTCATTGGTCTGGAAGGTGAGGCCCAGTTTGCTTGCCGAAACGACGGCTGGCGAAGGTCCCGTCATCGGTTGCTGCCTGCCTTCCGCCGCACGAAACCGATTGCTTTTATCGTGATGTTGTTTTCCACTCGACCCGTCCCATTGGCCCCAGTCCAGCTGAGTTTGTCCCGCTCGGTCGACGCCCGGAGTTTCCCCGATGTCGCCTAAACCGACTTGTCATCTTATCCGCCCTGAAAGCACTTATGAAGGCAAGCAGGGCCTGACCTACTTCGCCGGCATAGCCACCGAGTCGGTCGGCTCCTCCGGCATCTGCATGCACGTGCTCACCATGCCGCCCGGTGCCCGCGCCAAGGCGCATCTGCACGAGAACCATGAAACGGCGATCTACGTGCTCTCCGGCGAGGTCCATACCTGGTATGGCGACCGGCTGGAGCATCACATCGTCGTCAAGGCCGGCGACCTTTTCTACATTCCCGCAGGCGTGCCACATTTGCCGGCCAATCTGAGCAATGCGCCGTCCTCGGCCGTCATCGCCCGCACCGATCCCAACGAACAGGAAAGCGTCGTCCTGCTGCCGGAACTGGACGCGCTCGTCGCCTGAGGGCGGTATTGGCGGGTTGGCCGGCCGAGGCTCAATAGCTCCAGGTCCGCGCTGCCCCTCATCGCCCTGCCGGGCACTTCTCCCCGTAGAGTGACGGGGAGAAGGACGCCATCGCGAAGGATTCCGCCAATCGCCTGCGTTGCCAGAAAGAGCACCGAGATCGCACTCGGCCCCCTTCTCCCCGTCACTATACGGGGAGAAGATGCCGGCAGGCAGATGAGGGGCGGCGCCGACCTCGGCAATCATCTGCACCGAGACACTTCCCCGTATACGCTGCCGTCCTCGTCGGCGATCACCAATTTCTTGGCATTCTTGGCGCTGTGCTTGATCGTGAAGGTGGCCGGCGACTTTCCCTCCTCGCCTTCGGCTTCGCACTCTGCCTTGACCGTCAGCGAACCATCGGCCTCACCGTGTTTGCCGGTGAAGGCGCAGGCACTGGTCGCGGTGATAAAATCGGTGTCGGTCAGCAGCAGCATGTCTTCGGCATAGACCTTCTGGCCGTTCTTGTTGATGCAGCCGGACTTATTGCCATAGGGCTTGGACAGGTCGATGCCGGCCGCAGAGGCGGAGCCGGCTGCCAGAACAACAACGGCGGTGAGATAGAGCCCCGCGCACCTCACCTCAAACACCCGTCGCCGGAATGCCTGTCCGCTCGACCTTGCGCGGCGCGGTGATCTCCTTCCAGGTCGACAGCGCCCGGTTGACGGCCGCGTTCGGTTCGCGGCCGACGAACTCACCATGGCCAGGCTTCGCCTTGACCTCGGCCTCCTCGACCGACAGCTCGCCGCGCGAGAACACGAAGCGCGGCAGGCCGGTCACTTCGACCCCTTCGAAGACGTTGTAGTCGATGACGGATTGCTGCTTCTTGGCGGAAATCTTCTTCTTGCGCTGGGGGTCCCAGACGATGATGTCGGCATCCGCGCCTTCGACGATCGCGCCCTTCTTCGGATACATGTTGAGGATCTTGGCGATGTTGGTCGAGGTCACGGCGACAAACTCGTTCATCGTCAGCCGGCCGGTATTGACGCCCCTGGTCCACAGCACCGGCAACCGGTCCTCAAGGCCACCCGTGCCGTTGGGGATCTTGGTGAAATTGCCGACGCCGAAGCGCTTCTGGTCGGTGGTGAAGGCGCAATGGTCGGTCGCTACCACCTGCAGCGAACCGGCCTGCAGGCCGGCCCATAGCGAATCCTGGTGCAGTTTGTTGCGGAAGGGTGGGCTCATCACGCGGCGCGCCGCATGGTCCCAGTCCTTGTCGAAATACTCGCTCTCGTCCAGCGTCAGGTGCTGGATCAGCGGCTCGCCGAACACCCGCATGCCTTTCTGGCGTGCCCGGCGGATCGCCTCGTGGCTCTGTTCGCACGAGACATGCACGACATAGAGCGGCACGCCCGCCATGTCGGCGATCATGATGGCGCGATTGGTCGCCTCGCCCTCCACTTCCGGCGGGCGCGAATAGGCATGTCCCTCGGGGCCGTTATTGCCGGCGGCAAGCAACTTCTGCGACAGGGCCGCGACCACGTCGCCATTCTCGGCATGCACCAGCGGCAGCGCGCCGAGCTCGGCGCAGCGCTGGAACGACGCGTACATCTCGTCGTCGTCGACCATCAGCGCGCCCTTGTACGCCATGAAGTGCTTGAACGAGGTGATGCCCTTGTCGACCACGGTGGCCATCTCGTCGAACACCTGCTTGCCCCACCAGGTGATCGCCATGTGGAACGAATAATCGCAGGACGCCCTCGAGGTCTTGTTGTCCCACATCTGCAGGGCTTCGAGCAGCGATTGCTGCGGCGCCGGCAGGCAGAAATCGACCACCATCGTGGTGCCGCCGGCCAAGGCCGCACGCGTGCCGGATTCGAAATCATCGGCCGAATAGGTGCCCATGAACGGCATTTCGAGATGGGTGTGCGGGTCGATGCCGCCCGGCATCACATAGCAGCCGGTGGCGTCGTACTCATGGTCGCCATGCAGGTCCGAGCCGATGGCGACGATCCTGCCGTGCTGCATCAGCACGTCGGCCTTCCACGTTCGGTCGGCGGTGACGACGGTGCCGTTCTTGATGACTTTGGTCATTTTGCTGTTCCCTTGTTCTTCTCTTCCCGCTTCTTGGTGAGCGGCGTTTGAAGGTAAATCTCTAAGTTCACTCCACTATAACGGCCGTCTCCACCACCGCATGGAACAGAACGTCGGTGCCGGCCGCTGCCCATTCCTTGGTGATCTCTTCCGCCTCATTGTGGCTCAACCCATCCACGCAAGGGCACATCACCATGGCGGTCGGCGCGACGCGGTTGATCCAGCAGGCGTCGTGGCCGGCACCCGAGACGATGTTGCGATGCGTATAGCCAAGCCGCTCGGCCGCGTCGCGGATCGCCTTGACGCAGCCCTTGTCGAAGGTGACCGGATCGAAAGCGCCAACCTGCTCGATCTTGTACTGGATGTCGAGGGCGTCGCAGATCGTGTCGATGCCTTCGCGGATGCGGCCATCCATGGCGTCGAGCACTTCCTTTTCCGGCGAGCGTATGTCGATGGTGAAGACGGTGCGCCCGGCGATGATGTTGCGCGAGTTGGGATAGACCTCCATGTGGCCGACCGCGCCGACAGCGTCGGGCTGGTAGTCCATGGCGATCTCGTGGACCAATTCGATCACCCGCGCCATGCCGAGCCCGGCATTGCGGCGCTTGGGCATCGGCGTCGAGCCGGTATGCGCCTCCTTGCCGGTCAGCGTCACCTGCAGCCATTTCAGGCCCTGGCCATGGGTGACGACACCGATGTCGATGTCCTCGTCCTCGAGGATCGGGCCCTGCTCGATATGCAGTTCGAAGAAGGCGTGGATCTTGCGATCACCGACCTTCTCGGCGCCCTTCCAGCCGATGCGCTCCAGTTCCTCGCCGAATTTCTTGCCGTTCTTGTCCGTGTGCTCGTAGACGTCGGCCTGGTCGAGCACGCCGGCGAACACGCCGGACGCCATCATAGCCGGCGCGAAGCGCGCGCCCTCCTCGTTGGTCCAGTTGGTGACGACGATCGGATGTTTCGTCTTGATGTCGAGATCGTTGAGCGAGCGCACGATCTCCAGGCCGCCGAGAACGCCGAGAACGCCGTCATATTTGCCACCGGTCGGCTGCGTATCGAGATGGCTGCCGACATAGACCGGAGGCAGGCTGGGGTCGGTGCCTTCGCGGCGGGCAAACATGGTGCCCATCTCGTCGACGCCCATTTCGAGCCCTGCGGCATCGCACCAGCGCTTGAACAGATGCCGGCCTTCGCCATCCTCGTCGGTCACGGTCTGACGATTGTTGCCGCCGGCAATGCCGGGGCCGATCTTCGCCATCTCCATCAGCGAATCCCACAAACGGTCTGAATTGATTCGCAAATTCTCACCGGGTGCGGCCATTCAAAACCTCATCAATTGCGGGGCGTCCCCCTCCCC